>JAYQQG010000012.1:0-37786 GCA_038145765.1 Verrucomicrobiales bacterium
GGGTACGGATTGGGCTCGCGCGTACAAGGTTAACCTTGAACGAAGCGGCCAGAACCGCGACCCTCCCCGCGTGTCGGAAGTCGTGAAAGTGGCCGTGCTGGGAGTGGGCGCCTTGGGTCAACATCATGCCCGTATTTATGCGGAGCTCGAACAATCTGGCGGCGTGGACTTTGTGGGCTTGTACGATCCCGATGCGGAAAGGGCCCGGGAGATTGCCAAAAAAAATGGGGTCCGGGCACTGGGTTCCATGGATGAAGTACTGGATCAGGCCGATGCGGTGAGCATTGTGACGCCCACGTCTACTCATTTCCAATTGGCCCGCCAGTTCCTCGAAGCAGATCGGCATGTGCTGGTTGAGAAGCCCATTACGGACGAGGCGCATCAGGCCGCAGAACTGGTTCAGTTGGCGCAGGAAAAGGGCCGGGTGCTGCAGGTGGGCCATGTGGAACGGTTTAATCCCGTGTTCGATTACCTTCAGACCATGGCCAAAAAACCGCGCTTTATTGAAACGCATCGTCTGTCTCCATATCCGGCGCGGAGCATGGATATTGGCGTGGTGCTGGACTTGATGATTCATGATCTGGATATCGTGCTGGCATTTGTGAATTCGCCCGTCAAGGAAGTGGACGGGGTTGGGGTGCCGGTTTTGAGCGCCAGTGAAGACATTGCCAATGCACGGTTGAAATTTGAAAATGGGTGCGTCGCAAATCTGACTGTGAGTCGGGTCAGTCCGGAGCGAATGCGGAAAATCCGTGTGTTCAGCGGCGGGGAGACCACCAGTTATGTCTCGCTCGATTATCAAAAACAGGAAGGCTACATTTACCGGATCGCCGCGGAAGGCGAAGAGGAATCGAGTCTGTGGCAAAAGTTAGTTCACGCCAAGGATAGCGCGATCGTGAGTGAGTTCGGCGGGAAAAAAGTTGTGCGCGAGCCCGTGCCGATTGCCAAAGACGAGCCACTCAAGCTGGAGTTAAAACATTTCGTGGAATGCGTACGTGAACGACAGACCCCCAAGGTCAGCGGGGAAGCAGGTCGTCAGGCGTTGGAGGTGGCTCTGGAAATCACCCGCCAAGTTCAGGCCTTGGAATCCTCATGAACCGCGTGATGTTCATGGTCGGCGAAACCAGCGGTGATACACTGGCGGTTGAGTTACTGGAGGCGATGCAGGCGTCCGGTCTGGAAGTGGAGGCGTTTGGGGCCGGTGGGCCCAAAATGAAGGCGGCCGGTGTGGATCTGGAGATTGATCTCTCCGAGCATGCCGTCATTGGCATTTGGGAGGCCGTGCTCAATTACGGTAAATTTAAGGGATTCTTTGATCGCCTGCTAAAACTGGCGTTGGAGCAAAAACCGGATGCGGTGGTGTGCATCGATAACCCCGGATTTAACCTGCGTTTTGTTCGGGCCTTGCGCAAGGCGACCGCTGGCGGCGATTGGCGGCCGAATATTGTTTACTACATCAGCCCGCAACTATGGGCGTGGCACGAAAGTCGGGTGCATCAAATCGCCGAGGATGTGGATCAGCTGCTCAGTATTTTTCCCTTCGAGAAGGCGTGGTACGCGGAACGGGCGCCGGAATTGCCGGTCGATTTCGTGGGACACCCATTGACGGATCGTTATCCGGACTTGGAGTTTCGCGACCCCAAATCTCAACAGCGGCCACGCAAATTACTTCTGCTCCCGGGAAGTCGGGCCAAGGAAGTCAGTCGCCACCTGCCGGTCATGGCCGCCGCCGCCGCGGAGATTGATGCGGAGCCGATGATTGTGTTTGCCAACGAATCTCTGGCGGCTCAGGCCAAATTATTGGTGCCGTCTGTGGCGGATTGGGATCTGCGCATTGGTGGATTGCATGAGGCGCTTGGCGAAGCGGATGTGGCTATTGCCTCATCGGGCACAGTCACACTGGAGTGTGCGTGGTTTCGCGTGCCGACCGTGGTGCTTTATAAGACCTCCTGGATCACCTATTTACTCGGACGATTGTTTGTCAAAGTGAAACACATCGCGATGCCCAATGTGCTGGCGGGCCGGGAAGTGTTTCCCGAATTTATCCAACGCGACGCCAATGATGCCAATCTGGCCCGGGAAGCAAACCGGTTCCTAGATGATGCAGCCCAGCGTGTGGAGTTGCGTGAGGAACTGGATGTGATTGCCGATTCTTTGGGCCGAAAAGGCGCCGCCATGCGTGCTGCGGAATCTATTGGTCGACTGTTGCGGAAATGACTAGAATTCAGCTGTGAAGTGGTTCGGGTTCATCTTGGTATTCAGCGGACTGGATCTTATGGCTGCCAACGTGCCGCCGTTGTCATCTGCCGAGCAGGTGGCCAACCATTGGGCATTCAAAGCGGTGACCAATCCCGTGCCGCCCAAAAGCAGCTCAGCTTGGCCTCAAAACGAAATCGATCGGTTTGTTCTACATGTTCTCACCCAAAAAGGCCTGAATCCTTCGAAAGCAGCAGATCGGCGCACCTTGATCCGGCGGGCTACGTTGGATTTGACCGGCTTAATGCCGTCGTACGCCGAGGTGCAACAGTTCGTGGCGAATGATTCGCCGGATGCCTGGCCAATGCTGATTGATCGATTGTTGGCCTCACCGCATTACGGCGAACGCTGGGGCCGGCATTGGCTGGATGTGGCGCGTTATTCGGATACACGTGGCTACCGATTTGGAGCGCGGAGCCGGATTTATGAATACGCATACACCTATCGTGATTACGTGGTGCGCGCGTTTAACGAGGACTTACCTTACAATCAATTTATCATAGAGCAATTGGCTGCCGATCAATTGAAGTTGGGGAATGATAAACGTCCGTTGGCTGCGATGGGGTTTTTGACGCTGGGGCGGCGTTTTCTGGATCGGAAAGATGAAATTATCGATGATCGGATTGATGTGGTGACGCGCGGATTGATGGGGTTCACGGTTTCGTGCGCCCGATGTCATGATCATAAATATGACCCGATCCCTACGGCGGATTATTACTCACTCCATGGCGTGTTTAACAGTAGTACAGAACCGGATGAGTTGCCGTTGTTAGGTTCAAGATCTCTCCCAAAAGAACACGAGGCCTATCTCGCGGAACAGATGAAACAGGAAAAGGCGATTGAGGAATTCCGGGATCGAACCCTGTCACAAAAACGCCGCGAACTCCGCGCGCGGGCAGTGGATTACATGCTGGCTGTTCGTGAAGCTGAGCAGAAGAAAATTCAGGGCACTGCTCTAACCCAAATGCTCACCGCCCGCAAATTGAACATCATCGCGGCGGCCAATTGGCGACGGATGTTGCAAAACTGGAAACAAAACCAACATCCATTATTTGTGGCGTGGCATGGATTGGAGGGAAAAAGCACGCCGTTGATCTCAGCGACGGAAGGCGATTTGGAGGGGCAATACCGAAAAGTGTTTGCTGAAGTGATGAAACGATGGGAAGCGAAACTGAAGGAGGATCCCAAGGCAACAGGGCTTCAGGACCCTGAATGGGAAGCTGTCCGGCTTGTGTTATTTGGACCCAATAGCCCCGCTCAAGTGGATGAAACGTTATCGCCTTCCAATCCCAATAGCTTGTTGTTTGGCGTCCGAAGCCGTCTGAATCAATTAAAAGGAAAATTAAATGATTTGGCGGCGAATCATCCGGGGGCACCGCCGCGAGCGCATGTGATGGTCGACCGGGAAAAGCCGATTGATCCGTATGTCTATCTCCGTGGTTCCGCCGGTAATCGTGGGCCTAGTGTACCTCGGCAGTTCTTGGAGCATTTATCCCCGCAGCGTAAACCATTTACCAAAGGTAGCGGGCGTCTCGAAATGGCGCAGGCAATCGCGCATCCGGATAATCCGTTGACGGCTCGGGTTATGGTGAATCGAGTCTGGGTACTCCACTTTGGTCAAGGTTTGGTGTTAACCCCGAGTGATTTCGGGTTGCGCGCCCAGCCCCCTTCGCACCCGGAGTTGCTCGATTGGTTGGCGCATCGGTTCGTGCAGGAAGGATGGTCGATCAAGAAGTTGCATCGATGGATCATGCTTTCGGCGACATACCAACAGGGAAGTCACAATCGACCGGAATGCATGGAGCTGGATCCGGGCAATCGCTGGCTGTGGAAGATGAATCGTCAAAGGGTTTCATTTGAGGTGCTGCGGGATACCGTGCTGCAGGCGGGTGGTGATTTGGATCTCAAGATCGGAGGGCGTCCTGAGAAAATTCATACGCAACCCGGATCACTGCGCCGCACCATTTATGGATATGTGGATCGGCAGAATTTGCCGGGATTGTTTCGCACATTTGATTTCGCCAATCCGGATGCGCATTGTCCGGAACGCTATGAGAACACGGTGCCGCAGCAGTCATTATACCTGATGAACAGCCCGTTCATGCTGGATCGATCGGGGAAGATGTTGGCCGCCACAGCACCCCACCCAATCGGGCAGGCCCGGGTGAAGTTTCTGTATCAAAAGTTATTTCAACGAAACCCGAGTGTCGAGGAATTGACTGACGCGCTCAAATACATTGGAAACGGGGAGGCCGGTCAACGCGAGCGGGCATTCGCCGAGCTTGCTCAGGTGTTGTTCCTGAGTAATGAATTCCGGTTTGTGGATTAGCTAGTTGCCGATCCGATAAAGATGGGTCTTGGTGCGGAGGATCAAGGAGTTTCCATAAACCGCCGGACTGGCCATAAACCCGTTAGTTAATTTGTTTTCGGCCAGTTTTTTGAAGCCATCCGGTGAGGCGGCGTACACCACCGATTTTCCTTCTTCACTGAAGGCGTAGATACGATCCTGGGCGACAATCGGCGAGGCGGAATAGTTGCCGCCTAAACGTTCGCTCCAAATCTCTTTGCCACTCTTGGCGTCAACACAGGTAGCCAGACCGCCCTGATCATCCACCATGTACAAATGATCTTTAATCAGGAGCAACGATGGTTTTTCCGGAACGCCACTGCGGGCCAGGCGCCATTGGATGTGGGTGTCTGTAGTATCATTTTTGCCATTCGGATTGACAGCCAGCAACTGTCCTTTGCCAAAGCCAGTGGGAAAATAGCAGAGGCCGTGACCAAATACGGGGCGTGTGCTGGCGCTATGTTGTTTGCGCTCCACAACTCGCCATAATTCCCGGCCCGTGGCGGGGTCGTATGCATAATGAGCCATGGCCCCAGAGCTAATCAAAGTGGGTTTGCCGTTGAGTTCGATGATGTGCGGGGTGCTGTAGCCTTTTCGCATATCACCGTCCCGCTTGGGTTTGCCGTCGGGGTCCAGATCTTGAAAATCGACTGAGCGCGGGGTTTTCCAAACGGTTTTGCCTGTTTGCATGTCGAGGGCGAATACGTATTGGAGGTCCGCGCCGTCATGATTGTTGATGAGCAGATTGTTCCAGATAATGAGCGAGGATCCGGCTCCGCGAAAGTGGTCGCATTCAAGATCTCGACGGGTCCAAAGAATCTTAAAAGTTTTGGTGTCAATGCAGGCCGTCCCCGGGGAACCCCAGGTCACATATACGCGGCCCGCCTCGATCACCGGTGAGGGGGAGGCGTAGCTGTTAAACTTATGGGCAAACTGTGGTTTTTCGATATCGAAAAGTTTTTGTTGATGCAGCACTTGGCCGTTCAATGCGTTTAGGCAGAGGACGGACAGTTCCTTGCCGTCCGGGGTGGCGGTGGTTAGCCATATTTGGTTTTCCCATAGCACAGGCGATGACCAGCCCCGACCTGGAATCGGGGTTTTCCATGTGACATTCTCGGTCTCGCTCCAGGTAAGCGGCAGGTTGGCAGAGGTATGACCCGTGCCGGCCGGGCCACGAAATTGGTTCCAATGGGCGGCTTCGATGGCGAGTGTGAGTAGCAGAAGGGCAAAACCGATACGCATGCCCGAGTTTCGACGTGAGTTGATGTGTCCGCAATCCTTAAATCTTGACCCAACGAGGACGGAGCCGGACACTTAAATTGTTCCGCTTAAAAGGATTTATGCCTGCCAAGAAGACAGCAAAAATTGAAAAATCAGATATCCCGCGCAAGACCGTATATCGGCTTTCGATCTACTCGCGTTGTCTGCAGCGTTTGCTGGAAAACGGAATAAAAACCGTCTCGAGCGAGGCGCTGGCGGGTGCGGCTGGGGTCAAATCGCCTCAATTAAGAAAAGACCTCACCTATTTCGGCCAGTTCGGCACACGCGGCTTGGGTTATGATGTTGAGCAGCTGATCAAAATGATTTCCGACCTTTTGGGCACCAATCACCTGCAACCTGTGGTATTGGTGGGGGTCGGTAATTTGGGACGTGCATTGTTGTCCTACCGCGGGTTTGCCAAGGAAGGGTTTGGGATCGTGGCAGCGTTTGATGTACGGGCGGAGCCGATTACTGACAAACGTGTCAAGCAGCCGGTTTATCCAATGCAAGAAATGCGGGAGTTTGTCGCCAAGAATCAGGTGCGTATGGCGATCTTGTGCGTGCCCCCGGAAGAGGCGCAGGAGGTGGTGAACGACTTGGTGGAAGCGGGGGTGACCGGTGTGATGAATTTTGCCCCGACCGTGTTGCAAGTGCCCGATGAGGTGACGGTGAATAACGTCAATCTCGCCATTGAGCTGGAGAATCTCAGTTATTTTGTGGGCCATTGAAGATCGACTTTGCCTCTGAGTTTCCGATACTGGATGGGTGCCTCATCACGACCCAGATTATCGTCATCTAGCTTACACGCGTCGGGATTTTCTCATGCGTTCGGGGATGGGCATGGGCGCCTTGGGGCTGGGAAGTCTGGTGCAGGCGGTGGGAGAGAATCCACTGTCACCTAAACCGCCGCATTTCCGGCCTCGAGCAAAACGGATTATTCACCTGTTCATGAACGGCGGTCCATCCCATGTGGACACGTTTGATCCCAAGCCGATATTGAAGCGGTACGCCGGCAAAATGTTGCCGATGCAAAACTTGCCGACGGAACGCAAAACAGGGGCGGCGTTGCCCAGTCCGTATGCGTTTGCTCAGCACGGCCAGAGCGGCCTGCCGGTGAGTGAGATTTTCCCACATACCGCCAAACACGCGGACGAAATATGTGTGCTGCGTTCCATGCGCGCGGATGTGCCCAATCACGAGCCGTCCTTGATGCTCATGAATTGCGGCGAATCATTGCAAGTCCGGCCCAGTGTGGGCTCCTGGCTGACTTATGGGTTGGGGACGGAGAACCAAAATCTCCCCGGCTTTATTGCCATGTGTCCGGGCTACCCCATCCAGGAATCACAAAATTGGCAGTGCGGTTTTTTGCCGGGTTCATATCAGGGCACCTATGTCGATACACGCAAGACCAAGGCGGAAGAGTTGATTGCGAATATCCGTAATCCCCGCATGACTTTGGATCAACAGCGGCGGCAATTGGACCTGTTGCGGAAGATCAACGAGCGGCATGCCCGAGAGCGCCAGAATGAATCCCAATTGGAAGCCCGCATCCATTCCTTTGAATTGGCCTATCGCATGCAAATGGAGGCGACAGATGCCTTTGATGTTTCGCGGGAGCCGGAGCATGTCCGGCAACGATACGGCCAGGGGACGCAAGCCCGGCAGATTCTGATTGCGCGGCGCCTGATTGAACGAGGCGTGCGTTACGTGCAGGTGTGGCACGGCAACTCGCAACCCTGGGATAATCATGATGACCTGGAAGTGAACCATCGCAAGTTGGCCGGTCAATGTGATCAGGCTATTGGCGCGCTTCTGACGGATCTGAAAGAACGCGGGTTGCTGGAAGAAACGATTGTCATGTGGGGAGGGGAATTCGGTCGTACTCCGGTGGTGGAATTGCCCAAATCCGGATCCAATGCCGGCAAGGTCAATGGCCGGGACCACAACCATCACGGCTTCTCCATGTGGTTGGCGGGAGGCGGAGTGCGTGGGGGAATGGCCTATGGGGCCACGGATGAATTTGGCTTTAAGGCGGAGGATAGACCGATGCACGTGCATGATCTGCACGCGACACTGTTGCACCTGATGGGGTTCGATCACGAAAAATTGACGTACCGCCATGCTGGTCGGGACTTTCGTCTGACCGATGTTCACGGGCACGTGGTTCACGATATTATTACCTGATGGAAACTGTGGAACTGACACGCGATTGTGAGGCGACCGCCATCCCTGGCGGCGATACCATGACTTTGGCTGCCGGAACGCCTGTGGATATCACCCACACATTAGGCGGCACGTTCACCGTTCGTGCCGGGTCCGGCTTGTTTCGGATTAACCCTGCCGACGCTGATGCCCTTGGCAAGGAAGTGGAGGTGACTGCTTCCGAAACCGGCGGCGAAATTACGCTGGATCGCGTGAAAGAAGCTTTGAAGAATGTTTATGATCCGGAAATTCCCGTGAACATCGTGGATCTCGGATTGATCTATGATGCCGTGGTAGAGCCGGATGGTGATGCTGTGCGGGTGGGTGTTAAGATGACGTTGACTGCGCAAGGTTGCGGAATGGGTCCCAGCATTGCGGCGGATGCGCAGAACAAAATTCTGGCACTGGGCGGGGTGTCCGAGGCCAACGTGGAAATTGTTTGGGATCCGCCCTGGCATCAGAGCATGATTTCACCGGAAGGCCGGCAAACACTGGGCTTGGAATAGGCGGACAGGTCAGCCGCGAAAGGGAGTTGACGCGGAAGGGCAACATCAGCATACTGCGCGGCCTCGTGGGGTCGTAGCTCAGTTGGTAGAGCACCACAATGGCATTGTGGGGGTCATCAGTTCGATTCTGTTCGGCTCCACCACTTTTTTAACTCGGTAAACCAAGTGTTTGCCGAGTTTTTTCTTTGTCTTTGTTCTGGTGTTTTGGGGCCAATTGGTTTCATGGCAGCTAAAGCGAGGGAGAAATACGGAGTATTAGTAACTTTTTTAATTCACACATGACACATGGGATTATTGACGAAAAATTTGGAATAGTGTTTATGTGACTCATGTACCGTTATGTGTTCATTCTTGTACTTGCAGTACTAGCAACAATCACCTTCCAAGTTCAGGCTTGGGGCGGACTTCGCTCGGGAACGCCTGAACCTGTAATCCGCGAGGTTTCAGCCGCGAAAGTGGAAGTGCGTGATGATGAATTGCTATATGTGAAAGGAGAGGATTTACCATTTACGGGTGCAACGATTGGGTTATACGAGGACAATTCGAAGTGGGAAACCCCCTACAAGAACGGCTTAAAGCATGGCGTTCAGGTTGTCACGCGTGAAAAAGTGATTGAGCATATCACCTATAAGCACGGCATACAGCACGGCTTGCGTATTATGGAAGACCGAGAAGACGGAACTATCATTCTTGAACAACTGTACGAAAATGGAAAAAAGATCCGCACAATTAAATGATATGTTTGGATAAGGTTTGGGGCCACGTCTGCCCCCAAGATAAAATAAAAATAAATACTGAAATACAGTGCTAATCGTTAATGGCATTCCACTATGGCATTGTGGGGGTCATCAGTTCGATTCCGTTCGGCTCCACCAAAATTTAACTCGGTAAACCAAGTGTTTGCCGAGTTTTTTTATAAATCCTGAACAAATGCGGGGGAAAGGTTTCGGTAACAGGCAATGGCGGTGGCGATGGGGTCAAAGCCGGGTTGCCCCCAGATTTGGCCGCTGATCTCGGCATTGATGTCGCCACGATATCCGAGTTGGTAGGCAGTGCCGATGAGTTTGTGGTAATCAATCTGGCCGCTGGCACCGGGAATCACGAAGCGTGCGCGGCCATCTTTGATGATTGTGTCTTTGACGTGAATGAAGCGTGTGTGCGGGATCATTTGCTTCAGGCTGCCCTCAAGTGATATGTCGCGATGCGCGAAATGGCTGTAATCGTAGGCCAGCTTAAGCCAAGGGCTGTTAATCTGTTTTGCCAGCCAAACGGCATCTTCAGGGCGGTTCACCGCGCCACCGCGATGGGGCTTGAGGCAGGTAACGGTTTTGGAAGCCCTGGCGGTTTCGGCCCAGAGTCCGAGATTGTCTCGAAATTGCTTTTTCACGGTATCCCATTTGCCGCCACCGCCGACGGTCTCAATGACTGGAGGTGCCTTGGGCGCTAACGCATGACCAATCTCAGCAGCTTCTTTGATCTTGGCGAGGTTGGCTTTTTGGTCGCCGTTTAGATTGAGATTAATCATCAAGGCGGTCAGCTTGAGATCGGATTCCTCCAGCAGTGTCCGTAGGGCTTTGCGGCGTTTGGGGGTGAGATTTTTCGGCGCCGCATCCCAACCGTCGTTGAGGCAAAGTTCCACGGCGTCGTATCCGATCGATGAAAGCCGGAGGAGGGCGTCCCCGGTCTTCAGGGTTTTCATGCCGTACAGGCTGAATCCCAAGGTGAGTGATGGCGCGGGTTTTTCGGCGCTAAATAATGCCGGCGTCGCAATGGCCGGGACGGTCTGGAGAAACTGGCGTCGGTTCATGATTATTTCCCGATGGCGATCAGATGATTGTAGGTGCGAATGTACATGCGGCCGTGGGCAATGGCGGGCGTTGTATTGCAACGTTCTTCGAGATCGTTCTCCGCCAGAACTTCGAATTGGCCATCCCCGCGAAGCACAATCACTTTGCCGTTCGAATCGATGCAGAACACTTTGCCGTTGGCGGCGACTGGGCTGCCGAAGAATCGGCCACTGCGAACGGCGCGCTCGTTCCAGTGGATCTTGCCCGTGGCGGCCTCGACACAGGTAACAATGCCCTGATCATTCCAGAGAAACAGATTATCCCCAAGTAACAAGGGGGTTGGGATATGGGGGGCGCTTTTTTCAATGCGCCACACTTCTTCCATTGCGTTCCCTTTGGGGCGAAGTGCGACCACATGCTTTAGCTTGGTGACAAAACCGCAAGTGCCGATGACCAGTTCACCGGCTATGATGGGGGAGCCGATGGCACGTTCGGGGGAGCTGAGGTTGAACACGGCATTTTCCCACTTCACCTTGCCGGTCGCGGGGTCAACACCGGTAATGCCATGAGTCCAGTTGGTGAAGATCAATTCCTCATCGCGGCCTGAGGCCTTGTAGGGCACGGGCGTGCTGTACGTGAGGCGTTTGCTTTTTCGCGGTGTTTTCCAAGCAATTTTACCGGTGGCTTTGTGGACCGCTACGAGGAAACTGTCTCCATCCTGATCGTTATTAAGAATCACGAGATTTTCGTGGATGATTGGGGAAGCTCCAAAACCGTGGCCGCCTTTAACTGGGCCGAGGTCGGTTTGCCAGAGCTGCTTGCCCTGGTGTGATATGGCTGTAAGTTGAAGGCTTTTGGGTGTGCCCCACGTGAAATATACACGGTCAGCATCCGCAGCCGGGGTGCTTGAGGCAAAACTGTTTTCTTTGTGATGCCGGTGATGTTGGGCGGAGTAATCGAGGTTCCAAAGGATTTTTCCGGTGATTGCGTGTACGGCAGCCGCGGTTCGATCCCCGGTCTTTTCATCAGCGCACAGGAGATAGACCTGATCACCCCAGACAATTGGGGAGCCATGGCCCGTGGCGGGCAGCGGGGTTTTCCATTTATAGTGGTTGTCGGTCCATTTTATGGGGATAGCCGCGTCGCTGACTCCGTGACCGTCGGGCCCGCGAAATCGAGGCCAGTTTTCGGCCATGAGAAATCCGGTTAGTAGAGTAGCCAGGGTGAGAGAACGGGTTATTGGACAGAGCATTTTGGGAGCCTAGACGCAACGTGTGAGCCTGCCAATGCCAATGATTCGGCTTGCGCCTTGCGCTGGCGTGCCGATGATGGGCGGATGAAATGGTTCACGGCAATGATGCTGGCTCTGGGCTGGCTTTGTGTAAGCGCAGATGCAGCAGAACTTTCGAAACGGGACGCGGCATTGGAGCAGTTGTTGACCGGCACTAAATTCAAGGGCGTCTTTACGATCGATGGCCGGGCCGGTCAGCCGGCTGAGGAGGAGTACACGATCTCCAAGGTGAAAAAGGTTGGCGAAGGGGATTTATGGATGTTTACGGCCAGAATCAAATACGGCAACAAGGACGTCACGCTGCCGGTGCCGGTGCCGATTAAATGGGCCGGTAACACGCCGGTGATTGAGATGGATAACCTGAAGATTCCGTTGCTAGGAACGTTTAGTGCCCACATTGTGATTGATGACGGTAAGTATGCGGGAACATGGAAGCACGGCAAAGTGGGCGGCCATATGTACGGCACAATTTCAAAAATTAAACAGTAAGAATTTTCAATTGAACATGAAACCACACATCATTGTTTGTTTGGCTTGGTTGTGTCTGCCCGGATGGGTTGTTGCTGAGGATAAAGGCGCAGGCGAATCTCAATTCCTATCCCGCGTGCGTCAGTTAACGTTGGAGGGGCGACGTAGTGGGGAGGGATATTTTTCGGGCGACGGGAACCGGATCATTTTCCAGAGCGAACGCGAAAAGGGGAATCCGTTTTATCAGATTTACACCATGAGCTTGGAGACTGGAGATGTGGCGCGTGTATCGCCGGGATCGGGAAAAACAACATGCGCATTTTTTCATCCGAGCGGTGAGCGCGTGTTGTTTGCCAGTACGCATGTGGACCCGAGGGCGGTCGATAAGCAGAAAGCCGAATTGGATTTCCGCGCCTCCGGTAAAACCCGCCGGTACTCGTGGGATTACGATGATCAAATGGACATTTTTAGCGCGTCTCCGGACGGTAAAAAACTCAAGCGTCTGACGACTGTACTGGGCTATGACGCGGAAGGCGCGTATTCGCCCGATGGGAGTAAGATTGTGTTTTGCTCCATACGGGATGCGCATAATCGGAATGACTTTACTGATAAGGAAAAGGTAAAGCTGAAATATGACCTCTCCTACTTTGGCGAGATCTATATCATGAACGCGGATGGTTCGGGTCAAAAGCGTCTTACGTACCTGCCCGGATACGATGGCGGGCCATTCTTTTCACCAGATGGTAAACGGATTATTTGGCGACATTTTTCCGAGAAAGGGGACACGGCAGATATCTTCACGATGAAGATAGACGGGACAGATATTCGTCGCCTAACCGAATTCGGGGCAATGTCTTGGGCACCCTATTTTCATCCGAGCGGCGACTATGTGGCGTTTGCTTCCAACAAACTTGGGTTTAGTAATTTTGAAGTTTATCTGGTCGATGCCAAAGGCTCGAAAGAGCCGGTGCGGGCGACTTTTACCGATGGGTTTGACGGCTTGCCGGTATTTTCACCCGACGGCAAGCAACTGATGTGGACCTCCAACCGTACGGAAAATGAAAAATCACAATTATTCATCGGCCGCTGGGATCACGCGGCGGCGTTGGCGGCGTTAGGCAAGGCCAAGCCAGCGAAGGTAACCCCTTTGAAATTGCCGGAGGCTCAAAAACAAATATCCGCCCCGGCTAAGCTCGAAACAGCCATTACCCAATCGGATATGAAAGCGCAGGTGGGTCTGCTGGCGTCTGACGAATTTGAAGGTCGCCTGACCAGTTCGCCCGGCATCAAAAAGGCGGCCGATTACATCGTTGAACAAATGCGCGCCTTGGGATTGGAGCCTGCTGACAAAGAGGGCACATTCCGGAACAAAATGTCATTTAAGTTCGGGGTCGACGTGATTAAGGAGAAAAACGAACTGGTTATCACCGGCAAGGATGGCAAGGAAACCCATTTTGAGGTGGGCAAGGATTTTAATCCATTATCTTTCACGGTGAACAACACGGTTGAAAGTGGTGTGGTATTTGGGGGCTACGGCTTGGCGGTCGCCGGCAAGCCCGGGGAAGGATACGATTCGTATGCCGGATTGAACTGCACCAACAAGGTGGTGTTGATGCTGCGTTATGTTCCGGAAGAGGTGAGCGAGGAGCGCCGTCAAAAATTGATGCGAAGTGCGGCGTTACAGTACAAGGCCAAGGTGGCCGGTCGGCAGGGGGCCAAGGGAATTATCATTGTGGCCGGGCCGAATTCGGAGAATTCCAATAAACTGATTCCGGTGAATCTCGACCGTGGCGCGGCGAGCACGGGAGTGGCCGCATTGTCCGGTACGCATGCGCTGGCGAACGCCATTTTTGAGGCAGCCGGAAAAGGGACAATCAAGGAGGTGCAGGCGGCCTTGGATAAGGAGAATCCGCACAAACCGTTTAGCTTCGAGTTGCCGGGGGTCAAGATTCGGATGAGCACGGCGGTTAAGCAGGTGCAGCGGGAAGATCACAATATCATCGCCGTGCTGCCTCCCGGAGTAGAAACGGATCATCCGGAGTACGTGATGATTGGCGCGCATTACGATCATCTTGGATATAATGATGGCTCCCTGCAGCCGAAGGGTGGAGATCCCGGCCGGATCCATAACGGTGCCGATGATAATATGTCCGGCTCCGTCACGTTGCTCGAGTTGGCGGCTTGGTTGGCTGCGGAACGAAAGAAGGATCCAAAGAAATTTAAGCGCGGCGTCATCTTTTGCTGGTGGACGGGGGAAGAGTTGGGGCTTCTGGGCTCAGCGCAATACGCCAAGAATCCACTGATTCCGTTTAAGCAAGTGACCTCTTATATCAATCTCGACATGGTGGGGCGGATGAAAAACAACCAGCTCATCATGCAAGGGATGGGAACTTCATCGGTTTGGAAAAAGCTGGTGGAGAAACGCAATGTGGCCGCGGGTTTTAGTTTGAAATTACAGAACGATCCATATCAACCGACGGACATTACCTCAATCTACCCCAAGGGCGTGCCGTCGATCGCGCTGTTTACCGGATTACACAAGGATTATCACAAACCGAGTGATGATCCAGATACCTTGAACTACGAGGATTTGGAGCGGGTGGCTAAATTTACAGGGCAATTGACCATGGATTTAGTGGGCGACATGAAGCGCCCTGATTATGTCAAGGTGGAGCGCGGTAATCGCGGCAACGCCAGTCGTGGAACCTTGAAGGCCTATACCGGGGTAATCCCGGATTATGCTGCAGAGGTTAAGGGCCTGTTGATCAACGATGTGCAGCCCGGAGGGCCGGCGGAGAAGGCGGGCATTAAATCCGGCGATGTCGTGATTCAATTGGGTGTGACAAAAATCAATAACATCTACGATTACACAGCAGCCTTGAACACGCTCAAGATCGGTCAGGCGACCAAGGTTGTTGTGATGCGCAAAGAGAAGCAGGTTGAATTGACCATCACACCTCAGGCGCGGAAATAATTATAAGCGCCGGAATAATTCCATCAGCCGTTCCCGATTAAAGCCGGGCGGGTTGTTTTTCAGCAGCCAACGGACATCATCTTTGGCTTTATCGTTGAGTTGTAGCTTCATGTTCATCAGGGCGCGATTCAACCGTTCCTGCGGGGAATCGGGTTCCAGGAGGAGAAAGGTGTTTAGATATCGCACGACCGTTTCCGGTTCTTCGGTGCTGTTACTGATGCCAATGAGGTTGCGCAGCATGCGCATGATGATGGCTTTTTTGCTGGCTGGTTCAAAATGGGCGTCCATCAGACGCACTCCGGATGTATTGAATACCAGTTCCTCAGCCTCCTTGCGCGAGATTATCTTGGCACCGTCGTAGACATCGATAATCACCGGAGGTTCGTCCTTGGTAATCCGGCCCGCGGTAAAGTGGCCGGGTAGAGGTAATCCCTGGAGTTTGAGGTCCAGCCGGTTGGCGATCTCCATGTAAAGTAATGTGAGGGTAACGGGAATGCCCTCGCGATCATCGATTACTTCGTTTAGATAGCTGTTGGATCGGTTATAATAATCACCTCGACTGCCGTGGAAACCGTTCTGTTCAAACATATATTCGCCAATGGCTTTAAGTTTTTCTTTCTCAGTGGCATCCGGTTTTAGCGATTTTCCAATGGTGTTGGCCATGCCGTCGACGGTCTTGAGGTAGTGGTCGATTTCAATTTCTGCATTATCCAATTGAGCCAAAAGCAAGGCGGCCTTCAGGAGGTCGACCTTGTCTTCGGCCTGATCCAATTCTTTGCTTAAAGCGTCTTGAATGGCTTTTTCATGGACAGCAGAGGCGAGTCGGCGGAGTTGTCGGGCTTGTTGTTCCAATGTCTCGGCCCGGGTTCGAAGAAGATTTTGGTTGATAGCGGAATTCGTTTTCAATCGTTCCACATCCTCATGCGTGAATTCATCGGATACGTTTAAAGAATTGATTTCCTTTTCCAGTTGATCGAGCAGCTTCTTGGGAGGGGATAAACTGACTAGCTGAGCACCGTGTCGGAAGTTCCTAAATTCCGCTTCAGTGTCCCGGAATTTGGTCAATCCCACTTGGCCCGTTTTTAATCCACTATCCTCAACAGTGAACACTTTCTGGCCATTCACAAAACAATGGATGGTTTCCTTTTCGTGGCGGATTTTCAAGGCGTTCCAATCACCTAATTTATAATGCGGGCTATCCGCATCCTTGAGAATCGCCCAGGTAAAAACGGTGGGGCCATCAAAACGGGTGAGGCGCAGTTTGCCGCCGGTAGGATAAAATCCATAGTGCCGTTGCTCTCCATCCGAACTGAACACCAATCCGGCGGCTCCGGCTTCATTATTGAGTTTAACCATGACTTCCAGTTCATAAGGAAATACCGGGGGCTTGGCTTGTGATAGACACAGTGAGCGCCCTCCAAAGCCGGATCCGCGTTCTTTGACCGTGATCCGGCCGGCTCGCTGTTTCCACTGGGCTCCCATCAGCGGTTTCCATTGGTTTGGATCCAATGCGCCGATTGTGAGCCACCGGTTTATGGGAACCGGGTTGGGCTTTGTCAGGAGTGGTTTCAGCAGGTTCACCGGCATGGCGAACCCGAGGTTGGCGGTGACGGTGGATTTCATCGTCATGATGCCGTGCACACGACCTTGTCGATCAAGAATGGGGCCGCCGCTGTTGCCCGGTTCCACGGGGATGGCGAGTTGAAGCATTTCGCCCAATTCCATTTCCCGCCGGGCGGAAAGAACTCCCTCAACGACGCTGCCAGTCAGTCCCATGGGGTTGCCGAGGGCGATCACTGATTCGCCCTGTAACAATTTGGAGGAGTCGCCCAGTGGCAACGGGGACAGGTTGGATTCCTTGATCTTCAGGATTGCCAAGTCCCGTTTGCGGTCGGACGCGTGGATGGACACAACCGTGAGCTCCTTGCCCTCCCATGTCTTGATCTGGATCGGTCGTGCCTCGCCGATGACATGCAGGCAAGTGGCAATGAGGTTGGTGCTGATGGCAAAACCCGTGCCCGCGCCTTCTCCGCTGGAACCGCGGCCTTCGTGAATGACAGTGACCAGCGACTGCCTGGCTTTCGCGGTAAGTGACTGAATTGTTTTGGCTTCAACCGAAGGTTTATTGGGATCCGCCAAACAATAAAAGCCAATGAAAATCAAAAACGCTGCCGAACCACGTATCATCCGTTCAGCCTCTTTGCACTTTTGGGTGCTGACGAGGAAAAAGTATTGAGCCGTTTCCGTTAAAATATCTGGTTGCCTTGATTGATCGGGAGCGTAGGATTTCCGCATGAGTACAAACCCTTCTATTGAGGTGCTCGATTGTTGCGAGTCTTCTCGTCGTGAATTTCTAAAAAAAGCTGGACTCAGCGCCGCCGCCCTCGCCACTGCGCCGGCTGTTTTAGGCAAAAAGAATCTGATTGCGCAGCCTGAAACATTAGTCACCCAATTGTACAAAAGCCTGAACGAGAAACAGCGAAAAGCCATCTGTTTCCCTTGGGAACATCCGTTGCGGAACCGAGTGGAAAATAATTGGCACATCACCAAATCCGCTGTGGGTGACATGGAGGATGGTCAGGCGGATCTCGTAAAGCAAATCTTCAATGGGCTGCACAGTGATGAATACCGGGAACAGGTGTTCAATCAGGTGAAGGACGATTCACCGGGCGGTTTTGGGGATAGCGCTATCGCTATCTTTGGCGAACCCGGCACCGGTAAATTTGAGTTTGTTTTCACGGGCCGCCACGTGACCCGTCGATGCGACGGGGATTCATTGGACGGGGCCGCCTTCGGGGGGCCGATATTTTATGGCCACGCCGCAGATGGTTTCAACGAAAAGGCCGATCACAAGGGCAATGCCTATTGGTTCCAGGCCAAGCGTCCAAACGAACTGTTTCAGGCGCTTGACGGCAAACAGCGTAAAGCGGTGTTGTTGGGACGCTCGCGGGGTGAACACGGCACCAAGACCGTCCAGCTGACTGGCAAGAAAGAAGGTCTGCCGGGTCTTCGTACGGCGGATATGAGTGGGGATCAGAAAGGGCTCATGCGTTCAGTCATGAAAGACATGCTGGCACCATTCCGTGAAAAAGATGCGGCTGAGTCTATGAAGCTCATCGAGAAAAATGGCTTCGACAATCTTCACATTGCTTTCTACAAGGATGAGAACATCGGAAAGGATGAAGTCTGGGATGTTTGGCAGGTGGAAGGCCCCGCCATGCTGTGGTACTTCCGAGGGAAGCCGCATGTGCACACGTGGCTGCATGTGCGAGAATCGGCCTAACTAGGCCTGTTAACAATTACAAGGCCCACGGGAGTCGGGCCTTGTTTTTTTAGAGGTTCTTGGGGAAAATATTTCTGTGATACGGTCTCTCACATATTGCCTGCTGTTGGGGTGCGGGGTGGCGCTCACTGGAGCGGATGCTTACCGGCAAAAGGTATTGGAAGCCAAGCCGGCTGTGTATTTTAGGTTTAATGACGCGGGCCAATTGACGTCGGAATCCGGGGGGCTCAAGGGTGAATTGATGGGCGGCGCCAGCATCAAGCCTACCGGGCCCAAGGGGCGGTATTATCCGGATTTTCCCGAAAAAAACTCGGCGCTTCAACTTCGCGGTGGGGGCCAATATGTCCGAATTAAGGATCCGGGGGGGCGAAGTGTTTTGGATTTCAAAAACGGCGATTCCATCACCATGGAGGCGTGGGTGAACCCGGAAACGCTTGGTAATTATTCATATATCATCGGCAAAGGCCGCACGCTTAATCCTGGTATGCCGGCGAATAACCAAAATTATTCATTAAGGTTGGCCGCACTTAAAGGTAGCGCGGGGATCACTTTTTTGTTCCGCAGTGCCAACAATAAATCGGATCAGGATTGGCACCGTTGGACCAGCGATGCCGGATTTAATCTCGGGGGATGGCATCATGTTGCGGTGAGCTACACCTTCGGCAAACCGGATTCACTGCGTGGTTACATTGATGGGGAGTCGGTGACAGGAAATTGGGATATGGGCGGGCAAACCACCGCTGAGCCTTGGGTGGATAATGATGAGGTTTGGATTGGAACCACGCTGGGAGGGCAACAGGCCAGCACATTACAGGGTGGGATTGATGAGGTAGCGATCCATCGGCAAATAATTTCAGCAGAGAGCATGGCGGGGCGGTATCGTTTCGCCGCGCGGCGTTTCGTTGATGAACCCGGGCAAGCGCCAACGGAAAATGTGCGTATCGATTTGCACGAAGGGGTAAAAGAAGGCTGGAACCTGGTTGCCACTGAGCCCGTTACCTCTTTCACGGAGCCGTTATTCGCAATTCCCAATGTGCCACGAAAATACAATGACAAGGGGTTAATTATGGATCGTCCGGACGTGTTTCTGCTCCGCGCTCAATCCCGGGTAAAACTGCCCAAGGGGCCCCTGAAATTATTACTCCGTTCACGGACGACCGCACGTTTAAAGATAGACGGAAAAGTAGTGGCCACAATTAGTTCGGCATCCAAGCAGACCAGTGCGCATGGCGCAGTCTCAAAAGCGCCGGTGGAATTGGATGCGGTAACACGATTGCTTCGGCCCGGCATGCAGGAACGGGTTGTTGAATTCACTTCAACAGGCGAAGAACAGCACATCCTGTTGGAGGCCTTTGTCGGGGGCGCCGGCAAGCGGAGGCCGGAGACCGGCGAGTTGTCGGTGGCGTATTCTGTGGCGGGAAAACCCTACGAATTGTTGGGCGGCAAATCCACGTTGGTGCTGACGGACACCAATTGGAGGCGTTATGTGATTGAATCCGGTGAACGCATGTTGGCATTAAATCAGTCCGAGCGGAATGAGAAGGGACGGGCGGAGGCGGGTAACTGGGCCTCCCGGCACGCCATCATGGCGGTGGAAAACTCAAGACGGATTGCCGTGAAGGTGCCGGAACCGTTGAAAGGGTATCCCGCAAACAATGAGATAGATCATTTCATCAATGATCGGCTTGCCGAAAGTGGTCATCAAATATTGCCGCTCGTTAGTGATGAGGCTTTTGTGCGAAGGGTGTCATTGGATGTTAATGGAGTGGTGCCGGCGCCTGAATTGATTCGTGATTTTTTGGCCGACGCGGAAAGTAAACGGCGATCAGTGCTCATTGACCGGCTGCTTTCAAATCATTTGGCCTGGGCGGATCACTGGACCAGTTACTGGCAGGATGTGCTGGCGGAGAATCCGAACATTCTGAAACCCAAGTTGAATAACACCGGGCCGTTCCGGTTTTGGATTCACGAGGCGTTACTCGACAACAAGCCGATGGACCGGTTCGTTACTGAGTTGGTGATGATGGAAGGCAGTCAGCACTATGGTGGGCCGGCTGGGTTTGGTGTAGCGACCCAAAATGATGTGCCGATGGCCGCCAAAGCGCAGATTTTAGGTCAGGCTTTTCTAGGCAAACAAATGAAATGTGCGCGTTGCCATGACGCGCCGTTCCATAGTTTTAACCAAAAAGATTTATTTGGTATGGCGGCCATGCTGCAACGTGGCCCGCTAAAGGTCCCTTCTTCCAGTAGTGTGCCGGTTATCCCGGGACGCCGTTCGCGTGTGGAAGTGACGTTAAAACCCGGAACAGCCGTACCTCCATTTTGGGCTTTTAAGCAACAGGAGTTAAGTGAACCTATGATGCGGGATAGCCGCTCTCAACTGGCGGCCCTGATCACCGGTGAACACGCAGAACGATTTTCGCAAGTGATCGTGAACCGGGTATGGAAGCGCTACTTTGGCTGGGGCCTGGTGGAATCGGTGGATGACTGGGAAGGAGCTGAGCCGTCTCACCCCGAATTACTTCAATGGCTGGCACATCAGTTTATTGCCAGTGGATATGATTTGAAACAGGTGGCCCGTCTGATCCTGAATTCGCATGCCTATCAAAGACAGGTTGATCCGGAATTTATCCAGGCCGGCAAGCCTGCGGAGCGCCTGTTTGCAGGACCGGCTAGGCGACGGATGACGGCGGAACAATTGTTGGATTCGCTCTTTGTTGTCGCCGGGAAAAATTACAGGGTGGAGCCGTTGACTCTGGATATCAATGGCCGCGGGGCCGTGACCACTTTCCTAAACTTGGGTCAACCGCGCCGCGCTTGGGAGTTCACCTCGCTCTCCAATGAACGGGATCGGCCGGCTTTATCCATTCCCAAGGCGCAATCTGTAGTTGATGTCCTTCAAATTTTTGGCTGGCGAGACGCGCGTCAGGATGCGTTGACCGAGCGGGACCACGAGGTGAGCGCATTGCAGCCAGCCTTGTTGGCTAATGGCGTGGTGGGGCGGCGGATTACGCAGTTGTCGGAAGACAGCGCGTTTACCGAATTGGCATTACGTGAAATCGACTGCAAGGCATTGATCGGCGAACTTTATCTGAGGATTCTAGGACGAGCGCCGACCCCTGGAGAACTTGGGGTCATGTTGGATCATGTTAGCGCAGGCTACGCCCATCGGATGATCAAAGGTGCAAGACCTGTCCATCATCGTGAACAGGTGCTTGATGTTTCCTGGAACAATCACCTTTCGGAAGACGCGAACCGAATTAAAGTTGAGCTCGAGCGCGCGGTGCTGGCGGGAGACCCGCCAACCCAACGTCTGCGCCCGAAATGGCGCGAGGGTTTTGAGGATGTTATTTACGCGTTAATCAATTCACCTGAATTTATTTTTATACCCTGATGAATCGCAGGCAATTCATAGCAAGCGCATCGGCGGGGGCAATGATGCCCTCTTGGATGCAGGCAGCTCAACGGCCGGATTTTGCCCCCGGCAAGGTGGAACATTGCATCCACATATGGCTGGGGGGCGGTGCCTGTCATGTGGACACCTGGGATCCGAAACGGAAAGGCGATCCCAAGCTGAAAAAGGCGGGCTCCTATTACGATCCGATAGAAACCAGTGTGCCAGGCCTTCAGGTTTGTGAGCATCTCAAGCATTGCGCCGGGTTAATGGAGCACTTTAGCCTTCTGCGTAGCGTGCATCACGGGGCTGTTGATGAGCACGCGGCGGCCACCAATGAAATGCATACCGGCCGACCGGTGAGTGGGACAATCATGTATCCCTCCATTGGCTCCGCCGTGGCGTATGAACGGGGCAAAGTGGATGACGGGGCACCTGCGTATGTGGTGATGGGGTATCCCAATCTGACGCGTGGCCCGGGATTTCTGGGGGGCAAGCATGGGTTTGTTTATTTAACCAGTACTGAGGATGGGCCAGCGGGGTTGGCGCGTCCACAGGCCATTACCAGCTCGCGGCAAGCTGCCCGAGATCGGTTGCTCGGCAAGACCCGCCAAGCATTCCTCAAGGCCAATCCGGGAGATCGTAAGATCCGGGATTACGATGCCGCGATTTCGGAAGCACAGGCTTTGGGCAGTGGTGAATTCATGCAGGCGTTCGACCTGAAATCGGAGCCCGGAACTTTACGCAATGCTTATGGCGGGGAATTCGGGCAACGCTGCCTGTTGGCCCGACGGTTGATCCAGCGCGGCACGCGGTTTTTGGAGGTGTCGTTTAATCTCAATTTTGTCAACGGTACAGGATGGGATACGCATAACGCCGGCCAGCTGAAGCAATACCTGATTATCAAACAACTGGAACAGGCCATGGACGCACTCATTCGGGATTTGAAGCAGTATCGGTTGCTGGATAAAACGCTGATTGTGGTTTCCACCGAGTTTGGGCGCCCGCCTGAATTTGATGGCGGCGGTGGGCGCGGCCATCAATCGCAGGCCTTTACCGTAGCTCTGGCCGGGGGAGGGCTGAAGAACGGTAGAGCGGTGGGTGTCACAGATGAGATCGGGAAAAAGATTATCGAACGACCCATTTCTGTGCCTGATCTTTTTGCCACGATCCATTGGGCCATGGGGGTGAACCCGGCAAAAAATCTATATGATGGCGACCGGCCTGTGCCATTGACGGATCACGGCAAACCTGTGAAAGAGTTGTTTGTTTAGTCGGTTGAATACCTGAAGGGGGATGAGGGTCTAGTGCATCGTATGATTTGGGTTCGGGTATTTCTGGGGGGGGGGATGTTTGGGGAGCTGGCCGCAGCCGCTGATCCTTCTCGAACGTTATTTGAGAAGGATATACTCCCCATCTTGGAGGATCATTGCTATTCCTGTCACGGCGACGGAGAAACCAAAGGAGGGCTGTCTCTTGATGCGTATCAATCCGAGCAGGATGTGCAGCGCGGTTATAAAGTTTGGGAGCAAATCCATAAACTTGTGGCAGCAGGGGAAATGCCGCCGGAGGGGCGCAAGAAACGGCCTACTAACGCTGAACAGGATCTGCTGGTAAAATGGGCACGGCAATCGTTGGACACATTTTATCGGACAGCCAAACCGGATCCCGGCCGGGTAACTGTGCGTCGCCTCAACCGGCACGAATATAACAACGCCGTGCGGGATCTCATGCGCGTTGACCTTCAGCCGGCCAATGACTTCCCGGCCGATGATACGGGGTATGGGTTTGATAACATCGGCGATGTGCTCTCCATGTCGCCATTGTTAATGGAGAAATATTTGGATGCTGCGGAAACGATTGCAGAGGCTGCTGTCATCAACCCGGACACGGGCAAGGAATTGTCTGCATTTCAAAAAGAGTTTTTAAAGTATCCCGTAGGAAAAGATAAGGATGCTGCATTCACTGGCTTTATTCGCCCGTTTATGCGTCAGGCATTTCGACGGGAGGTGCGTGAATTCGAAATTGACCGAATCACGGTTTTGATCAAAACGGCGCTTGGAGCGGACGGCTCGTTTGAGGATAGAGTCAAAATGGCTGTTCAGTTGGTTTTAGTGTCCCCCCACTTTCTTTTTCGCTGGGAACTGGATGGGGCGCCTGGCGATCCAAAAGCAATTCGTCGGTTGAACGAATATGAGCTGGCATCCAGATTATCTTTTTTTATATGGAGCAGTGGACCGGACGTTCGCTTATTGGATCTAGCGGCAAAAGGAGCATTGCGCAAGCAGCTTGAAGCCGAAGTGAAGCGCATGCTGGCGGACCCACGTGCAAAGGCATTGATTGCCAATTTTACAGGCCAATGGCTTCAGTTGCGTAATCTGGACGTGGTGCGCCCGGACAAGAAGTTGTTTCCAGTCTATAGTGACGCCTTAAAGTCAGATATGAGGCGGGAAACAGAATTGTTGTTTGCGAATATCATTCGGAATAATCGGCCATTAACTGAACTCATTACGGCTCGCTATACATTTATTAACGACCGCCTGTCAGCGCATTATGGATTGCCAGCTGTGCCTGGGAGGGCGTTTCAAAAAGTAGCCTTGCCTGGGGATATGAGGGCCGGAATCCTGGGGCATGCGAGCGTTTTGACTTTGACCAGTGACCCGAACCGGACTTCGCCGGTGAAACGTGGGAAGTATGTGCTGGAAAACATATTGGGAACTCCTCCTCCGCCACCCCCGCCGGATGTGCCGGAATTGGAAAAGGCCGGTGAAATCAAAGGCACGATGCGCGAACAAATGGCCAAGCACAGTACGAATGCCGTGTGCGCCTCCTGCCATAAAAAGATGGACCCAATCGGGTTTGCATTTGAAAACTTTGATGCAATCGGCCGCTATCGGAAATCGGAACACGGGGTATCCATTGATGCCAGTGGCCGGCTGGATAGCGGTGAATCGTTTGAAAATGCGGCCGAGTTGCGCTCAATATTTGCAAATCAAAAATCAGATTTGTTCATACGGTGTGTTGCTGAAAAGATGCTGACCTATGCCTTGGGGCGCGGGCTCGAATATTATGATAAACGGCCCGTGGATAAGATTGTGGAGCGGCTGAAGCGCGAGGATGACAAGGCATTTGATTTGGTGATGGGGATAGTGAAAAGCCTGCCGTTCGACATGAAGCGTGGTGAATCGGCGCCATAGCGTTGGCTTGAATATCGAATGGTTTACGGATAAATTACGTCGAAGGAGTTTGTTGACCATGGCGATATCGCGCAGAACATTTCTAAGAGGCGCAGGCACTGCAATTGCGTTGCCTGCATTGGAGGCCATGATCCCGGCTAAAGCGTTGGCTGCCGGCAATGTCAGGTTCCCGACGCGAATGGCGTTTGTTTACATCCCGAACGGGGTGATCCAGAAGGACTGGAATGTTCAGGGTGAAGGGGGAGACTATGTCATGTCGAAAACCCTGCGGCCTCTGGAGAAGCATCGGGACGACCTGTTGGTGTTCAGTGGCTTGGCGCATGAAAAGGCAGAGGCAAATGGTGATGGGGCCGGTGATCATGCGCGGGCAAACGCGACCTTTTTAACTGGTTGTCAGGCACGAAAAACGAGCGGGGCGGATATCCGGCTGGGCGTTTCGGTCGACCAAGTTGCAGCGCAGCAGCTCGCCGGAAAAACAAGATTACCTTCATTGGAATTGAGCAGCGAAGGAGTCCGCCTGAGCGGGCGTTGTGATTCTGGCTACAGTTGCGCGTATCAGTTTAATTTGGCCTGGAAAAACGAAACGACACCAGTTCCGCCGGAGTCGAATCCTAAAGCGGTGTTTGATCGATTGTTTGCGGGTGGCTCAGCCAAGGAGGCATCGACTGAGCGCAAGCGGCGAATGGCGTTACGTAAAAGCATATTGGACTTTGCCTTGGACGATGCCAAACAGTTGGAAAAGAAACTCGGCTATTCAGATAAACGTAAGTTGGACGAATATTTGGAGTCCGTCCGGGAAATGGAACGGCGGGTTGAGGCGATGGCAGATTCACCAGTGGAATTGCCCCGCGGGTTTACTGTTCCGGCTGGAAAGCCGAGAGATTATGGGGATCATGTTCGATTGATGGCGGATATGATGGCCTTGGCGTTTCAAACTGATTCCACAAGAGTCATCTCCTATCTGATGGCGCATGATGGCTCGAACCGTAGCTATCCGTCAATCGGGGTAAAAAGTGGGCACCATAGCCTCTCGCATCATCGCGATAATGCTGAAAAGGTGGAGGCTTTATCAAAAATTGACCGATACCATGTCGGGTTGTTTGCGCATTTGGTGGCTCGCTTGAAGACCATTCCGGAGGGGGAAGGCACATTGCTGGATCATTCTATGATTGTTTATGGCGGGGCCATCGGGGACGGCAACCGGCATACGCACTACGATTTGCCAGTGCTCATGGCGGGTAAGGGGAATGGCGCGATCAAGCCTGGCCGTCACATTGTTTATCCGAAGATGACGCCGATGGCGAATTTGTTCCTCAATATGTTGGATATTATGGGCACCCCAGCGAGCCGGCTCGGTGATAGCACCGGGCTCCTGAAAAATTTGGCCTAATTTATTTCGCGCCCGTGAGGAGCAGCGTGGTGAAGTGGGGAAGTTCATCCTCCCGGGCGACTTCATGAATTTCCACTTGAGAGAATCCGGCGTCGCGGGCCCAACAGTGGAGTTGATTTTTCGAGAAGCCGAGCCATTGATCCCCGTACATCTCACGGGCCTGCTCGAATTGGTGTTCCAATAAATCGAGTATGACCAGTTTGCCTTTAGGGCGAAGAATACGATGTGCCTCGTTCAATGCGTGTTGCGGGTGCTTGGCGTGATGCAGGGCTTGACTGAACAGGGCGATATCCACGCTCTCGTCCTTGAGTGGCGGGGATTCGATGTCGCCAAGTTTGAATGATAGGTTTTTTAATCCGTTTTTCTTGGCTTTTTTCTGGCCGAATTCGACGATTTTCTTGGAATTATCGATGCAGGTTACCTTTCGGGCATGCCGAGCTAACAGCTCGCCCAAGAGGCCTTCTCCAGATCCAAGATCGGCAATTTCTATGGGAGGAAGCAGATTGAGAAGCATTTGGCCAAATGCCTGCCAAGAGCGGCCTGGCCCATACTTTTGATCGAAACGCCCTGCAATCTGGTTAAAGTAAACCTTGGCCTGATCGTTGCGCTCCTGCATAACCCGTTTTAGATTTTGCTGGTCAGCATGGAAATCGGGCTGTTCTTCCGCTCCTTGAATTGCGAGATCAGTACATGACTTGGATTCTGCCGTTAATTTGGGGTTTATGCGGTAAAACGATCGCTTGCCGTCTTTGCGCGAAATAAGAAGACCTGTTTCCTGAAGAACTCCCAAATGCGTCGAGATACGCGATTGCCCCAAGCCGGTGATTTCCTGTAGTTCATGAACCGATAATTCCTCTATTGCTAAAAGCGCTATCAGCCTAAGCCGGGTGGCATCACCCAGAGCCTTCAAGATTCGGAGAATGTTGCTCATGGTGGAGAATTTTCGTTTGACGACCCTGAGGAATTAAATATCTTTAAATCCGGATACGTCAATATGTAAGTTGATATCCCGACAATTGTCATGGGTAAGAGTTATATTTTTTCCTCGGAATCCGTGGGCGAAGGCCACCCGGATAAGGTTTCGGACACAATTAGTGACGCAATTCTGGATGCTTGCCTGGCACAGGACAAACAAAGTCGCGTGGCTTGTGAGACATTTGTGAAAAGCAACGTCGTGTGTGTGGGCGGTGAAATCACGACGAAGGCAAAATTTGATTACGAGCAAGTCATTCGGAAGGCAATCCGAGGCATTGGTTACATCAATGATGACGATGTGTTTCATGCCGACAAAGTGTTCATCAACAATTATCTGACCGCCCAAAGTCCGGATATTGCACAAGGAGTCGACGCCCGCAAAGCTGCCGGAAAGGCGACAGCCGAGCAGGGGGCCGGCGATCAGGGGTTGATGTTTGGCTACGCCTGCGATGAAACGCCTGAGTTAATGCCCGCGCCGATTATGTATTCGCATCGCTTAGGGCGGCGTTTGACTCAATTACGAAAAGCGGGGAAAGCCAAGTGGCTCAGGCCCGATGCCAAGACACAGGTTTCCATTCGATACGAGGATGACCGCCCCGTGCGTGTTACCAGCGTGGTGGTCTCCACCCAACACGCTGCCGATGCCTCCAATAAGACCATCCGCGATTTTATCACCAAACAAGTGATCGAGAAAGTCATCCCCAAGAGGATGCTGGGAAGGGATACGCAAATTCTGATCAATCCCACCGGCCGCTTTGTGACGGGTGGTCCCGAAGGTGACAGTGGTTTAACAGGTCGGAAAATTATCGTCGATACCTACGGCGGCATGGGGCGTCACGGTGGAGGAGCCTTCAGTGGCAAGGATCCGAGCAAGGTGGACCGAAGTGCGGCTTACATGGGCCGTTATGTTGCCAAAAACATCGTCGCAGCTGGGTTGACAAATCGCTGTGAAATTCAATTTGCCTACGCCATCGGATATCCGAACCCGGTTTCGGTGCATGTAGATACATTTGGCACGCACACGGTTTCTGAGACCAAAATCATCAAGGCGGTCAACAAGGTCTTCAAACTAAAACCAGCAGATATCGTTCGTCAATTGAAGCTGTTACGCCCGATCTATTCGTTGACGACCAATTATGGACATTTTGGGAAAAATCATAAGGACATCACCTGGGAGAAGACCGACAAGGTTGCTGCGTTAAAGCGCTCCGTGAAATAGGAAATTCAAATGACAACAACTCTCGAAGAAACTCAAACTGATTATCAGGTGCGTGATATTTCTCTGGCTGAATTCGGCCGGAAAGAGATTGCCATTGCCGAAATGGAAATGCCCGGCTTGATGGCAACGCGTGAAAAATATGGGCCGGATCAACCGCTGGCTGGAGTGAAGATTATGGGGTCATTGCACATGACCATTCAGACAGCGGTGCTCATCGAAACTCTAGTGGCACTGGGGGCAGATGTGCGGTGGTGTTCCTGCAATATTTTTTCCACCCAAGATCATGCCGCCGCTGCGATTGCGGCGGCCGGTGTTCCGGTTTTCGCATGGAAAGGGGAAACTCTGGAGGAATATTGGGATTGCACTTTTAAGGCGTTGACCTGGCCGGATGGATCGGGGCCTGATCAAATAGTGGACGACGGAGGGGATGCCACACTGTTGATTCACAAAGGTGTTGAATTGGAAGATGGTAGTGACTGGGTGAATACCAATTCAGACAGCGATGAAGAGCAGGTAATCAAAAACCTGCTGAAAAGGGTGCAGGCTGACAGGCCCGGGCACTGGAAACCTGTAGCAGAAGCGATTGTTGGGGTGTCCGAGGAAACAACTACCGGTGTCCAACGATTACTGCAGATGGAAGAACGGGGTGAATTGCTGTTT
The DNA here is from genome assembly GCA_038145765.1 of Verrucomicrobiales bacterium. GTDB lineage: Bacteria > Verrucomicrobiota > Verrucomicrobiia > Limisphaerales > UBA1100 > UBA1100. The sequence goes on from JAYQQG010000012.1 coordinate 29,210, forward strand.
CAGGCTATCAACGTCAACGATTCGGTTACGAAATCCAAATTTGACAATGTTTATGGTTGCCGGCATTCGCTGGTGGACGGCATCAAGCGCGCCTTGGATGTACTGGTGTCCGGCAAAGTGGCGATGGTGTGTGGTTATGGAGATGTGGGTAAAGGCTCTGCGGAATCACTGGCCAACGAACGTGCCAGAGTAATGGTCTCTGAAGTGGACCCCATCTGCGCACTGCAAGCCTGCATGGCGGGTTATGAGGTGACCACGGTTGAAGATGCGTTGCCTGTGGCAGACATTTATGTAACCACAACGGGCAACAAAGATATTATCACCGCTGATCATATGGCGCGTATGAAAGATCAGGCCATCGTTTGCAACATCGGACATTTTGATAATGAGATCCAGGTGGCCGCACTGGAGGGGATGGAGGGTGTCTCCCGTGAGGTCATTAAGGACGACTCGATTCCGGGAGGGCCGGTGTCCCGTTACACCTTTCCGGATGGTCATTCCATTTATCTGTTGGCGGAAGGTCGCCTGATCAATTTGGGCTGCGCAACAGGGCATCCCAGTTTTGTGATGTCCAATAGTTTCACAAATCAAACCATCGCGCAGATCGATATTCGGAATAATCCGGATCGGAAGATCGGCGTGTACCGCCTAGACAAGCAACTGGATGAGGAAGTGGCCCGTTTGCATTTGGGCAAACTCGGGGCCAAGTTGACGAAGCTGTCCCAGGAGCAGGCGGAATACATCGGGGTGCCGGTGGCGGGGCCGTATAAGCCAGAGCATTATCGGTATTAGGTTGATGCCTGATTCTTTATTGAGCGGGGTTTAATGACCCCGCTTTTTTGTGGGCATGAGGCCCGTTGCATCTCATGATCATGCCGTGGCTGCGATGAGCATGGAACCGGCTTGTGGAGAGCAAACGGTCTGTTATGTCGGCGACACGGTGCGGTTCACGCTGAATGGTGTTCCGAGTGGGCACCATGCATTTCTAAGAACCAATATTGGTCGGGGTAGAGCCATTCGTGGGGAAATAATTCGTGCGATTCAAGAACCGGAGGTCCAAGTGGACAAAAGTTGGCGCGATATCCCGATGCTTCAAATTGATGGCGTTTGGGAGCTTCAGTTGGCCTTTGCTGAGGTGGGGTGGTTTCAGGCGAAATGTTATGTCATGGATGATGCGGGACGTCAGCATTGGCCGGAGGGGGACAATGCATCCATTTCTGTTCATCCCAATTTCTGCCGTGCGGCTAATGTAATCTATTGCGCTTTTCCACGGATGTTCGGCCCAAATATGCGGGCAACGTGCACCGAACACTTGTCGGAGGATAATCGCATCAATTCACTGGATGCCGAAGGGTATGCAGTGATTCCTCCCAGTGGGACATTCCGGGATCTAAAGGAGCAACTGCCACATGTGTTTGAAAACTTGGGATGCAAAATTCTTCATTTGTTACCCGTAAATCCAACGCCGACCACGTTTGCACGAATGGGGCGATTTGGCAGTCCCTATGCGTGTGGTGATTTAACTGCCATTGATCCTGCACTGGTTGAATTTGATAAACGCACTACGGGCGTTGAACAATTCTGTGAGTTGGCCGATGCAGCCCACGGATATGGCGGGCGTGTTTTTTTGGATTTGGTGATTAATCATACGGGCTGGGGTAGCACCTTGCAGAATGATCATCCCGATTGGTTTTTACGTGAAGAGAATGGTGATTTTGCCAGTCCGGGTGCCTGGGGGGTGACTTGGGGGGATTTGGTTGAATTGGATCCTAAACACCGTGGGCTCTGGGAACATATTGCTGAGGCCTTCATTACATGGTGCGAGCGCGGAGTGGACGGATTTCGTTGTGACGCTGGGTATAAGGTGCCGATGCCGGTGTGGCGCTATGTGATTGCTCGGGTGCGTGAATATTATCCGGACACAGTGTTTTTGCTCGAAGGTCTCGGTGGTGGCTGGGAGCAAACGGAATCTCTTTTGACGCAGGGCGGCATGCAGTGGGCCTATTCAGAACTATTTCAGGAATATAGCGGTCATGATATCGCCAACTATTTGGACCATGCCTTGAAACAAAGCAGACGCGTTGGGACATTGATTCATTATAGTGAGACACATGATAACGAGCGGCTTGCTGTTAAAGGGAGATCGTGGTCGTTGATGCGCAACCAGCTCTGTGCGTTAACCAGTGTTAATGGGGGGTTTGCGTTTACCAATGGTGTGGAATGGCTCGCTCAGGAACAGGTCAATGTTCATTCGGCCCGAGGGATGAACTGGGGAAGTTCCGAGAATATCGTCAACGAATTGGCGATGTTAAATCGTCTGATATCGACGCATCCGGCTTTTTTTGACGGGGCCTTAATAGATCGTCTGTCATCTCCTGAAGAATCCGTTCTTGTGCTGAAAAGAACGGCTGAAGATCTCAATGATGTTGTTTACGTGATGGTTAATACCTCAATGGAAAACGCGGTTGGAGTCGGGGTGCCTCAGGGGCAATGGCATGATGCGTTAACCGGAGATCGGATTGAGGTCTCGGCTGACGGATTGAATCTGGATCCAGCCGAGGTCCGGTGTCTGATGGTTGATGAACGAGAGGCAGATTCGGGATACATGAAACGGCGCACTCGGGCCGCTTGGGCGGTCCAATGCATTGCGGAATTGTATGAGGCTGAGAATTTTGGCGATCTTGATTGGGAATTTTTGGATCAATCGGTCAATGAATCTCCGGAACGATTTCTTGCGGGGTTGATGGAGTTGAATCAAGGGCCGATAACAGAGGAATCCCTGAAATGTTGCTTGAGTAATGATTCGTTTCCTCAGGTAAGTATTTGGACAATTGAAGATGTGCAGCGCGTTTTTCCGTTGTCGGCCGGCCACTGGCTCATGATTCGGGCGGCTTCGCCATTTCGAGTTTCACTGGCCGGAAGACGCGTTGAATCTATTGAGACTGATAGTGGGCACATCGGTGCGTTCCCACCTTGTTTGGGAGAAGGAACCAAGGAGTTGTCTTTTCGTTGCTCACAGGAAGATGCGCCAGAGATTAGGGGATGCATTTATGTCGGAGGGCAAGGGGCAATGAATCAGCCCTTTTCAGTGCAAACAAAACGGGCGGCAGGAGAGTCTGTTCTAAAACAAACGGCATTACTCACCAATGGCCGGGGTGCAATGAGCCGAATCCCCATCGACTTGGGGGAAGTCCATTCCAAGTACGATTGCGTGTTAGGGGCCAATCTTCACGCGGCGGCTCCAGTCGATCGGCATGTTTTGGTAAAGCGGATCCGGCTGTGGGCGGTGGCCGATGGTTTTATCTCACCACTGGACTCGACGAATTTATTAGCGTTTGAACAAGGGCCTGTTTCTCAGTGGCATTTCCTAGTGAGCGCAGGCGACGGCCGTTCTGTTAATGTTTATCTCAAGGCCGAAATGCCTCCGGGTAAAAATGGAATCGTGTTTACTTTAAGTCGGGGATCAAACGCGCCTTCCAGCGGGCAACCAATGGAGGCGGAGAAGTCCTTTAGCGTCACGGTACGTTTGGACCTTGAGGATCGGAGTTTTCATCAGGAAACTGATTTGTCCATGGAGTCGGAGGCTGGATTCGAGTCAGCCACACAATCGCGGCCAGACGGCTTTACCTTCGCCCCTGCCGTTGATCGTCGACTAGATGTTCAGGTTGATACGGGTTGTTTTAATCCAAAAGTGGAATGGTGTCGGGGCGTGGACCATCCCTTGGAAGCAACGCGAGGGCAAAAGGCTCAGGGGGATGCTTTTAGTCCGGGTTGGTTTGATATCCCATTGGTTTCAGGCGGATCGGCAAAAATGGTAATTGATGCAGAACAGGACAAGACGACCGCTTGGAAAGACTCCGGTCTATTGACTTCGCAAAACAGTGCATTTGAGGGGCGCTTGACTGCTGCATTGGGGCAGTTTTTGGTGAAGCGGGATCAGGGGCAAACGGTTATTGCCGGGTATCCATGGTTTCTCGATTGGGGTCGAGACACGTTTATCGTGGTTCGCGGAATGTTATCGGCGGGTTGGTTTGAGCCGGTTAGGGAGATCGTTCACACATTCGCCCGTCTTGAGAAATCGGGGACACTGCCCAATGCGCTGCACGGTGATAATGATTCCAACCGGGAGACATCGGATGCGCCCTTATGGTTTGCTTTAGCCGCTGAAGAATTGGGGCCCGGCGTGGCAGAGGATGATGTGGGTGATGGACGGTTATTGAAGGATGTTTTGATTTCGATTGGTCAACATTATCGGAATGGTACTCCAAATGGCGTTAAGATGGATGCGCAGTCGGGGTTAATATGGAGCCCGTCCCATTTTACTTGGATGGATACCAATTACCCGGCTGGCACACCTCGTGAAGGGTACCCGATCGAGATTCAAGCGCTTTGGATACGACTTTTATTTCAACTGGATAAACTGAACCCTTCCGGCGACTGGGGGAAGCTTGCCGGTCAGGCGAAAGATTCAATGATTCAGTTGTACACCGGTTCTGAGCAAAATTGGATGGGTGATTTATTGGTGGCTCTTGCTGGCGATGGAGCCCACGAAGCCGTGCTTGACGGAGCGTTGCGATGCAATGCGTTGCTTCCCATTTCCTTGGGGCTGATCGAGGGTCCGGTGGCTCAGGCAACGGTGAAGGCTGCTCAGCGGTTTTTATTGGTGCCCGGGGCTATGCGGACGTTAGCTCCATTACGCGTTCAAATACCACATGCCGTCATCGGGCATCATGGGGAGGCGTTAAATGATCCCTTTAATCCGTATTGGGGGCAGTATGAAGGTGACGAGGATACGCGCCGGAAGCCGGCCTATCACAACGGCACCGCATGGGTTTGGCCATTGGGGATGTTTTGCGAAGCCTTAGTCAAGGCATGGGGCGGGTCGGAAGCCAGTGTGGCTGCTGCCAAAAGTTATCTGCTGATGACGGAACCCATGCTAAACCAAGGATGTCTCGGGCATCTGCCGGAAATTATGGATGGTGACGCACCCCATACCCGCCGAGGGTGTGATGCTCAGGCATGGAGCGTGAGTGAGGTGCTGCGAGTTTGGAAATGGTTGAATGAACATGAATATAAACAGTAAAGATCCATTTGAATCCATTTTGAATTCATATTTCAAAAAGGCTCTGAGAATGGAGCCTGTCTGGGCCAATGTGTCGGGGTTGGGTCACGGGGAAGGCCAATTCAATGATCCGACAACGGCTGGTCATAAAGAAAGAGAGCAACTGCGTCAGGGAACTCTCAAGGCTCTGGATGGCGTGGCGGTGCAAGGATTGACGGGGGATCAGCATTTGGACCGGCTGGCCTTGCGCAGCAAGTTATTGGCTGAATGTGAGGATTACGATCGAGGCATTCATGAGTTGGACCCTGGAGCGGTGGATGAGTTCTTTGGAATTTTGCTGCATGAACTGCAACGAGGTGAGGATGAACCTAAAAGAGCCCGGAGCAATATTCGGCAACTATTGGAGAAGGCCCCCTTATATTTGAAACAATCAGCGCGAGTAGCCAAGACGCCGGAACGGGTTTGGCGCCGAATCATGGTCCAGACCGTAACGGGATCGGGGGCTTTGTTTGATGCGGTCAATCAATTCATGCAAGAGCGTGATACGGAATTGATTCAGACAGCCCAAGCCGCTGTATTCCAGTACCGGGATACAGTAATGAAACGTCCATTGGCACCGGCAAAATCATTTGCCTTGGGGGTGGACCGTCTTCAGCGGAGAGTGCGTGATGAGTTGGGGCTCGATTATTCTTTGAGTGAAATTGAATCACTGGCGTTATCAGAGGCAAAACGGATAGGGCGCTTGTTGAAAGAAGCTTGTGCACGCCACGGTGGCGGAAAGAGCCCGGGGCAGATGATCGAGGCGGCACGGAAACAATGGCGGCCCGAGGGCGAGTTGCTTGAAATATATCGATCAGAAACAGCGCGCGTGGCAGACGGGTTTAGAAAAGCAAAGGCGGTGACTTTTCCAAAGGAAGATACGTTGGATGTGCGTTTGGTGCCGGAGTTTATGAGGCATCTATATCCGACGGCGGCCTATTCTTCACCGGGACGATTTGAGAAACATCAACGCGGCATCTTTTGGGTGAACGACCTCAGCCTGACTAAATCAAATAGCGCGGACCAGCTGGCGGAAGTGCAGCAGCATTTTGGCATTTCACTGACAGCGGCCCACGAGGCTTATCCGGGGCATCATTTGCAATTCGTCACGGCGAATACTCACTCGCGTTTATGGCGGCCTTTGTTTGCGCATGCTGTCTTTTACGAGGGGTGGACGCTTTGGTGCGAGCAAATGATGACGGATTTGAAAATCGATTGTTCGCCGTGGACCGAAATTATCCAATTGCACGATGCCTTATGGCGTGTGCACCGGATACTCGTTGATCTCCGGTTGCAAACCGGTCGTTACTCTTATGCGCAGGGGGTGAAGCATTTGATGGAACATGTTGGGTTCACCAAGGCCCGGGCTGAGGCGGATGTAAACTGGTACACCAGTGCGCCAGCGGTGCCGATGAGTTACTGGCTTGGCCGCCTGGAGAATGCCCGTTTGCACCAGCGGTTGGTTAATGGGCGAGGGTGGAGTTTGCGAAAGTTCAATGATTGGCTGCTCTCTCACGGGACCTTGCCTCAAAGTTGGCTGGAGAAATACATGTTGGATTAGGGAATGACATTTGCAAGCGGGCTGTGTTTTGCGATATTTCGCGCATGGAACTACTTCCGTTTGGTGATTTACCTCCATTCAAGGCCCGGGCCTTTGTGCCGGCAGATTTCAAAGTATCCGGGTGGGATGCCATAAAGCCGTTGTTCGATCAGCTGGAATCGGATTTGGATGCCTCAGAAACGGTTGCCGACCTTGAAGCCTGGCTCCTCAAGATCAGTGAAATTGGGGCGATTTTGGATGAGGACGGTTCTCGTCGGTATATCGCCATGACCTGCCATACTTCGGTGGATGAAGCCAAGGGGGCCTATCTGGATTTTGTTGAAAACATTGAGCCCCACCTCAAGGAGCATTTCTTTGTGTTGGCCAAGAAATTTGTGGCCCATCCGCAGCGAGAAAATCTGCCTGAATCCCGGTATGAGATTTTGAATCGTGATTGGCAATCCATGGTGGATTTGTTTCGGGAAGAAAACGTGCCTTTAGAAACCGAAGAATCAAAGCTTGGGCAACAATATCAGGAGAATATGGGTGCGCTCACAGTAGAATTTCAAGGGGAGGAAAAAACGCTGGTTCAAATGGGTGTGTATCTTCAGGAGACGGACCGGGCTGTTCGGCAGGAAGCCTGGGAATTGGTTGCCAATCGTCGTCTGGAAGTAGCGCATGAATGTGATCAGCAGTTCGATCAACTGAAAGATCTTCGCGTTCAGATCGCTTGTAATGCCGGTTACAGCGATTATCGGAATTATAAACACATTGCCAAGGGCCGGTTCGATTATCAGCCTGAGGATTGTTTCAAATTTCACGAAGCCGTGGAGCAGGTCGTGATGCCGGCCTACAACGATTTGCTGGCCGATCGTCGCGCCAAGCTGAAACTGGATGCGATTCGACCCTGGGACACCGCGGTGGACCCGGATGGTCTGGAACCCCTCAAACCGTTTAGTGAAGTGGAGGACATGGTCTCCAAGACCAAGGGTATTTTTGACCAAGTCGATAACGAATTGGCCGCCGGTTTCCAAACCATGCGCGATCAAAAGCTGTTGGATTTGGCAAATCGCAAAGGAAAAGCCCCTGGCGGCTATCAAAGCAGCCTGCCGGAAGCCCGCTTGCCATTTATTTTCATGAATGCCGTGGGGTTACAGCGCGATGTGGAGACATTGCTGCATGAAGCCGGGCATGCATTCCATACCTTGGCCGCGCAGGAGGAAGATATTCATGAATACCAACATGCTCCTCTGGAGTTCTGTGAAGTCGCTTCGATGAGCATGGAATTGGTTGGGAACGAGCACCTTGAGGAATTCTATTCCAGCGAAGATTGCGTGCGCGCCCGGCGGCAGCATCTCGAAGGAATCATCAGCCTATTCCCGTGGATCGCCACCGTGGACGCTTTCCAGCACTGGATCTATACGCATCCGGATCATTCAGTGGATGACCGTGATGCGGCTTGGAACGGCTTGCTGGACCGTTTTGGCGGCAACATTGACTGGAATGGGCACGAAGCGGCCCGGACCAAAATGTGGCACCGCCAAAGCCATATCTTCCTCGTGCCGTTTTATTACATCGAATACGGCATCGCGCAATTAGGGGCGCTGGGCGTGTGGAAAAACAGTAAAACAGACCGCGCTCAAGCTTTGGCCGATTACAAAAAGGCGCTGGCATTGGGCGGTTCCCGGCCGTTGCCGGAGTTGTTTGCGGCTGCAAATATTCCATTCCAATTCGACACAGAAGCCTTTAAGCCGCTGGTTGAATTGATCCAATCAGAGTTAGCGGCACTAAAGTAGCATGCTTGATGACCGTTCATACATGCGTGAACCGGAATGGCGTCCGGAAGCGGTGCGGAGTGGAGTGTCGATTTGCCTTGTGGTAATCGCACTCAATGTTCTTTTTTTTATTATTCAATGTAAAAGCGCCGCTTTTGAGC
>JAYQQG010000013.1:0-36554 GCA_038145765.1 Verrucomicrobiales bacterium
CTTTGTGGGGTGGGCTCGGATATGTGTTTACGGGCCAGTGCTTGGCGAAAGCCGTGCGTCGGCCGGACGAGGGCAGGGCTTCGTCGTTATCGGCAATGGTGGGGGCGGAGACGACGCTGAGGCCGGCGGGTTTGACGGCGTCCTTGGGCTGATCGTGGTTGCCGCGGAAAAAGACGTGCGTGACCGGCGGGGTACCGGCCGGCTCGGTGAGCGCGCGGATGAACGGTTCCTCGGGCTTGGTGGCGCGGATGTCGGTCGCCTTCTTGGCCATGGCATCGAGCACCTTTTTGCTGAGGGCTTCCTTGAAAAACGTGATGCGCTCGTCGATGCGTTTCACCTCGGCGGCGGCCTTTTCGTCGTCCTTTTTGTCGGCAAACTCCTTCCGCTTCTTGTTGAGCTTGTTGATCTCGTCGTTGTATTCGCGGTCGTAAAGGTACAGTGACCCGGCGCTGATCTGGCGGACGCTCGGGTATTTTTTGAGAATGGCATTTTGGGCGTCGTCGCGTTTCTTGGAACGATAGGCTTCGCGAAGCTCGGCACGGTCTTTTTCCGGCACGGCCTCGAGCTTCCACGTGAGCGTGCGCTCGATGAAAAACTCGACCTTCTTTTGCCGCTCCGCATCGGCTTTCTTGGCCTCGGCCTCGATCTCGGCGGATTTCGCGCGGTCGGCATCGGTGTAGAGCGTGATGCGCCGGCTGTTGGGCACGCGCCAGCTCTTGGGGTTCAAGCCCGGCTCGAAGATGGCGCGCATTTGGTAGTAATCCTTTTGCGGAATGGGATCGTATCGGTGATCGTGGCATTGCGCGCAGCCGACGGTCATGCCCATCAGCGAGGTAGAAACAATCTTGAGCGTCTCGGCCATCACTTGGTTGCGGGCGTCGTTGTTGTTGGCTGTGGCCGTGCCATCGGGCGCCATGCGCAGGAAACCGGTGGCGGTAAGCTTGTCGATCTGCTCGGGCTTCAGTTCCTTGTACGGCGGCTTCACCATCTCGTCGCCGGCGAGTTGTTCGCGGATGAATTGGTCCCACGGCAAATCCTTGTTGAAGGCATTGACCACGTAATCGCGATAACGCCACGCCCACGCGCGCTCGGTATCGCGTTCGTTGTACCCCTCGGAATCGGCGTAGCCGGCGACATCCAGCCAATGCCGGCCCCAGCGCACGCCGTATTGCGGCGAGGCCAGCAAACGATCAATGAGCTTCGCATAAGCGTCGGGCGATTTGTCTTCCACAAACTTTTTGATCTCCTCCGAAGTCGGCGGCAAACCGGTGAGGTCGAAGGTGGCGCGGCGAATCAACGTGCGCTTGTCGGCCGCTTTGGAAAACTCCAGCCCTTCCGCGTGCAACCGCCGCAGCAGAAAGGCGTCGATGGGATTGGCCGCGCCCTTGGGCACCTTCGGGTTTTGGATCGATTGAAACGCCCAGTAGCGGCGTTCTTCCTCGGTGATGCCCACGGCATCGGGATCTTCCGGCTCCGGCCGCGCGGTCTTGGTGCCCTGCGCAATCCAGTCGCGGATCAGCCCAATCTCCTCCGCCGACAGCTTCGCCTGTTCCTTCGGCATCTTGCCGGTGTTGACCATCTGGAACAGCCGGCTTTCCTCCGGCTTGCCTTTCACTACCGCCGGCCCGTGTTCGCCGCCCTCGTGGATCAGTCGCGCCAGCCGCACATCCAGCTCGCCGCGCTCCCGGCCGTCCTCGCCGTGGCAATGAAAACAATGCGCCTTCAGGATCGGCCGGATGTCTTTCTCAAACAACACCGGCGCGGCCGGCATTTGAATGGCGGCCGCGAGCAAAAAAATAGCGTAAAAAAACCTCATTTCTTCCCTTCAATTGACCCTAGCTGAGGTGGCGAAATTCGACAATTTCAAACGATAAAGAATTTAGTGGGAGAGGGGTTATGAAAAAAAGGATTTGAATTGGACAGAATAAGTGGATCGAAGGACATTTATTAAAACATCGCTATTAATCGCATTCGAATTCACCATAAATTACAATAACCCTAAACCACCTCAAACCACCGAAGACCCAGTCCCGGAGGGACGCCCGATAATAGCCCAGCACTTCAGTGCTGAGGATAGGCCGCGCCAGAGTAGAGAGTCCCGGAGGGACGACTGAAACCCAACTCCATCATGAGCCACACGTACACCAGTGCCCATTACCATTGTGTCTTCAGCACGAAACATCATGAGCCTCACCTCACGCCGGAATTGCGCCAACGCCTGTGGCCGTACATGGGCGGCATCGCGCATGAACACGGGATGAAAACCCTCGCGGTGGGTGGCGTGGAGGATCACGCGCATATTTTGATTTCGATGCCGGCAAAATGAGAATCTCCAAGGCAATGCAATTGATCAAAGGCGGTTCATCCAAATGGGTGCACGACACATTTCCCGACAAACAGGCTTTCGCATGGCAGGAAGGGTACGGGGCGTTCAGCGTGGGCGTTTCGCAAATCCCCAACACGGTGGCGTATATCAACGGGCAGGAGGAGTATCATCGGAAGCGGTCGTTTAAGGAGGAGTTTGTGGCGTTCTTGAAGAAGCACAATGTGGAATACGTTGAGCGTTATGTTTGGGGGTACGTTTCGGTCGTCCCTCCGGGACTTCGTGTGTGTCCGCGCTGTGACCCAGCACTGAAGTGCTGGGCTATTACCGATTGCCCCTCCGGGGCGAATTTAAGATGGCGTTACTTGCTATCCGGTTCGAGACGAGACGAGACGGCACGGGACCCTTCATTTTTGACTACCCATTCCCGTCCCGGTGCGTATCGTTTTTGCGCCGCCATGAAAACGCGATTCTGCCTTCTCTTCGGCGTGCTCCTTTGGGGTGCGCATCTCTTTGCCGAACAAATTCCCGTGTACGATGTGGAGACCCAGCCGCTGGCGGCGCAAGCGAAACGGCTGATCACGGCGATGGACCTGCTGGGCGAGCCGTTTGACGCCAAGACCAAGGCCGAGCTGGCCAAAGCGGCCAAGGCCGAGGACGGCGCGGCGGATCTGCAGCGGATCCTTGACCGACACGTGTTGTTTCTGGTGCACATTAATCCCGAGGCGCGGGTGAAGGTGCTGCAGGGGCCGGCCAAGCCGGTGTTGGTGGAGGCCGGCTGGCGGCAGTATCTGGTGAAGGTGCATAACGAGGCTGGCACCACGGCGGCGATGCGCGTGGTGAGCCCGAACGCTCGCTCGGTGCACGACAGTCGCTGGGCGCAGAATGAATCTGACCGCCGCCTCAACAAGAAGCCGGTGAAGTTTGATGCCGCTGCGTTGCGCGATCGTTGGCTGGATTTGCAAACTTATGACAAGCAACCGCTCGCCCCCGCGCTGGGCGGCTTGGAGGTGGAGTACCGCATCGTGCAGCTTTACAGCCGCGACGCCGGCAAACGGGAGGCAAAGTTTTCCTTCGACGTGGGGCAGGGTACACAGGACCTCGGCTTTCGCAATGAGGTCGATGTGCTGTTCACCGCCGCGCCAGCGTTTCCGGTTACATTGCGGGTGCAGGATGAAAACGGCAAACCGACCATTGCCGCGTTTGAGATTCGCGATGCCGCCGGTCGCGTGTACCCCTCGCAGGCCAAACGCCTCGCTCCGGACTTCGCGTTTCATCCGCAAGTGTATCGCGCTGATGGCGAAAGCGTGAAGCTGCCGAAGGGCACCTACACCGTACGGTTCGAGCGCGGGCCGGAGAGCATCCGGCAATTTCGCCAGATCAAGGTGACCGGCAAGCAGGCGGAGACTTTCAAGGTGCAGCGCTGGATCGATCCCGCCCAGCTCGGCTGGTGGAGCGGCGATCATCACATCCACGCCGCCGGTTGCGCGCATTACAACAACCCGACCGAGGGCGTGCACGCGCCGCACATGCAACGCCACATCATGGGCGAGGATCTCAAGGTCGGCAGCAACCTCACGTGGGGCCCGTGCTTCGATTATCAGAAACAATTTTTCACCGGCAAAGACGACAAGGTTTCGCAATACCCATACCTGCTGCGCTACGACGTGGAGGTGAGCGGCTTTGGCTCGCACCGCTCCGGTCACCTGTGCCTGTTGCGCCTCAAGACGCAGATTTATCCCGGCGGCCCGTCCAAACATCATTGGCCAACACTCTGCCTCAACACCCTTCGTTGGGCCAAAAAACAGGGCGCACTCGTTGGACCCGCGCATTCCGGTTGGGGCCTCGCCCTGCCCACGGATGATTTGCCGAATTACAACATCCCGCCCTTCGACAGCATCGGCGCCAACGAATACATCATGAACGTCACCCACCGCATCCCCGGCCCCGGCGGCCAGCTCGTGCCCGCGGTGGATTTCCTGTCGATGGTCGATACGCCGTCGGTGTGGGAGCTGAACATCTGGTATCACACGCTCAACGTTGGCTACCGCACGCGCATCAGTGGCGAGACGGATTTCCCGTGCATCTACGGCGAACGCGTCGGGCTCGGCCGCAGTTACGTAAAGCTCGATGGCAAACTCAACTACAATGAATGGTGCGAAGGCATCCGTGCCGGCCGGAACTACGTCGGCGACGGCCGCAGCCATCTCATCGATTTTCAGGTCAACGGCGCGAAAATGGGTGTCGGCGACGGCGAATTGAAACTGGCTAAACCCGGCAACGTGAAGGTCACCTTCAAGGCCGGCGCGTACCTGTACGAGGAACCCGAGGCCGGCATTCGCGAACGCCCGCTCAGCGCCAAGCCCTACTGGCACATCGAACGCGCCCGCGTCGGCAACAAACGCGAAGTGCCCGTCGAGCTGATCGTCAACGGCCAGCCCGTCGCCAAGCAGATGCTCCGCGCCGATGGCAAGCTCCGCGACCTTACCTTCAACACCAAGATCAACCGCAGCAGCTGGGTTGCCCTGCGCATCTATCCCAGCAGCCACACCAACCCGGTTTTTGTGAAAGTGGGCGACCAACCTATCCGCGCCAGCCGCCGCAGCGCCGAGTGGTGCCTCAAGAGCCTCGAGCAATGCTGGAAGCAAAAAGAAAAACTCATCGCCGCCAAGGAACTCCCCCAAGCCCGCAAAGACTACGACCACGCCCGCGCCGCCTACCGGAAGATCATCGGCGAGAGTTTTGATGACCGGAATTAGCTGTCCCGTTAGGCGAATTGATTAGCCTTGCCCGCCTTCGAGTGTGTGGTAGGTTGCTGCCGAGGAGTGGTCTGAGAATGGTCAGCCGCTAATTCCGCCAATATGTCTGCGCCACCTGCACCGCAACCGCCGCCTGGAGCCGCCTCGGCGCCTGCACCGGGCGTGCCGACACAGAAAAAGGCCACCGTGCGCATTGGGCTTCCGCCCAAACCGGATGCCAAGCAAACCATCCGGATTAGTCTCCCCGGCAAAGGGGGAGGCGCGCCGGCTCCAGGCGCTGCACCGGCCCCTGCTGGCGCTGCGCCGGCTCCAGAAACTCAACGTGCCGCTGCTCCGACTCCTGCACCTGTCCCGGGCGCTGTCCCGGCTCCTGCACCTGTCCCGGGCGCTGCTCCGGCTCCTGCACCTGTCCCGGGCGCTGCTCCGGCTCCTGCACCTGTCCCGGGCGCTGCTCCGGCTCCTGCACCTGTCCCGGGCGCTGCTCCGGCTCCCGCACCCGATCAGGGAGTGCCGACTTCTGGAGTGGCTCCCGCGCCTGCCGGGGCACCAGCTGTGGCAGTTCCGGCACCTATGCCGGGCGTTGGGCCTGGCGATGAAACGACGCCGCCAGGGGCAGTTCCAATGGGAGCTCCAGCTCCGGGTGCAGGCCCGGTTCCAGGGGCCCCTGCGCCTCAGCCTTTACCGGGTGAAGCTCCTGGAGGAGCACCAGGTTCGTCACCAGCTCCTGCGGTCGGCGGAGTTAGTGAACCGGACAAGGTGGACATGATCCTTGCGGTGGTGGCCTTTCTGGTGACTGTGGGTTGCGTGGTTGTCCTCAAGGTACTGTAGTGTTTCAAAAACGCTTTCCCTCCGGTCGGCGTCCGTCTATCCTGCGCGCCTATGGCTTCTGAAAACGTAGTTATTGTCACGGCAGATAATTTTGACAGTGAAGTGGCGCAGAGTGATGTGCCGGTGTTGGTGGATTTCTGGGCGCCTTGGTGCGGTCCCTGCAAGATGCTTGGGCCGGTGATTGATCAATTGGCCGATGAATATTCGGGTAAGGCCAAAGTGGCCAAGGTGGACATTGAGTCTGATGAAGCCACCAAGCAGCTGGCCGTGACACACGGCGTGAGCAGTATTCCGGCGTTGATGGTTTTCAAGGGGGGCGACAAGGTGGCTGAAGTGGTGGGCATGCAACCCAAGCCGGCGTTGGCCGAATTAATTGACAACGCCCTCGCTTAGTTCATTTGGGGAGCGCTATGAACCTCCCCGACCTTTCAGCGATTCAAAGCGACGACGCGCTGCGGCAGCGTGAGTTTCCGGTTTGTGCGGACAAGGTGTACCTAGCGCACGCCGGGGTGTCGCCGTTGCCCGCGTGTGTGGAGCGGGCAGTCCGTGAATCGGTTTCGGTGGGCACCCGCAATGATCAGGAGGTGGGCTTGGCCGAGCTATTGCGTGAAACACGCACGCGCGCGGCAGCAATGCTCGGAGCGGATTACGGCGAGGTGGCGTTGATCGGGCCAACGACGGCCGGGCTCAGTGCGGTGGCGGCGGGTCTGGATTGGCAGGCGGGCGATGAGGTGCTGATTTATCAGGATGACTTTCCGGTCAACGTCTATCCCTGGCTGGCGCTGGAAGCGCGGGGGGTGACGGTTCGCCGGTTGCAAGCGCCGGCGTTGGGGCAGATCACGCCGGAGAATGTTGCGGAACAGCTCTCGGACCAAACGCGCCTTGTGGCGCTGGCTTCGTGTCATTTCGTTTCCGGCTGGCGGATTGACCACGATGCCATCGGGCGGTTGCTGCGCGCGCGCGGCGTGCTCTTTTGCCTCGACGCCATCCAAACGCTCGGCGCGTTCCCGACCACGGTGGAGCATGTGGATTTCCTCGCGGCGGATGCCCACAAGTGGCTGCTCGGTCCTTGCGCTGCCGGTGTGTTTTATGTGCGGCGCGATTTGCAGGATCGCCTCGCGCCCTCGGCCTTTGGCTGGAACAACGTGCGTTGCCCGAACTATGTCGCGCAGGAAACGATGAATCTCCGCCGCGACGCCCGCCGTTATGAGGCCGGCAGTTTCAACATCCTCGGCATCGCCGGCCTCAACGCCGCGCTTGGGATGCTGCTGGAGGTCGGTCTCGACAACATCGCCGCCGACCTCACCACCAAGCGCACGTGGCTGGTGAATGCGCTGCAAGCAAAGGGCTATGAAGTATTTTTTCCGGAGGCTGAAGCGACCGGAGGCATCACCAGTTGCTGGCGTGAGGGGGAGGATATGAAGGCGCTGGGGGAAAAACTGGCCGCCGAAAATATCATCGCCTCCGTGCGCGGCGACCGTTCCGGCCGCGATTACCTCCGCTTTTCGCCGCACTTTTACAACACGCCCGAGGAACTGGAGCGGGCAATGGAGTTGTTGTAGCCGGGAGGGACAACTTCCACGTTGTCCCATTTTTTTGGAAACACGGGCGAGGTGGAACTCGCCCCTCCCGAGGTTGTTGTAGTTGAAGGAGCCTTTCCGATTTCGACATTCCTTGTTCGAAATTCGTAATTCAATCTACCAAACCAAATATCGAGTATCGAACAAGGAACCCCGAAATTTGATTTTATAGCCTAAGCTTGCCTCACCTTGCCCCGGTGAGCTTTACTGCCCCGGTTTTACATGGATTCAGCATTACTGGAAAAGGCAAAGGCGTACGGGTTTTCGGACCGGCAGATCGCGCATTTGACGGGGCGTACGGAGGATGAGGTGCGCGCGGAGCGCAAGGCGGCGGGCGTGGTGCCGGCCTATCGCCTGGTGGATACGTGCGCGGCGGAGTTTGAGGCGTACACGCCGTACTATTATTCCACTTACGACCGTGGCGATGACGAGATTGATGCGTCGGACCGCAAGAAGGTGATGATCCTCGGCGGCGGCCCGAACCGCATCGGGCAGGGTATTGAGTTTGATTACTGCTGCGTGCACGCGGCGTTTGCTCTGAAGGAGGACGGTTTCGAGACGCTGATGGTGAATTCGAATCCGGAGACGGTCTCCACCGATTACGACACGAGCGACAAACTCTTTTTTGAGCCGCTCACGCTCGAGGATGTGCTGCACATTTATGAGCGCGAAAATTGCTGGGGCGCCATCGCACAGTTCGGCGGGCAAACACCGCTGAACCTCGCGCTCGGACTGCAAGCCAATGGCGTGAACATTCTCGGCACCAGCCCGCAGAGCATTGAGCGCGCGGAAGATCGCGAGTTGTTCGCCGCCATGCTGCACAAGCTGGACATCCCGCAACCGCCCAACGGCCTGGCCACCAACGAAGATGAGGCCGTTGCCGAGGCGCAAAAGCTCGGCTACCCCGTGCTGGTGCGGCCGTCTTTCGTCTTGGGCGGGCGCGCGATGCAGATTGTTTACTCCGACACCGAGCTGCGCCATTACATGCAGCACGCGGTGGAGGCTTCGCCGGAGCGGCCGGTGTTGGTGGATAAATTTTTGGAAGACGCCACGGAGGTGGACGTCGACTGCATTGCTGATGCCAAGGACAGCACCATCGTCGTCGGCGGCATGCTCGAGCACGTGGAGTTTGCCGGCGTGCATTCCGGCGACGCCGCCATGGTGCTGCCGCCGCATACGCTCAGCCAAGCCGCCATCGACACGATGCGCGATTACACGCACGCCATGGCCAAGGAACTGGAGGTCACCGGCCTGATGAACGTGCAGTACGCCGTGAAGGACGAGGTGGTGTACGTGCTCGAGGTCAACCCGCGCGCCTCGCGGACCATTCCGTTTGTCAGCAAGGCCATCGGCAAACCGCTCGCCAAGCTCGCCGCGCAGGTGATGGCCGGTGCCAAGCTCAGTGAGCTGGGGTTCACCGAGGAAATCTGGCCGACCTATTGGGCGGTGAAAGAGTCGGTGTTCCCGTTCAACAAATTTATTGGGCAGGATATTATTTTGAGCCCCGAGATGCGGTCCACCGGCGAGGTGATGGGGCTCGATGCCGATCTTGGTGTGGCCTATGCCAAGAGCCAAATGGCCGCCAGCTCGCCGTTGCCGCTTGAGGGCAAGGTGTTCATCAGCGTAAGCGACATGCACAAGGACGAGGTGCCCGCGCTGGCAAAGGATTTCGTGGACCTCGGTTTCGAACTCGTGGCCACCGGCGGCACTGCCAAGGTCATTGAGGAAGCCGGACTGACCGTTGAGCGCATCAACAAGCTCGCCGAAGGCCGGCCGAATTCACTGGATCTACTAAAGAACAACGAGCTGCAACTCGTCGTGAACACCCCCTCCGGCGAAGTGCCGCGCGCCGACGAAGTGCAGATCCGCACCACCGCCGTCTACACCGGCACGCCGATCATGACCACCATCAGCAGCGCCAAAGCCGCCGTCAACGGCATCCGCGCCCTCAAGAAGGCGGGTTACGGCGTGAAGACGGTGCAGGAGTTTCATTAGGGAATGACCAATTTTCAATGAGCAAGGAATACCCAATAATCAATTTGGATATTGGAAATTGATCATTCCTTGGAATTTGAAAATTGAGCATTGGACATTTCCCTCTGTGCCTCTGTGGTAAGAGAAATCGCCTTCGAAAACCCCGCCGCCTTCGCCAGCGTTTCCTCGTACTCCATCTCCGGATCGGAATCCGCCACGATGCCGGCGCCGGCTTGGTAGTGCGCTTGACCGTCGCGAATGATGGCGGTGCGAATGGCGATGTTGAACTGGCTTTCGCGGTTGAAACCGAGGTAGCCGAGACTGCCGGTGTACGGCCCGCGGGTGACGGGCTCGAGCTCGTCAATGATCTCCATCGCGCGAAACTTCGGCGCGCCGGTGATGCTGCCGCCGGGAAAACAATCGCGCAACGCCGCGAGATGCGAATGCTCCGCGCGCAGTCGTCCCTCGACGGTGGACACGAGATGCTGCACCTGCGCGAACCGCTCCAGCCGCATCAGATCCGGCACCTGCACACTGCCAAACTCGCACACGCGCCCGAGGTCGTTGCGCAGCAGGTCGGTGATCATCACCAGCTCCGCGCGTTCCTTTTCGCTGGATTGCAGTTCGTAAGCGAGCTGCGCATCGCGTTGGGGATCCGCACTGCGCGGTCGCGTACCCTTAATCGGCCGCGTCTGAATATGTTGCCCGCTAAGGCGCAGAAATCGCTCGGGGCTGGAGGAGACCAATTGAAAATCGCCGGCATCCAAAAACGCCCCGAACGGTGCCGGACTGGCGGTATGTAGTGCGCGGTGGAAATCCCAACCACTGCCGATCCACGGCGCGGTGAAGCGTTGCGAGAGGTTGACCTGATAAATATCGCCCGCGCGGATGTATTCGAGGGCGCGGCGGATGGTGGCGAGAAATTCAGCGCTGGTGAAGTTTGACGTGGGGCGGACTCGCGGGCTCGTCCCTTCAGTTGAGAGGAGGAGAGGGGGAGAGGGGGAGAGGGGGAGGGAGAGTTGGTCGTGCCACCAATCGGCTTGTTGGCGGGCGCGGGCTTCATCGCGCGAACCATCGGCACCGAGGCCGGTGGCGATGAGCCAGGTTTTGCCAAGGTAATGGTCGAAGATGGCGAGGCTGTCGTAAAAGCCCACAGCGCAGTCGGGCAGCTCGAGGTCGTTCACGGCGCGCGATCGGAGGCGCGGCTCGACAAAGTTTTTCAGATCGTACCCCCAGTAACCAAAACAGCCGCCCAGCGGGAAAGGCAGATCGATTTCATCAATCAACTCGTACCGCGCCAGCAATTGCTCCAGCACATGCCAGGGGTTACCGAAAGCAATGGAGGGACGAGTCTGCGAGTCCGTGCGAATCTCGCAACGACTTCCCCAACTGCGCAGCGTGAGAAACGGTCGCGCAACCACAAAGGAATACCGCGCCTGATCCGTCGCTTCGCCATCGCTGCGCAGCAGCATCAGACCGGGCACACCGCGCAGTTGCTCCGCCAGAGTCTCCGGCGTATGGCGCGTGTGGGCGTGCTCGATCAGCGGTCGCATCAGGCGAAAGCCGAGGGCGGCGTGGTTTGGTCGCCGGTCTTGGCGTGGAAATCGTTGATGATCTTCACGGCCTTGGCGGGGCTGTCGGTGATGGTCACCAGATCGGGATCCTCCGGGCTGATGTATTTGCCACGCTTAAGGGTGCTGTTGGTCCACTTCAGCAGCCCGCTCCAGTAGCTGCGCCCAAAACAAATCAACGGGAACCGCGGCACCTTGCGTGTCTGCACCAGCGTGAGGATTTCAAAAAACTCATCCATCGTGCCAAACCCGCCCGGCATGTAAACAAACGCCGTGCTGTACTTGGCGAGGCAGACTTTGCGGGCGAAAAAATAGTGGAAGTCCACCGAGATGTTCGCGTAGGGATTGCCGCATTGCTCAAAGGGCAGCTTGATATTGAGACCGACGGATCGCCCGCCGCCTTCGGCGGCGCCCTTGTTGGCTGCCTCCATGATGCCCGGGCCGCCGCCGGTGATGACGGCAAAATTATTCTCCGCCAACCGCCGGGACAACTCTACGGTGGCCTTGTAATATTTGTCGCGCGGTTTGGTGCGGGCGGAGCCAAACACCGTGACCGCCGGACCAATATGGGACATTTCGTCAAATCCCTCGACGAATTCCGACATGATACGGAACACCCGCCATGGATCTTCGTGCACAAAGCGGGAGGATTTCTTGAGGGAAGTCTTTTTTCGCGCCATGAGGCGAGGGTAATGCGGCACCCATTCGGGTCAATGCCGCGTTGCTGACAGTCTAACTGTTGCGGCGCACGGGTTCGATGGATTTGGGCCGTTCTTTGACGAATAAACGAATGGGACAGCCTTCGAAGCCAAACGCACTGCGCAGCTGCCGCGTGAGATACAGCTCGTATTGGTCGCTGCATACGTGCGGGGCATTGACGAACAGGGTGAACGCCGGCGGCGAACCTTCCAGCTGAACCGCGTAATAGAGCTTAAACCGTTTGCCCGTCTTGTTGGGCGGTTGCCGTTCGTCGATGATGTCCTTAAGGGCGCGATTGATAATCGGGGTGGGGATCCGCTGTCGCCATTGGTCATCCACATATCGAATCGCTTCGAGCAGGCGATCGAGTTGAAAGCCATCGGTGGCACTGGTAAAAATGACGGGTGCGTAATCCAGGAAGAACAGTTGTTCCTGCACCCACTCGCCAAATTCGCCAAGGGTTGTCAGGCGTTTCTCCCGGTCATCGCGGTGGCGATCGCGTTTATGGCGGCGATCGATCTCCTCCTTACGGGCTTCTTTCACGGCCTCAGTGGTGAGATCCCATTTGTTGATCACCACAATGCAGGCGCGATGATTTTTGGTGATGAGATCAGCGATTTTCTTGTCCTGTTCCACGATGCCGGTTTCGGCATCGATCACCAGCACGGCAATGTCGCAGCGTTCGATCGCGGCGGTGGTGCGGGTGACGCTGAAGTATTCCAGACTTTCCTTGACCCGACTCTTTTTGCGGAGACCGGCGGTGTCAATGAGCAGGCACTCCTGTTGGCGGCCATCGGTTTCGATTGTGAAAGGAACATCCACCGCATCGCGTGTCGTGCCGGGGATGTCGCTCACGATCACGCGTTCGCTTTCGGTCAGCGCATTGATGATGGATGATTTGCCGACATTCGGCCGACCGACAAACGCCAGTTTGAGCGGTTCCGATTCAGCTTCAGTCTCCGAAGGCATCGACGAGCCGGCGGGCAGATGTGTGAGGGCTTCGTGCAGCATTGCGTCCGTGCCACGGTCGTGCAGGGCGCTGACGGGGAAAATGGAATCAAAACCGAGTCGACTGAATTCTACAGCATGATCGGCCAGCAGATTGTTATCGGCTTTGTTAACTGCAAGCAGGGTGGGTTTGCCGCTTTGGCGCAGGTGCTGAGCCACTTCCAGATCCAACGGCACGATGCCTTCCTGCACGTTGACCACAAAAATAATCGCATCGGCCGCTTCAATGGCCACGTTGACCTGATCCACAGTGGCAGTGGCGATGACGTCTTTTGATTTTTCGCCGGGCACGAGCCCGATGCCACCGGTATCCACGAGGGTAAACGGCCGTCCTTGCGATTCGACCTCAGCCGCCACGCGATCGCGCGTGACTCCTGCCATATCGTGTACAATGGCGATCCGCCGTCCGGCAATCCGGTTGAACAATGCGGATTTACCGACATTCGGCCGGCCAACGATGGCGAGAGTTCCGGGCATTTAATCTTAATTCGTGGGTGAGTGTTTGTGGCTGAACCGGCCGAAATACAGGCCTTTTAATGCAAAAAGGCACAAAAATGGCGACCCCTACGGGACTCGAACCCGTGTTGCCGGCGTGAAAGGCCAGTGTCCTAACCACTAGACGAAGGGGTCAACCGTGTCAGGGGCGGGAAATATACGAATGAAATCCGAATTGTCACGGGAAAAGTGCGTCTAAATATGATCCGACCCCGTTAGAGGTCAATCGCAGGTTGACATCCGGAGCGATCTTTGGCAGCTTATCTCGACACCCAGTTTTTCTGATCCGGGCGACAGAACGTTTCTTCAGAGGGGTTCTCCACCCCCACCTCCTTGGCGTCTGTTGCCCGGATCACTTTTTTTTCATCAAATCATCTGAACCATTGACGCGTGCGGCGCATTGGCTTAATTTCCCGCCTCCCGAAGCGGTCACGTTCGGGAACATTGCGGGGGCGTAGCTCAATTGGTTAGAGCGCTGGCCTGTCACGCCAGAGGTCGCGGGTTCGAGTCCCGTCGCTCCCGCCACTTTTTCTTCACGGTTTCTAATTGGTCAACCGAGTTGGACGGTTGATAGCATTGGTCAGGGATTATAAAATCCCTCCCGCTTTGCAGTAGGCAGAGTTGACTGCGTGCGCTATATATTCGGTGTGTTTTGCATTCCTTGCCAAACAGATTTGGATTGGGTGAATGACTCAAATCTGACTTTTCATCGTTGCCGAAGTTGCCGGTGTACATTCCTTGATCAGGATAATTTCAACCAATTACTTTGCGGCCTTTCAGAGTCTCCAGTCGATTTTTTTGATTTAACTGAAGATGCAATTAAACGAGATGATAAGCGACGTTGCCCGGATTGTTTGGATGCAAATATGCAAAAGAAAGGGGTTTCAGAATTTTCTGAAATCATTATAGACGAATGTCCCGGGTGTGGTGGAGTGTTATTAGATAGTAATGAACACATAAATATGGCCCGGGAAGCAGTTAAGCGAATGCCAAAGAATCCTAACTTGGCTTCAGAAAATACTCTTTACGGCCCTAAATTTGAGGAAGTTGTTTCCTATGGTGTTGGTGTTGGGACGACTGGCGACCGAGGGACTGGCAGCCAAGCGACTGCCGTTGACTATGCTTACGTTCGTTTTTCAGTTTTCTTCTCGGAAGATCTAGGGCTTGGCTTAAACATGTATCGTGAAAAATGGACTGATAAGTTAGCAAAATCGTTCGGTTTATCACGGAAGCAGGACATAGTCATCGGTGATAAGCAGCTTGATGCGGAATACATGATTCAGGGTTATTATCCTGAAGACATAAAGATGCTTTTGTCAGATAAGGATGTAAAATCATCAATCAAAAGGCTCAGTGGATTAAGGTTAGAAAGTTTTAATCTGACAGGTAGGTTTAAGATAGGCGACGAGTGCGTTACCTACTCTGAGGGACCGTATCATTCCCATTCGGGCTATGAGGTTACTTTTGCTGATTCCATAAATCCAGAAGCGGACAAGTCAGCAATGACGGATGTGGTTATGGCTGTGGAGGGCTATTACGCTGCAAAGAGTTTATAAAAACAAATGGCCTGTCTAATCATCAATGACTGGACGATGGAGGAGGCTGGTGTAGGATCGTCGTGCGTGGAGTGCCATAATTCAGCGAACCCGAATGAACCGGTTTGGTGCATGGAATGCGAGCGGTGTTATTTGTATGGAGAACACCGGACCATCGAAGGGCAGCTGCTGCCTGATGATGAAACGCCCGCCCAGTTTTGCCCATACGACGGTTGCTGGGGAAGTGTATCGATGGATGCTTATCCTTGGAGCTGGCTGAGGGAACGGCGCCCGGAATATCCGGACAAGCCCAGGCGCGGGCAGATCTATCCTCTCGAGGAAGACGAAGAACTCTGAACAACCCGAATGGAAGGGGCTTCATGATGTGTGGGGCGACTGCGGATCCGCATGCTGATAACAACGGCTGTTCATTCCCCTCGTCCCCGTGTATAGCTGCGCTGTGACGTGGCTGTATATTGCATTGGGAGGAGCTTTGGGGAGCGTGAGCCGGTATGGACTGGGGTTGGCCTTGGCCCGTTACGATCAGTTCCCTTGGGGCACACTGGCTGCGAATGCGCTGGGATCACTGGCGATCGGGGTGGCGGCCGGCTATTGGGATATGGACCAACGTAAATCGCCCGGGCCACTTTGGTTGATGACTGGGGTTTGCGGCGGGTTCACCACCTTTTCCACCTTCAGTTTGCAGACCTTGGAGTTGATCCAAAAAAACGATTGGCCCCGGGCCACCGGCAATATCGCCGCCTCGGTGATCGTGTGTCTGGTGTGTACCTGGCTTGGCTGGATGGTGGGACAGGCACTCAAGAAGAACCCGGCTTAATTGGCCTGCTGTTTCTTGAGCCACACCGCGTCATGGGTCTGAAGCAGGGCGAGCAGCAGCGTGTGGCATTCCGGAGCTGATCCATCGAGTTTGCGCCGAACCCAAAAGCCGAGCGCGACATTGGTCTCGTACCAATCATGGCCCTGTTGGTTCATCCGGTTGGTTTCGGGCCGGAAAAAATTCTGCAACCACAGTCCGGCTTTACCTTCGGTAGCCAAACGATCGAGATAGCCTTCGCGCGCCTTGGTTGCGCGCACTGGCTCGGCTTGAAGTAGTTGATATGCCCGATAGAAGTTACGGGCCAACTGTTTCAAGTGCCGGTCGTAAACCGGCTGCAGCTCCTTTCGCAGCAGGGCATTTTGCCGTCCGGGGATCCCATGTTGCCCAGCCCACTTGAGAAACGCCGGGTTATAATGGCCGAATTCCCCCATGGCCTTGAGCTGGAGCGCCCCGTTCTGATGCGGTCCGGCCCGAAAGATTCGTTGGCCCGAAAGCTTTTCCAACTGCGCGAGGTTTAACGCGAATTGGGCTTTGGTATACAGCCCGCGCAGCCCGCGTTCGGGCAGCCACGTATGGAGTTTTTCATAAGCCTGGGGCGGAGTACTTTTGGCCAGTGCCGGTAATTGCCGCCACAACGTCAATACCTCTTTGGGCGTTTCCTCTGCCGCGTGGGACAGTGCCGGCATCAACATCAATAAAATCCAACGCACGCCGGATGCTCGCAAAGGTTGCGGCTTAAACAGAGGGAGAGTTATTGACGTTTCATGCTTTTCCATGGCGGTTGTTTTGTTCAAATTGAGTCGGTCAAGGCGGTATGACAACCGGGCAGCAACAATTACTCAAGGCGTTGGATGCCGACGACAAGAATATCGGATCATATGCCGAATATTTGAAATCGATTCGTTCCGGGTATCATTTTGTTCGGAAAGAAATTCTAAATGGTTTGGCGGACAATTTGGGGGGGGTGGAAAGTTTGAATTTAGCGGCTCAATTTAATGTGCCGCGAGATCATAGCCGCTTTGAGGATGTTCAATTTCTGAGATCGTTTTTGGATAACCAAGATTGGTTTTACACGGAGGTGAATGATCGGTTTGTCGCTTACCAGTCAGGCCGATATCAGGAGTTTTTTAATCAAGTCGAGCCCTAAGGGTTGACCCCCAAACAAGCAGAAGCGGCGGTGATGGAAGAGCGAAACAATCTATTGGTCGCCGGGGCTGGAACTGGCAAGACGAGTACCTTGATCGCCCGGGTGGCGTACCTGATTCAAGAGGGTAAGGCACGGGAGGATCAGATCCTGCTGTTGGCTTATAATAAATCTGCGGCCCAGGAACTGGAGGAAAGGATTGCCGATCGCACGGGGTATTCTGTGAAGGTGAAGACCTTTCACGCCTTGGGACTGGAGATAATCAGTGAAGCGGAACAGGATTCGGCGAAAGTGGTTTTGGAAGAAGCGACGGATGAGCTCAGGCGAGTGCGCCTGATGCAACGGCTGGTAAAAGAGGCTGCGAGCGAACCGCCAATGCTGCGATTGATGCTCGAATTCTTCATGAATCAGCTCAAGGAGTTTAGGGATGAGTTTAGTTTTAAAAGCCGGGGCGAGTATCTGGAATATTTAAAGACACAGGATCTGCGGTCGTTTTGCGGTGAACAGGTCAAGAGCCGAGGCGAATTGGTGATCGCCAATTACTTGTATCGTCAGGGAATTGATTACGAATATGAAGCGGGGTATCCGCACCGGACGGAACTGGATGGTCGGCGGGCTTATCAACCGGATTTCACGGTCAAGATTCCACAGGGCGACGCGGTGCGTCGAATCTATATTGAGTTTTGGGGCGTGGATAAGGGAGGGCGACCGCCTCCTTATATTAATGCAGATGGTTACCGGAAAAGCATGGCGCAGAAACGTAAGGTGCATCGGGAGCAGGGCGCAATTTTGGTGGAGCTGTTCCATTATCAACTTCAGGATAATGTGCTGGAACAAGAGTTGGCCAATGAGCTTGCCCGGCACGGAGTTGCAACCAACCCCAAGGCCGATCAGGATGTATTTCAGAATCTGGGGAAAAAGACCGACTTAAACGGGAATAGTTTGATTTCCAATTTTGCGAAACTCACCAGTAACCTGTTGGGGATGTATCGGGCCAATGGCGCTACAATTTCGGAATTGTACAGCCGTGCCAATCGGCTTTTTGAAGGGGAACGCCTGCGTCGAGCGGAGGTGTTTATTGAGATCTTTTCTGATATAGCACAACGGTACCAATGTTATCTGGACGATCAAAACGCTATTGATTTTGATGCGATGATCTCGTTGTCCATTGAGCATGTGCAACAGCGGCGTTATCCATCACCATATACCCAAATCTTGGTGGATGAATTTCAAGACATTTCCGAGGCGCGGGCAGGGTTAGTGAAGGCGTTGCGAGATCAAGTGCCCGAGTGTCGTTTGTTTTGCGTGGGCGATGACTGGCAATCCATCTATCAATTCTCTGGAGCAGACATCACCTTGATGACGGACTTCGAGGGTCGCTTCGGAGATGCCAGCCAACGTGTGCTCGATCGAACTTTCCGGTTTAACAACAAGATTGCTGATTTGTCTGGGCGGTTTGTGATGCGAAATACCAGGCAAATACCAAAGACGATCACGCCGCATACGCAAGTGGATGAGCGCAAGGTGTTTTACTCGGTTCATGATAAGGATCAGGAGGAAGAGGTGATTCTTGGCCTGTTGAATCGGATAGATGGCTTGCGGCAACAGGAACGGGAGAGCGTGTATATCCTCTGCCGCTATGGTGATAAGAGAAAGAAACTCAACAAGAAATACATCCAACAGAACGCACCGCCGGCATTGAATATCTGCTTTCAAACCGTGCATCAATCCAAGGGAGGTGAAGCCGACCATGTGATTATTCGGCAAATGAGCAAAGGCCGGCTGGGGTTCCCGTCACGCATGACTTCCGATTCCCTGATGGATTTGGTGCTAGCAGAGCCCGACCCATACGAGCAGGCTGAAGAAAGGCGCCTGTTCTACGTGGCGCTAACGCGCGCCCGAGACACGGTTTATCTGTTGGTGCCCGAAGTCAGGCAATCGGAGTTTATGGATGAGTTGCTGGATCGTTCGATAAAACCGAACTACGAAATTGAGATGGTCGAACTCAACGGACCCCGGCCAAAACCCCGTAATTGTCCGGAGTGCGCCTCTGGGCAAGTGGTGAATCGAGAGGGTCGGTTTGGTCCTTTTTATGGGTGTTCCAATTACCCTTATTGCAACTTTAATGAACCGCATCCAAAGCCGCAGGTCGATCCAGCATGAGCGCATTTGCCGCACTTGAACAACGCGTACAGCAGCGACTCGATGCACTGAGTGTTTTGGTAAACGAACAATGGAGGCTTATGGTCCGGCCGGCGGTGGTTTGGGATTTACGGGGGCAGGCAGCCGGGCAGGCGAATTATCGTCGGGATTTGATTCGATTCAACCGTGCTGTAGCCGAGCGTTATCCGGATGAGTTCGTGGCGCAAACTGTGCCACATGAACTGGCTCATTTGGTGGCGTTTCACAAATTCGGGCCACGCATCCGGCCTCACGGACGAGAATGGCGTGAGGTCATGGAATTGTTTGGCGCGGAACCGCGGCGGACGCACCAGTTCGAGGTTTCGCCTTCGCGCCGTTTGAAGCGCTTTGCGTATCGATGCCACTGCCCGGGGGCGGATTATCAGCTCACCTCCATACGCCACAATCGAATCCAGCGCGGACAGCGGTATATTTGCAAACAATGCCTCCGGCCATTGGAGCCGAAACCATCAGTTCACTGATCCTCTTTATTGCGGCGGTCTTGGGCGCGTTTGCGGGCGGCGGATAGGGCGTCGAAGGTATTGCCGCTGTCGGACAGGGAAGGGGGGATGACTGGCGGTTTGCCGGTGTCCTCCCCCTCGAGCATGGGCGGGGCGACCACGGGCGGCAGGGTGGATTCCTGATCGGCGCGCCGGCGGTTGCGTTTGGGGGTGCGGAATGGTTTAGGGCCGGCATGAGTTATGGATGGGGTGTTGGCGGATTGTGCGACAGCTGCGCGTGGGCGGAGAGTGGTTCGGGCATCGACGGTTTCTTTCTGCGAGGCACGCTGCCGTCTGCGAAACTCAAAAAAGCCGGTGCGGCGCTGGAACACTTCCAGTAGAAACAGGATTAACCCGGCGAGCACGAGCCAAAGTGAAAGTGGTACGAACCGGGGCTGCCGCGGAATGGCGGTCCAGAGATCGCCGAGATTGAGGCGTTCCTGGCCGCCAGTGGACTGGCTGAGGGCGGTGAGTGCTTTGCGGCCACGATCGGGTTGGTCCGGCGCGAATTCGGGTGAGTAAGGCAGGCACACTGGCGGCAGGCTTTGGCTGAGCGGCACTCCCTGCTGGGTGTTTAGATTTGCGACTGCTCGCAGGGTTTCCTCGCCTTCCAACGGCACTGCGGCTTCGAGCAAGTCGGCAGTCTTCCAATGGAGTGTCCTCGTTTCTTTGCGGATGGGGCGTCCGGGCGTTTCACGCAGAAGTTTGAGGCGTGGGGCATGGGTGAACACCTCGCCTTGGCGGTCGGGATCGAGATGCAGTTGTACATAGCAAATGCCGCCTCGAACTTCCTGGGTCAGTAGCATGTGCTCGGGCAACAGGCTTTGCTGGCCGGCGGCCCAGCCGGAGAGGGTGGCGTAAAAATCACCGGCCTGCGGCCATTGCGCAAAGTCGCCGGCGTATGTGCCGTCGGCTTCACCGGTGTAACAAGCCACCCGGCCATTGCCTGCCTGCCAAAAGGCGACGATGGGCGCGCGGTATTCGTCGCGTGTCAGCAGGCCCAGACTGGCGTTTTCGCGCAGGTAGGTGAGGTTGTAACCGCCTACGGGAGGCGGCCTCCAGGAAGCGGGGGCGCCGAGGGTGCTGAGGGCCCCGGCCAGTTCGAGGGCTGCGGGTTCTTTGATAAAGGTATTGCGGGCCACGGCAAAGGTATCCTGCGCAAAGATTCGGGGAATCTCCTTGGGGCGGTCAGTGAAATAAATGTTTCCTTCACCGCGTTTGGCAATGTCTTCCAGCAATTTCGCATCCACATCTCCGGCCGTTCCGAGGCCGATGACACTGATGGACATGCCGGCCTTGCGCATGGTGGCAATGAGATTTTTATAATCTCCGGGTTGCTCGGAATCCTGTGCATCGGAAAACAAGATCACATGGCGATTGGCGGCCGAGGCTTTCATCAACATTTGAGAGGCAGCCTTGAGCGCTTCGTAGACGTAAATGCCGCCGCCCATGGATTCAATTTTGAGGATCTTGTTTCGGAAAAAGGCATTCTGCTGGCGTTCAGCGCTATCCAGGTCCAGTACGGTATGAGGGGCGCTGTCCACGGCAATCACGCCGAATTCGTCCGTGGCCGACAGCAAATCGAGCACCTGCGCCGTGCCAATATTGGCGAGATCCATCTTCGTCTTGCCGCCTGCCACCTGCATCCTCATGGAGCCGGAACGGTCAAGCACCACCACAATGGCGGTTTGCAATTTGCGAATTTCATTGCGGCGCTCCATGGAAACGGGCAACAGTTTTTCCAGAGGCGAACCATAATAACCGCCCGGAGCGTAAGATTTTTCACCACCGGTCAGCATCAGGCCGGCTCCGGTGTCCTCCACCCAGGCAGCGAGTGTTTCCATGCCGTCCTGCCCGATGTCGCCCGCCATGACGTTTTCCAGAACCACCGCGGACCAGCGGGACAAGTCGGCCAATGTCCACGGGCATTGATGCGGCTTGCGGGCGACGAGCGTCATACCGCCTTGAACCATGAGCTGGGCAAGGCCGGATTCGGTCCCAAAATTGGACACCAACAACAAGGGTTTGCGGCCGCGCACCTCGACCAAGGCGCGGGCGGTGTTGTTTTCCGGGAAGGCATCGCCCAGCGCGGTGTGCGTGCCGGTGGCGTTGGCATCGGTACCGGGCGGGTGCAGGGTAAGCCGATAAGCCGCATTGCCCGAAAGCTGGGCACGGTCTCGAAAGAGCAGGCGCGATAATCCGCGCGGCACGGCGCGTTCCCCTGAAGACAATTCCTCGCCATGCTTGGTGAGGGTGTACCCCATGACCTGCTCCCGCGGGGAATGAATCCATCCGCTAATCATAAATGCCTGTCCCGGAAGTACCTGTGCAGGTACTTGCAGATCACGTACCGCGAGATCTTCCGCGCGCGGGCGGCTAAGCCAACGATGGTCGATGCCAATGCCGCGGCCGGCAGCGCGTGCGGTAACGGCGTTGGGATCGCGGCCAGTCCAGTGACCATCTGAAACGACTAGGATGCGGCCGGGGTGATCGGGGGGGATCAAGGAAAGGGCAGCCTCCAATCCATCGGTCAGGCGCGTGTGCTGTTGGTCCGTGGGGGATTGGAGTTCCTCGATGGCCCGATCGCTGGGTTCCTGTTCAATGATGGTGCGATCGCCGAAGCTGACTACGGCGAGCCGATCCTCGGGGCCCATTTCGCCATGGATCGATTTTAGTATTTCCAGTTGATCATCCGTGGCCTGATGCGGCATGGATTCGCTTCGGTCGATCAACACCACAACGGTGCCTTGTTGATCCTTCAATTTCATGGCCGGCTGGGCCATGGCGAACACCAGTAGCAACAGGATGACGAGCCGCACGATGTTCAATCCGCGCGTTGGCAAGCGCCAAAGAAAGAGCGCCGCCACCAGTGGCAGCAGGAGCAGGAACCAAATGGGTGAGAAGAAAATCATGTGCGCCCTCCCTGGCGTGCAATGCAATACAAGTGCCAGACCATGATCGCCAAGGCGAACAGCACGAGGTAGGGGAGGATGCTGGCGTACTCGAGCCGAATTTCATGGTCGGTTTCCCATTGACCCCAGTCGCCGGTAACGGCCCGGGCAAGGTTGGACTCTTCACCGGCCAGAAAATTGATGGCCATTAATTCGCTTAACCGGTTGGTGCCGGAACCCGATTGGACCTGATAGACACCCGGAGCACTCAAGGGCAACCGGATCTCTGCCCCAGGGGCGTTCAGGGTTTGATGGCTGCCGTCGGGGTGTTGGATTTGCACTTTCATTGACGCAGGGCGATAGGGGATGTCGAGGCCGAGCCGGTGGTTGGTTTCCCGCAGGCCGGGTTGGGCCTGGGTGCGCCAGTCGAGCAGATTCCAAAACAAGGCTGGCCAATGTTGTGTGGTATGCAGGGTGGAATGGTTCGGGATATAACGCAGGGTGAGTTGCTGACGGCCATCCAACTCCGGTCGATGGGTGAGCAGGGGCACATTGCCGGCGGTAATCACGGGGCGATAACCCACGGCGTTGGTGGCGCCGGGGTGGCCGCCCCACACAATTCCAGAGAGAGAAAGGCCACGGGTGAGCGGGTGGTTGGCATCCATCACAAAGGGGCCAGTAAAACGCTCGGGTTCGTCGGGAGCGGGTAGCCAGCGCAATCCCCAGACATTGTTGCCGGCAGGCACGGAGTCAGATTGGTGAATGACAAGTTCAGGCGGATCGTCGTTGGGAGCGCGTAAACCGGTGGCAGTGAGGCTTTCGGCAACAAGTTGGTTCAGTTCTCCGTTTTCGATGGCGATGCGTACCCGTACATTCGGGCGGGCGGGTGGTGCGAGGTGAACCTGGTTGTCGCCGGCCAAAGCATCCGGTCCGAGCGAGGCTTGAAGCAAGGGGGTGTTGGCGGGAAGGGGAATGGTGAGGCGCCGGGTTTTGTTGGTGGCGAGCGTCAGGGTTTCCCGGTGCAGCAGGTTTGTGCCCGCAGTAATTCTGAGGGTGTTGGTGCCGCTGTGCGCGGAAGGATTGGCGATTTCGAGCAAGACGCGGTCTTCCGAGCCATGGGCGGAACGGGCGGCATTGATGAAGGCAAAATTAATGTGGGGTTGACCGAGGGCAATCCAGCGCAGCTTACCTTGGCTGGGCGGATGGAGCGGGGCTTGGTCGGTCAGCACCAAGAGGTCGGCTGTCTGGTGGCCCATGGCACGGGCCAAACCGAGGGCGGCATTGAGTCGTGCCTCAGGGGCCTGGCAGGTCCATTGGTTGAATTGATTCTCCAGTTCGGCCAGATGCCGGGCTTTGTCGCCCAGGAGCCGGGGAGTCGTGCCGGCGGCGATCAACTGGAGTGAACGAAAGCGGCGTTCCTCAGTGAGTTGCTTGAGTTTTTCGATGGCACGATCCCGGGGGCGTTCGCCTTCAGGCCCGGCGAGCATGGATTGCGAATCATCCAGTACCACAATCAAGGGCCGCGTGGTGTGTGGGATCTGCCAGCGCGGGCCGGTGGCGGCGAGGACGAGCAGGGTGAGGATGAGGAGTTCGAGAAAGAACACCAAAGGCCACTTGGGTTTTTCCACGCGCCGGCCGCCTTCTCGTGATTCCCGATGCATTTGCCAGAGCAACAGGCTGGAGACAGGCTGCCGACGAAACCGGTGGCGGAGGAAATAAATGGCTGCCAGCGCGGGCAGGGTAATCGCCGCGATCCATGCCAGTGGATAGGTGAAAGCAGGCATCAGGCGGGTTCCAGCGTTCGGCATTCCTCGAGACTGCGCAGGGAGCCTTCGAGGTTATCGGCAATGAGGGTGACGAGCTGCGCGCCGGTTTGTTGGGCGGCATGATCCCAGCTTTGTTGCAGGCGTTGCAGGGTTTGGCGGTATTGTTCCTGGATGGTGGTATCAATGTAGAGCGACAGGGATTCGCCGGTCTCGCTGTCCTCCAGCTGGACATTGCCGGGCTGGGGCGGTTCGAGGTCGGCGGGGGCGAGTAATTGCACCAGTGTGACCGCGGCGGCGCCTTCGGTGAGTTTACGTAAGGTGGGCAGCGGATCGCCGGGCCAAAACAAATCGCTGATGACGACCCGAATGCCCTGACGGCGCAGCCGCGGTGGGAGCAGGCCGTGGGCTTCCTCAAACGAATGGGCGCCCCCGAGGTTTAGATCGCCCCAGGCACTGGGCGGTTGGGTGTCGTTGGGCACGCGCTGGAACCCCTCGCCGGTGATCCAGACGGCATGAGAGCAGCGCGCATTGGTGGCGGCGGAGGCGAACAGGGCGGCGAGTTGATGCAGAGCGGCGGCCTTGTTGGAGTCGGCCAGAGCCATGGAGGCGGAGGTATCCAGGATGAGGTCGAGATGCGGCTGCACTTCCTCACGGAACAGTTTGACGGTGAGTTGATCGGTGCGTGCGTAGGCGTTCCAGTCAATATGGCGCAGGTCATCACCGGGCTGGTAATCCCGGTAGTCCTGGAAATCCACTGAACTGCCGGCGCGGCGGCCAAGGTGTTCGCCGCGTTGGCCGGAGAGGGTGGCTTGGGGCAGGGCCAGTGCGTAGCGCAGGCCCAATTGCTCACCCGCGATCAATGACGGGCGGTAGTTCATGGGAAGGCAAATTGGGTGGAGGGTCGGGCGGGGTGTGACGCTCGTCTCGGTGGTAGGGTTTGAACTGGGTGATCTGAGATTTCAGCCAATTGAAGTTCAAGAGCAGAGCAACCATAATCAAGAATAATACCGAGCCGAGATGCACAAACAGATGAAGGTTGCGTTCGTCGTCATCGTAATCGTCGTTGGCCATCGCCATGCCGACATTGATGACCAGCCCCGGCAGGACCCAATCCTCTTCAATCATTTCCCGGGTGAAGATAAAGTAGAAGATGATCAGGAATAAGAACGGCAGGATGACCAACAGCACGAGGAAAAGGCTCGCGAGTTTAGGTGTGCGTTTTGGAAAAAAGGTGCGGTGCAGCCACACTCCCAGCAATGCATAGGCAAAGGTGTAGAGCACATAAAGCGAGGAGCCGAGATACAGGTTTGGGATGAGATCCTGATTAATGAATTTTTGTGATTGGAATTGCTCCCATAGAAGGTGGAATCCCGCCACCGAAAACAAAGTTCCCAACCACAGCAACAGCAGCCAGATCAGGCAGGAAAGGGTGCCATTGAAAAAAAAGAAGGCGGGAATCCGGTTCAATAGATTTGCCGGAATCTCGCGACGAACCCGGACGCTCAAGTCATCACGGCCGCCGATGCAGAAAAACATGCCGAGGATAGCGAGCAACCCCATGCTCACTAGTATGGGCAAGGTAAAGGCCGGTTCCTCCTCGAACCAGGCCCAAAGGAGGAATTGCAGAATCACCACCCCACTCATCACTGTGATGTACACGCGCAACGGAAGTGACCGGTTGGCCGATGTGGGAGTGATAAACGCCACGGCGGCTTGATAGGTGAGGCCGGCCAGGAGCGTGAAATCGATCAGATAGGTGGCGACTACCGGGATGAATTCATCAATAAAACCCGTTCCCGTGAGCGCCCGGGTGATTGCGCCGCCGGCCACCACAAGGCTCACCATCCACATGCCCGTGCTAATGGCAGACCAGCCGACGGTCAGTGCGGCGAGAATTTTCATCACCGTATGCAGCGGCGACAAGGCGAGAACGATCGCTCCCATGGTTAGCAGGACGTTGATGGTAAAGGTCAACGATACCGCGATGAGAATGGTAGGCAGGTCGATGCCGCGCAGGAGATAGCTGAAGACCAGAAATGGGACAGCGGCGGAGTAGAACAACACAATCAGGTAAACGCTGCTGAGCACTTTGCCCCGGATTATTTTCTGCGGGGTCATCGTGGTGATGTATTGTAAATCGGCATTGATCGAGATGCGTTCCATCAGCGTGCGCACCCCGACATAGATGGGGATGAATACATAGGCCGCAGCCATCGTGGTGAAACCGATCGCACCAAATATGGAGGGGCCGAGATAATTTGCGCCGCGATTCCCTACCTCGCCAAAGATCACAGCGCCGAGGGAGATGAGGTAAAATACCACCAACATCAGCAATAGCGTCCCGGTGACCGACCAGTTGCGGGAGGCCTGCCGGAGATCCTTGACCCACACGGGGTTGACATCGAATTGCTGCAGGCGTTTCCAGCGGCCGGTCCCGGTTTGAACGGCGGGCTTGGTCATTGCACTTTGCCCTCCGTGATGTTCATGAAAATATCCTCCAAGTTGGCCTTTGTTTGACGGAATTCAATCACGCGGTGGCCGCGCTGGATGATGAGGTTTAACACTTCAAAGGCGTTTTCTTCGGCCCCTTTCACTTCAAATTGAAACTCATGCCCGGCTTGGCGAGGCTGGTCAACATGCGGCATTTCCAGCAAGTCGCGCTGCAGCAGTTCCGGGTCGCTCAAGGCGCGCAAGGCGTAGGTCAGTTTTTCCGCACGGCGGGCGAGCAGGTTCTCCGTTCGGCCCGCATCCAGAATCCTCCCTTGTTCGATGATGACCGCGCCATGGCAGATTTCGGTAAGCTCAGCGAGGATGTGCGAGCTGATAAAAATGGCCTTGCCCTGTTTGGCCAATAACACCAGCAGTTCGCGCAGCTCAATACGTGCACGGGGATCCAGCCCGGCGGCGGGTTCATCCAGAATAAGAATCTGCGGATCACTCACCAGCGCCCGGGCGAGGCTGACGCGCTGTTTCATGCCCTTGGACAACGCCCGCAACTGCTTGTCGCGAATGCCGGCGGTATTGGTGAACTCCTCGACACTGGTTACAGCTTGTTCGCGCTGGTCGCCGCGCAGGCCGTAGGCGCGGGCAAAGAAATCGATGTAATCGTTGACGGTGGTATCCCAGTAGGCCCGCAGTTCATCAGGCACAAAACCAATCAGGTGCCGGGCGCGTTCAGGATCCTCCACCACCGAGAGGTCATCCAGCCGCACATCACCGGCAGTGGGTTCGTCTAGGGACGCCATGATGCGCATGGTGGTGGTTTTGCCGGCCCCGTTCGGGCCGACAAAGCCGAAGATCTGGCCGCTCTCAAATTCGAAGGACACATCGTTGACCGCCACGGTTTGGCCGAATTCGCGCCGCAGGTTTTCCACGATGATCCTCACGGGGCATCCTCCTCTTCAGTCAAAATGCCGATGACATGACTGAGGGTTTGCTCCTTGGTGCTACGATACGCGAGTGGGTTTTCCAGAAAAGGGGATCCGTGGTCGACCACAGCCCAGTAGGTGGCGGTGGGGATGGAACTGATGGCAAGGTGCTGCCAATGGTTGTCTGCCGATTGGTTGCGCAATTGGTCCGCAAAATCGTGAATGGAAATATTTGTGTGCGCAATGGTCGAGCTGGGCTCCAGGGTAACTTTGGCTCCGGGGAGGATATCCTTTCCTTCGAACAACTCCCCGGCACTATTGCGGAGGGTCAATCGACGAAGCGGTTCGCCAAGGCTGTTTTGAATCTCAGGTTTGCCTCGGGCCCAATTGATCAAGATGCGTTTTTTGGTGTGTTCGCTTTTGCGGATGGCAAAGTGCGTGGGGACACGTGAACTGGCCCATTGGCCGGTGAACACCTGCTCCCCTCCCTCGGTCCAAGCCACGGAACGTCCGGAGCCAGGGTCACGCGCCCCGCTGCTAAATAATGGGGTCACCTCGGATAGCCCCGAAAAGTTTAATTGCCCCGGCGCGATGGGTGCATAAACTGCCACAGCCCCGAGCGTGACGGCATCTCCTGCGGCTTGGTTTAGGATCGTGACGGATTCGGTGCGGACACGCGGGGTAACCCCTTCACTGAAAATCGAAACCACAAACACCAGTCCGCTGGTGGCCATCGATATGGCTGGCAACGTCCAGAGAAACCATGCCCGCTTGCCGTTCCGGTTCAAGATGAACAGGTTGATCGGGCCGGCGAGCAACACAAACAATGTGAGCACGCCAATCACCAGCCGAACCGGTGCCCGTGCGCCATCGACCACGGGGAAAAAATCGTTAAAACTCTGGTCATTCTGCCAGTAGTGCATGCCGGAATGCACATGCATGATATTGTTTTTGAGTGCCCCCAGCATCGGGATCGCTTGTTGATGGGCTTCCGGATCATGCGGTCCGAGCAGGGTGATAATCGCATCACGGGCCGGTTCATTCTCGGAGCCGAACAAATGAATCCAGCCAAACCCCACGGGGTGGGCGTTGTTGGAACGGGTGTTCCTCCAACTGATGGGCACGGGGTTGATTTGGGTTTCACCAAATACCACCAGCCGACCTCCGGCCATGGTCCAGCGTTGCAGTGCGGTGCGGGTATCGTTGCTGGTTTGCGTCCATTCATTGCCGGTCAGAAGGATCATGTCGTACCCGGAATAAGCCAGCCAATGATCCGGCCAGGCCGAGGTGGCTTCAGCGGACGATTCCAGTTGCGCAAGATCCGTGCTGCTGTGGGAATGCGCATGGCTGGTCGCAGTGCGGGACAGGGTGTCATTCAGCGCATCATAATCCACCCGTCGACTGAGCAGCATGACTCGCGGGCGTTGCCAGCCGGTGTTTTCATATTCCGTGAGGCGTCGGCTGAGGCCCCGCTCAATAGTGCGTTGCTGGCCATTGCATTCCACAAGCACATCATCCGACCAAGTCATGGGCAAGGGCGGTTGCAGGAGGGTGATATCCCGTGTACCGGGCGTTATCGTAAAAGAGCGGGTAATGGTGTGCAGGCTATAATCCTCGTGATTCGGTGTGCCGGGCAGGGTGAATTTGATCTGCCGTTTGCCGGTGCCTGAGTGGTGGATGGTGAAACGATGTGAGGTGTACCCGTGGTACAATGTCTCATGGTTGAGATGTGCCTCGATGTGGAGGCCAAGCTTGGTGAAGGTTGCCGAACCTGGCGCGGCCTGAAGCGGGCCGGCGAGGAGGCAGATCAATCCAATGGCGCGCAGGAATGTCATGCGTTTTGTAGAGACACATCGGCCGGCAGATCGAGGCCGGTTTCATCCAGTTCCTCAATCAATTCGGTCAGCACGCGGTCGGTATCCATCCGATCGAAACGGGCCTGATAATTGAGAATCAACCGGTGATTCATCACCGGTTTGGCCACTGCGGCAACGTCTTCAAACCCGACGGTGGGCCGGCCGTCCAGCAGTGCATTGGCGCGCGCGGCTTCCCCCATGGCAATGGCTGCACGGGGAGAGGTGCCATACTGGACGTATTGTTTGACGCTTTCCGGGGCCTCGGGATGATCGGGATGGGTGGCGGCCACGAGGCGCGCAATGTAGCCGGCAACCGGTTTGGGAAGATAGATGCGTTCCATGACCGCAAACAGGTAGGTGAGATCATCTGTGCTGGCTTGCCAATTGGGTGCGGGCAAATCTCCCTGGCGACGTTCAGTAATGATACGCTGTAACACTTCGGCGTCCACCGAATCGAATATCACGCGAAATAGAAAGCGGTCCAGTTGCGCTTCGGGTAGCGGATAAGTGCCCTCCATTTCGATTGGGTTTTGACTGGCGATCACGAAAAAGGGCTGGGGCAATTCACGGGTTTGGCCAC
This sequence comes from Verrucomicrobiales bacterium, assembly GCA_038145765.1. Classification (GTDB taxonomy): domain Bacteria; phylum Verrucomicrobiota; class Verrucomicrobiia; order Limisphaerales; family UBA1100; genus UBA1100. The sequence goes on from JAYQQG010000013.1 coordinate 29,897, forward strand.
GAAGGGTGACGGAGCGTTCCTGCATGGTTTCCAGCATGGCACTTTGGGTCTTGGGCGAGGCGCGGTTGATTTCGTCAGCCAATAAAATATGGGTGAATACCGGGCCGGGCTCAAAAATCATTTCGCGTTGGCCATCGTCGGTTTGCTGAAGTATGTGCGAGCCCAACACGTCACCGGGCATCAGGTCCGGGGTGAATTGGACGCGGTTAAAATCAAGCTGCAGAATGTGGCCAATGGTCCGAACCAGGGCGGTTTTGCCTAAACCGGGTAAACCTTCCAGCAGAATGTGACCGCGACTGAGCAGGCCGGTGAGCACGAGGCGATGGAGTGATTCGCGTCCGAGCAGGCAACGATCCATTTGTTCGCAGATTTGCCGGGTGATCGCGTTGGCCGGATCGAGTTCCGCCGGCTTGAGGAGGGCAGGAGAGTCGCTCATGAGTCGGATGCGACACTTTAGCGAGCAGCCGTTTGGAGCGCACGCAAAAACCAATTACTTCGGGATACTTTGGGGCGGCGTGCCGGGACGCGTGAAGAAGCGTTTCACCGCCGTTCGATGCCGTGGCAAAACCGGTGCGGTCAGTGCGTTGCCGCCGCCGGCTTGGGCTGTGTTCAAAGCGCCTTGCCCGAGGATCGCCTCGCCTCCGGTTACTTCCGGAGCGGTGATGGTGACGCCGGCCAATTTGGCTTGTTCGAGTGGGACGCTGAGGCCGAGTTTCTGCTCCTCGAATTCAGCGCCTTCCTCAGAAGATTCATTGCCGTACAGTAAAGGGGCGTGGCCGGGGCCGCGGTTGATGTTACCGCGCCCACCCAGTTCCGGGCCGAGTTGTTCGAGAAGTTCCTGAAAATCGCCGCCATGTTGCTTCAGCATTTCTGCCAAGGGCCCGGGATCGAGGCCGCCAAAATCCTCGGGTTTAAATTGATCGGCAAGATCAGGGGGGATCAGGCCTTTTTGTGCCAAGTCTTTGGCAAGTTCGAGCAGTTGGTCTTGATTGTTTTTCAATGCGTCCAACATTTGCTTCAGTTGCTCGCCGTCCGGTCCACCGCCTTGGGCGAGTTGCTTGAGGGCTTGTTGCATCGCCTTTTGTAATTCCGGGGGCAGATTATTCGGGTCCAGCGCGCCTTGTTGATGGAGTTGGTTCATCAACTGCCCCATTTGTTTGAGCCCTTCTTCCAGTGCCTGTTGGTTCTCCAATCCTTTGGGCAACATTTCTAATGCCTTGCCCAAAAGGGCGGCCTCATTCAGGGCACTCAGTTTGGAGAGGGCATCTTCAGCTTCTTGTTGAGCGAGTTGTTCGTTGGTGTGAAGGAGTTGATCCAGGGCTTCCCAGGTCTTGGAGGGGTTAAAGCCGGAGGCCTGTTCGGCAATCCGATCCAATTCCTCGCGTTTAGTTTCAGCCTGTTGCGGGGAAAGGATGTATTCGGATTCAAGCACATCAATTTGCTCATGCAGTTCCTCCACCTGTTGGCTGATCTCCATGGGTGGATCGGCAATTAACCGCGCATATTTTACCGGCACCCAGAGGGCCGTGATGTAAAACGCTGCGGCCAACACGGTGCCCAACCACGCCCGGCCGCTGTGCCATTGCACACTGGGCAGCTCCAGTGTGCCGGCGCGCGCTTCCCAGGAGCGAGTATCCACCTCGGCTGCCGCCATCACCAGGCCGCCGGCGTGATTCTGGCGATCGAACGCAGCCCGCAATTGCTCAGGGTCCGGCCGACGTTTGCGTTCGCGATACCAAGCGACGGCGATAAGGGCCAGCCATGAACCCAGCAGGTACTTCCACCAATCAACTGGGAGATCGCTGGTAAAACGAATCCCCAGTACGAGGACTCCGGCAATCATTAACCAAATCCCGCTCCAACGGAGCACGGAGCGGTAAATCATCATCGCATGGACGCGCCGTACAAACGATTGTAATGCCGGGTCAATCGAGCTCATCAACAAGTGCTAGACTAACGGCTGAACAAGGCGCGTCAAGCCAGCTTCCATTCGCCGCGTCCGGGGCGGTCGAGGAGGGCGTTGGCTTCGGCGTCACCTAGGAACTGGTATTTTTTGGGATCCCATTTCAGATCGCGCCGCAGTTGATAGCCATGGTTGGCGAGACTGCAGAGAATGCTGGTATGGGCGCCGAAAGAAACATCAGCCACAGGGAGTTTGCGACTGCGGATACAGTCGATCCAGTTGCGGCGATGGCTCTTGCCAATATCCGCCAGACGCCAGTCATTCTTGCTAAAGGGAGATTCGACCGCACTCTTGGGATTGGCGGTTATGCCGCGGCGATCGACGAATAAAGTGCCTTCGTCACCATAGAAAATAACATCGTTAAAGGCGTCCTGGGTACTTTCATGGATGATTTCGAGGCCGTTATCGTAAATCATTTTCAGGCCGCTGTTCCCTTCCTTGGGGGAAATGATTTTAACCGGGCCGGTCTCATCGAGGTCCATCGCCCACTTGGCAATGTCGTAATGGTGCGCACCCATGTCACTGAGACCGCCCCCGGCGTACTCGCGGTAGCGCCGCCATTGGGGGAAGTGCCGGTGGACGTCGGTGGGGCACAGCACATGGTTAAAAGCGCGCTCTGGCGCCGGGCCGAGCCACATGTCCCAATCGATCCCGTCAGGTTGTTTCTCCGCGGGCAAATCACAGGGGACGCCCGCTCCGCCCACGCCGATCTTGATCTTGCTGACTTTGCCGACGCGACCGTTGCGGATGCATTCTACCGCTTTGCGGAAGTGGCCGCCAAACTCTGTGCGTTGCTGGCTGCCAACCTGATAGACAATGTCATTTTTACGTGCGGCTTTCACCGTCTCCAACGCAGCGCGGATGGTGACGGTGAGCGGTTTTTCACAATAGACATCTTTCTTGGCTTCGGCGGCCATGATGGAAGGGATGGCGTGCCAATGGTCGGGCGTGCCGATCACAACGGCATCGACGCGTTTGTCGGCGAGGGTTTCCCGGAAGTCCTGCGTGGCCACACAACCGTGTTCGGGGCCGTACTTGCCAGCCACCCGTTTCAGGCCGTGATCGAGGCGGACTTTCGCGACCTCGGCGAGATTCACCACGCGACAGTCCTGCTGGCCCAGGAAGAATCCGAGGTGGCCACCGCTTTGTTTGCCGACGCCGATGAAACCGATCCCGATGGTGTTACTTGGTTTATTAGCCCAGGCGTGGCTGGAAATGATATTGGGCAGTGCGATTGCGGCGCCCGTAGTGGTTTTCAGAAAAGTACGACGATTTGTTTTCATAACAGTGTCCGGCTCAGGGAAATCCTGTAGCAAAGAACTCCATCTGTAAACCCTTCTGCCACCGTTCGGCTTCATTCACGAGAATCAACCCCTACCCCAAACATCGGGAGGTCGAAGCTCCTGCTGAGCCGGTATAACTCAAGCGAAACAGGGCTGTTACGAAAAAGGGCCATGTATCGTGGCCCAAGCTCAGCAGGAGTTTCACCCTCCCGGGGAATGCTCAATGCTATTTTGTTTGGCTGAACTATGCTTCGCTCCGATCCGGGCGGTCGGGCCGCGGGCCGCGCTGGTTGGACGGTCCGTCAGGGCGACTTTGGTCCGGAGCGCCGGGGCGTGGGCGGAAATCGGGTCGCCCTTCGCCTGGGCGACGGTCCGGCCGGAAGTTGGGTCGCCCTTCGCCTGGGCGACGGTCCGGCCGGAAGTTGGGTCGGTCTTCACCCCCGGGGCGCGGGCGAAAATCAGGGCGGCCTTCACCTCCGGGGCGGCCGAATTGAGGGCGCAGTTCCTCGCGGCTTAGTTTGCCGTCACGATTGCGATCCAGCTTGGAGAGCGCTTTGGCGGCGTTTTTAATTTCGTCAGCGCTAATTTCACCATCGCGGTTGGCGTCCAGAGCACCCAGTACGGGGTTGGGCATTTGGAAGCCGCCGCCAGGTCTGCCGGGGAATCCTCCCTGGCCGGGGCCACCGAAACCGGGGCGCCCACCTTGGCCCCCTTGGCCAGGCTCACCCGGTCGTCCGCCGGGCCGTTGGCCGGGGCCGCCTGGGCGTTGATTCGGGTCACCGGCACCGGGCCGACCGGGAGTGGTCTGGTTGCCTTGTTGTTTACGGAAAAAATCCTGTATCTGCTCGCGGCTAGGGCGTTCATTTTGCTCAATGCGTCCATTGCCGTTTTTATCAAATTGTTTGAGGAACAATTCGCGGATATTGGGTTGGCCACCGGGGCGATCATTGGGGCCGGGGCGGTTTTGGGCCTGAGCGGCGGTTTGCACGCACAGTAGACCACCGAGGAGTCCTGGAATTAAGAGTTTGGCTTTCATGTTGATGTCAGTTTGCCCCTGTTTGCGGGGCGAGTCTATCTCTTTGGACGGAGATTCAGGCCGGCGAGTTACAGTCGCACTTAAAAAAGTGTAACTATCCGGCCGATGGGCCGTCTGTATGGGTCGATGAAATGGAAGCTGGTTGGATTAGGTGCCTTAATAATGTCCGGTGGTTTGGCGGCTGCGGAAGTTCATCCTGAAAAAATCGCTTGGTTCGGTACCTGGAAGGGGGGCTTGGCCGAGGCGCAACGGACTGGAAAACCAATCCTGTTGGTGTCAGCCGCGCCGCAATGTCATAACGTACCCGGCGTTTGGTGACCGGGCAAGACGAGCATGGACAGGAGTTTCCTGGCCGACAAGGACGTCATTGCCGCCTCGAAAAAATTCGTATGCATTCGCTTGGCCACCTACGAGGATGCCAGCGAAAACGAAGTACTCAAGGGCGTATTTGCTCCGGGTGGCGTATTGCAAAACACCGTGTTTTCCCTGATGAGTCCGGATGGGCGTACTTCGCTGATCCGGGCGGGTCGCAGTCCGGCTTGGGCTTTTGGCGGGCAAGCGGGCCCCGGTATTCATGAGCAACCGCCCGAGGTAATTCGTAAAATGGCACAAACCATGGAAGCCATTGCTTTGGCGTATCCGGGTAAAGATCAACCCGTTGGCCGTGTGCCGTTGCCCTATCTCGCAGACCTTCGATTGGCTTTGAATGTTGCGGCCGCGGATCGTCTACCCTTGGTGGCAGTATTTGGTAACGCCGAGCAGCGCATACTGATGGAACAGCGACTGGAGCCCTTGGCGTGGGCTGATGAGTTTCTAGGACGCGCCTTATATGTTCCGGTAACCCAACAGGAAGAATTCAAGGCGGTCTCCGGATTGAAAACTAAAGCCGGTTATGTAGTGATCCAGCCTGATATCTTTGGCCTAAAGGGTAAGGTGATTCAGGATATTTCACTCCAGTCCACAGCCGCCGAGCTTAAGCAATCTTTGTCCAAAGCCATAGGGCGGCATCAACCCAGTACCTTGACCTACGAACAACACCGGCGTCAGGGCGCGGCCGCGGGGCAGCGGTGGGAAAGTAAAACTCCCAACACGGACGGGATTGGTCGAAGCCGTTTTGGCCCGGGTTTACGCCGCTAGGTTATGTGGCGGGTGATTGGGGTTTTGGTTTTCGGGTTGGTAGGATGGTCTGTAATCCTGGGTGCGGAGACTGAGCGACCGCCCCGCCCGCACATTGTCCTGCTGGTTTCCGATGACATGGGGTGGAACGATGTCGGCTACCACGGGAGCCGCATTGCCACACCGCATATCGATCAACTGGCGCAGGACGGCATTCGCCTGAACCGATTCTACGTTCACCCGGTTTGTAGTCCCACCCGGACGGCCTTGATGACCGGTCGGTTGCCGGTGCGCATGGGGATCACTGGCGTGATCGGGCGCTCGGGCGGTGTGCCCAAGGATGAACGGTTTTTGCCTGAATGGATGCAGCAGGCCGGGTATCAGACTTTCATGGCCGGTAAATGGCACCTTGGCATGGCCGATCGCGCCAGCCTTCCCAGTGCCCGAGGATTCGATCACTTCTTCGGTTTCTATGGCGGCGGCATCAACTATTACACGAGGGCTGAAACACATCGCTCCGGTTGGTATCGCAACGGCCAGCCTTCAGGCGTAGAGGGATATTCCACAAATCTGATCGCGTCCGAAGCAATTGAACGCCTGCAAAAACGGAACAAGAACAAACCGGTGTTTCTGTACGTCGCCTTTAACGCACCCCATCCGCCGGCTCAGGCACCGGAGGCATTGATCCAGAAATATCGCCGGCTTGGATTTGTCGGTCGGCGCTTGAATCATGCCGGTGCCATTGAGGCCATGGATGCCGCCATCGGTCGAATCTTGGCCACTCTGAAATCCGAAGGCATGGAGCGTGACACGCTCGTCATGTTTTTTTGTGATAATGGTTCCGGATTAAGCCGCCGAATGCCGCTGTTCGAGCCCGGCCAACTGAAATTACGCGGAGGCAAGGGGACGCTGCAGGAGGGCGGTATCCGTGTGCCGGCTGTGATGCGTTGGCCCGCATCCATCAGGCCCGGCACCGTCACAGATCAACTGATGGCGGTGCAGGATTTGTTGCCGACATTGGCAGCCCTCACGTCCGTTCCCTTGAAACCCACCAAACCCTTGGATGGCGTGAACTGTTGGCCGGCCATCCGGGATGGGAAACCCAGTGAGCGGCCGCCCGTGATTGTGGGCGGGGAAGACGGCGGGTTTGCGGTGCTCGATGGAAAATGGAAATTAATCTGGGACCCGACAGGCTTGAGCCTGTTCGATATTGTGCGTGATCCAATCGAGGCGCACGATCTATCCGCCGAACAACCACTG
>JAYQQG010000014.1:0-36213 GCA_038145765.1 Verrucomicrobiales bacterium
TTGCCCGCCTCATTGTTGGCGTGCGGGATGTTGAGCGCGTAATAGAGGAAAAACGGTCGCTCGTGATTTTCGCGGATGAATTTCAGCGCATCGGCGGTAAACAAATCGGGCGCGTAGTCCACGCGCTTTACCGCCACACCACGGCCACCCATCGGTTGTTTGGGATCCTGGAAAGCCTCCCAACGCGGTGCCATCTCGTTGCGCAGTTTTTCCACCTGACCGTTGCGGATGAGAAACTCCGGATAAAAATTATGCGCGTGCCACATGTTCACGTACCCGTAAAAGTGATCGAAGCCAACATCGTTGGGGTTCGTAAAATTATCCGGCGTACCCACACCCCATTTGCCGATGCAGGCGGTGCGATACCCGGCGCCCTTGAGCATGGAGGCGAGCGTTGGCTGGCCGGGCCGGATGACAATCGGCTGCGTGGAGTTGCCCCGCACCACCGTGCGCCCCATGTGCCGTCCGGTGAGCAGCACACTGCGCGAAGGCGCGCACACGGTGCAGCCCGCAAAAAACTGCATGAACCGCATCCCCTCCTTTGCCATCGCATCGAGCCGCGGCGTCTTCAGTGTCTTTTGCCCGAAACAACCGAGATCGCCGTACCCGAGATCATCGGCCAGAATGAGAATGATATTCGGCGGCTTGGCGGCGAATATGGGTAACCCCCAACACAGAAGGATTAGGAATACGAAACGCATCCGCGCAGTGTGGCGAGGCAAGGCAGCCGGGGCAAGGCTCCCTTGCGTCACTTCACCGGTGCCACCAACTCGAGTAACGCCTCTCCCACGTGACGCGGACCAACAGCGGTGGAGGCACGCAGGATGACCGGCTGATTGTACGGACCGGGATTGGGGCCGGTTTGCAGGCGCAGGGTGGCCGTGGATTGGCCCGGCTCCAGCCGGACGGTTGCACATTTCACATCACGCAAGTGTCGCGGCAGACGCAGTTCCAACAACAGCGCCTGATTGAGAGCGCCATTGGCGCGGCCGACCTGAACCTTGAGGTCATGCGACTCATTCGGCCCCAAAGCCAATGAACCGGTCGCCGGTTCCACAGATACATTACCCTCAGCCGCCACACTGATGAGTTGGTCGTTGCGCTCTCTGGAGGTGTAGCTGATGAGATGTTTGCTGCCGTCGAAATCGGTCAGTTCCCCGATCAACATCACCTGCAACCGGCTGGTGCGGCCCACCTCAATGCGCGCGGGAAACCGGTACGGATACTTGAACGATTCCACGCCGGGCTCCACGGTGATGATCTGGTCGGTCACACCCTGCAAATGACGGATCTGTTTGTCGGCCAACCGCACCTTAAGCGGGCCGGCAAATCCGTTCCAGTGCAGCGCGTACTCGCGATGAAACGTGCTGCCACCGGGCATGGCCGTGATAATGCGGTACACCCCCTCATGTTTGAAGGGCACGATGGGCACGACGCCGAGCAACAAATGATCCAGCCCCTCCGGCGTGGCGGCCACACGCGTGGCATTGCGATCGCCCAGATCGCCGATGCCCTCGACCGTGAGCCGATAGACATTGATGGGTGTGTTGGCCGGCGCGATGAATTCCAAATTCGCCTCCTTGCCGTTGGCCGCGATCACATCGTTGAGTACGGTTACCTTCTCGGGCAACCCTTGGACCTTCAGTTTGACTTCGCCGGTGAATCCGCCGGAACGCTCCAGAGCGACTTTGAATTTGGGGCGGCGTCTTGCGTCCTCGGCCTTGAGCTTGCGTACCGTTGCGGTGGCCGTCCGCGTTTCAGCGGTCAACTCACGAATGCGGGTGGCCGCGGTGGGATCGGTCTTCTGCACGGCTTTGGCGGCCTTAACCGCTTCATTGATTTCCGCCATGCGCTGTTCCAGTTTCTCGATTTCCGCACGATGATCCTCCAAGCCCCCTTCGGGATCGCGGGTGACATTGTAATGAGCGGCGGCAAAAGTAAGTTGGAAATCCGGCCCAGCCGCTGCCTCCACCGTGAGGCGATAGGCGAATGTCGGACCACCACGCGAACGAAAACGGTCTCGCACACGGACGGTGTACACGCCGGCCTTGGGCGCCGTGTAAGTCAGCAAAGGATCCGGTTGGCCGGCCGCGCGGTCGTCGTTGGTTGCCAGTTGCTTGCCATCGGCATCGTGGATCGAAAGGCTTGCGTCGAGTGGACTGCCCAGTGCGGCGGCAGCGAGATTCAGTGTGACCGATTGGCTTGCGTCCAGTTGCAGCGACCACTCATCCATCTCACCGGGCTTGAGGATGCGGCCATTCAAGACTACCGGCACGTGGACGGCTTCAGCAACGGGTTCCAGCAGTTCGGGATGTTCGCCCAACACAAAACGAGCTTCCCCAAGCGCATTCACCGGTGTGACGAACTGATCTCCTGAATCGGCCGGTATCGCGATCGACACTGGGCGCTGTTTGAGCCCCGGACCATGCACCTCGGCCGCCACGGTTGTGCCACGTTGCGCCCCAAGCGGAAAGGTGTGCAGGATGCGCGGACCCCGGGTGAGGGTGAGCCGATAAATATGGTTTTGCAGTCCCCAGTTTTGGGCATCGCGCAACTGCACGGAATACCGGCCCGCAATGGGCGCGCGGAACCAGTGCACGGGATCTCCCCCACGGGTGGTTCGCTGCGTGTCCACCGGACACTCATCAGGATCCTTCACGGACAACACCAGATTCACCGGCGATCCAAACCGCTTGGCGGCGGCATCACACACAATCAGTTCGCCGGCCTTGGCTTCGAACGTCCAAATGTCGATATCCTCACGCGGAAAGATGCGGCCATTGGCCGTGACGGGCAGCGTGACCGCCTGCGGCAACGGCCGGCCGTCGACTTCCTCCTCCATCACCTCAGGCAGATCGCCCACCACAAACCGCAATGAGCGGGTGGCCCCCTGCGAGGTCCAGCAACGCCAGTAGCGATCACCCAGCGGAGTCTGGGCCGCGAGCTGAATTTCGTTGGCGTGATCCTTGGGATAATCCTCACCGCGCTGCGAAAGCGGCTGGTAAATCAGGGGTCCCTCAAACCAAACGGTTTCCACGCGGGGCACGATGGATTTAAACCGGACACCCGGCCCGAGCATTTCGAAATTGGCCTGACCGTGGAAATAATATCCGCCCACGCGCACGGGCACGGTGGTGCCGCGTTGTCCGCCGGCGGGATAGATATACTCGATGTCCGGCGGTTCAGCCCGGGCCAAAAAGGTGGCCAGAGTACAGATCACGAACAGCCGGTTCATGCTAGAGCAGTTCCTTAATCACGCGACCGTTGTTGGTGAGCATAATCGGGCGCCCCTCGGGCGTGTGCATTTCACTGCGCGGATCAATCCCCAGCCGGTCATACACCGTGGCGCAAAGATCCTCCGGACCATAGGGGTTTTCCGCCGGGTCCATCGCCCACTTGTCACTCTTGCCGATCACCCGGCCGCCATGAATACCGCCACCGCCCAGCAGCACGGTAAAGCAGCGGCTCCAGTGGTCGCGTCCGGCGTCTTTGTTAATCTTTGGGGTGCGTCCAAATTCGCCCGTCACCACCACCAACGTGTTCTTCAGCAGCCCGCGTTCGTGCAGGTCGGTGAACAGTGTGGGTATGGCGAGATCAAACTTGGGCAAGAGATCCTCCTCGAGCACACGGAAGTTGTGATAATGCGTATCCCAGTTGGAATGATCCACCGTCACACAACGCACGCCGGCCTCGATCAAGCGACGCGCCATCAGGCAACTTTGCCCGAGCGTGGTGCGCCCGTAGGCATCGCGCAGCTTGTCTTTTTCCTGATGGATATCAAACGCCTTCTTGGCCAGAGGCGAAGTCATCAGATCCATGGCGCGCTGGGCGAACACCCCGAACTCCTTGGCACCGCGGTTAGCGCGTTGCTCGGCGCGTTTTTGGAACCGGTCCACATCCTGCAAAAGCGATTGCCGATCGGCCACACGCGAGGCATCGAGCGACAGGGGCGGCTGCAAATCGGGCACCTTGAACCCGGGCGAAGCAGGGTCCGCCTCGATGGTGAACGGCACGGCATCCGGCCCGAGGTAAGCCGAGCTGCCGCTGTTGTGCATGTTGGGCAGGCAGACGTAGGGCGGGATGGCCCCGCGCGCGCCCAGCTTATGGGCGATGACCGAGCCCATGGAAGGATGCTGATTATTCGGTTTAAGGCCGCCGTTAAATCCGCTGGTGGGATGATAGCCGGTAAACATGTAATGATCGGCCGGTCCGTGGCCTGCGTTACGGTGGGTGAAGGAACGCACCTGCGAAAAGCGGTGCATCACCTTAGCAGTTTGTTTGAGATGCTCGCCCACGCGTACGCCGGGAAGATTCGTGGAAATGCTGCCGAAAGGCCCGCGCACGTCCTCCGGTGCATTCGGTTTAAGATCAAACGTGTCGATCGTGCTCAGGCCGCCCTTGAGAAACACGAAAATAAAATTGGGGTCGTTGCCCTTGAGCTTGGGCTCGGCGGCCAGCAACTGCGCCAATGGTAGATTTACCCCCAGCGCGCCCGCTGCCCCCACGCGCAGAAAGTCCCGCCGCCGAATTCCGTCACAATACGCTCGTTTCATTTCTCGCTCCTGTTACACGCTACCATTTTGACGCTAGTGATTGAAGATAAATTCCATCGAATTCAGCATTGCCCAGGCGAGGTCTTCGGCGGCCTTGCGACGCTGGGCGCGGCGGCTGCCGAGGTGCTGTACCGCGCGTTCGCGCTCGGCGGTTGATGGTTCGCGGTTATAAATCGTTAGGTACAACTGGCGGGCCAAGGCGGCATCATCGGCGTGGGTTTTCTCCATCCGGCCCAACTGACCGCCGGCATGGGCCAGCTTGGCTTCCAATGCGGGTGAATTCATCAGATGCAGGGCCTGCGCCATGCTGGCACCGACGGCGCGTTCACACTCACACACGGAAGCGCGGGCCGGCCGGCCGAAGAGTTTCAGGAAATAATGCTGCACTTGGCTGTCCCACAATTGAATGGCGCGAACCCCGGCGGGAACGCCGTGGAATTTCTCCTCCACCCCGGTCACCTGACTCACCGCATCGAGCAGCACCTCGGCCGGCAAACGCCGCAGCAGCGCCCGGGAATGATTTCGTTCATCGAGTTCATTGGTGGCGTTGGGTTCGCTGGAGAGTTGGTAGGTCCGTGACGCAGTGATCAAACGGATCATCGCGCGGAGGTCATAGCGGCTGTCCACCATCGCCTTGGCCAGTGCCTCCATCAACTCGGGATTACTCGGAGGGTTGGTGGCGCGCAAATCATCCACCGGCTCGATCAAGCCGCGCCCCATAAAGTGCGCCCAAAGCCGGTTGGCAAGGTTCCGGGCAAACCACGGGTTATCCGGCTGCGTCATCCAATCGGCCAACGTCTGCCGTCGATCGCCCTCAGGTGAGGTCTCCGGCATCACGGTACCCAGCGCGTAGGGGAAGACTGGTGCGCCGGTGCGGGGATGTTTGCCCTTGGGATCCCCCTCAGCCAACAGCGCCTCGGTGGTGCCGAGTTTCTTGTATTTAACCTGTTCAAAGAATCCGCGCATGCCGTGGTAATCCTGCTGGGTCCATTGATCGTATGGATGCTGATGGCATTCGGCACAGGTGATGCGTACGCCGAGAAAAATCTGTGAGGTCATCGCTGCCATCTCGCCGGGCTTGGCAGCGACCTTGTAGAAAAACCCCGCCGGCTGATCGCGCAACGGCCCTTCAGCGGTGAGCAGTTCGCGTGTCCATTGATCGAGCGGCCGGTTGTCGCGCATGGCGCCGCGGATCCACTGATAATAGGCGAAAGCATTCTCGTGCCCGAGTGCCAGGCGATCCACCCGTAACAGGTCGCTCCATTTAAGTGCCCAAAAATCAGCAAACTCAGGCCGCCCCATGAGGGTATTTACCAGCCTGATCCGCTTATCCTTTCGGTTGTCCTGTAAAAACGCCTCGGTCTCTTTGGCGGTGGGCAGTGTGCCGATCAGGTCGAGATACACCCGCCGAAGATAGGTGGCGTCATCGGCCAGGCCGGAAGGATGCACCTTGAGCCGGGCCAAATGCTGGTCCACCAGACGGTCGATGAAATTGTGCACGGGCCGCGCCGGCAGGATGGGTGCCGGGCCGGGCCGCGGGATTACCGCCTGAAAGACGGAAACCTTGCCCTGGAACCGCGCCATCACAGCGGTTTGCCCGATACTGTTACCGATCGTCACCGCACCCTGTTCATCCACCTTGGCCATACCCACATCGTTGGAATGAAACACCGCCTGCCATGTGACATCCGCCTCGCGGCCATCCGCGTAACGGGCGATCACTTTAAGCGGTTGATGAGCACCGAAGGGCAGCACCGCCCGGGCCGGTTCCATGCGCAACGCCACCATCGCCGGGCGTTCCTCCTCAGCAAACGTCAGGCCGCCGCGGATCCAGTCGTGGAGCATTTCGTATTCGCGCGAGCCCTTTTGCAGGCGGACGCCACCGCCATGCCCGATTTCACCGGTGGCTTTGCGCAAAAATAAACTGGCCTCGGGAGCCGCCTGGGTAATTCGCCGGCCCCGGCCTTCCTTGAGGATGGATTGATAATCGCCCTTCGGATCCGCGGCGAACACCGAAAGTTTGAAACCGTTTTGCCCCTCCGCCTTGCCGTGACAAGCGGAACCATTGCAACCCAACCGGCTCAATAGCGGCTTCACATCATTCATGAAATCCACTGCCGCCACTGCCGGATTGATTGCCAGCAGCCATAGCAACAGAATGGAACGACCCGTCATCGGCCTCATGATGCCTCATCCGATGCTGGATGCACCCTTTTTCGTTCAATGATTTTCACCAGTTTTTCGCAGTGCAAAAGGCTCGAATAACCCGACGGAGTCCGGTAATCTAAAGCCTGTTCATGCGTAGTGTTTTTTCAATTATTTGGTTGGTTTTAGTCGGTGGGGTGGTGGCTTTTGACAAACCGACGGCGGCGTTTTTAGAGTCGCATTGTTTTGATTGTCACGGGGACGGGGCGGCGAAGGGGGGATTGGATCTGGAAAAGCTGGGGCGCGATCTTTCGGATGTGGCGGTGTTTGCGAAGTGGGAACGGATTTTTGATCGGGTGACGGCCGGCGAAATGCCGCCGGCGAAAGTGAAGGATCGGCCGGAGGCCAAGGAGCTGGCGGCCTTCCGCGCGGCGCTGGGGCCGCGGCTGGTGCAGGCGCATGCGGCGGCGAAGGGAACCGTGTTGCGGCGGTTGAACCGGCGCGAATACGAGAACACGATGAACGACCTCTTCGGCACGGCGCTGGAGCTGGAGGGGATGCTGCCGGAGGACGGGCGTTCGCATGAGTTCGACAATGTCGGGCACGCGCTGGGCATTTCGATGCAGCACATGAAGATGTATTTGCGGGCGGCGGGTGTGGTGTTGGATGAAGCGATTGCAAACACTTCCGAGGCACCCGCGCCAGTCAAGCGCGTGGGGCGGTATGTTGACGACAAGGGCGCTGTGTCACGGTTTGTCGGTGATCAATGGCTGAAGCTGAAGGATGATTCGATCGTACGGTTTGCACGCACCGGTTATCCCACGGGCATGATCCGCACGGCCAACACCCGCAAGGAAGGCTTTTATCGGATCAAGGTGAAAGGCTTTGCGTATCAATCGGAACAGGCACTGACATTTTCCGTTGGGGCCGTCACCTTTCAGCGTGGCGCAGCGCAGCCGGTGATCGGCTATTATTCATTCCCGCCCGGTGGCCCGGACAAGGTGCACACGGTGGAACTGACCGCTTTTATCGGGGCAAACTACATGATCAGCGTGGAGCCGTATGGCATCATTGATCCAGACCTTGGCCGCCGCCGGAATGAGAAGATTCCTATCAGCACAGTGAAGACTCCCGGCCTCGGCATTCACTCGGTGGAGTTGGAGGGGCCGTTGTACGAGGAGTTTCCTTCGGCTGGCCACAAGCTGTTGATGGCGGGGCTGAAGCGCGAGGAGATCCCGCCGCGGAATCCAAACGACCGCAACCGTTCCTGGTACAAGCCGCAGTTTGCGATCAAATCAACCGACGAGAAAGCAGATGCCGAACAGGCGCTGGGGCGATTGGCCAATGCCGCCTTTCGTAGACCGGTGGAGGCGCATGAGGTGGAGCCATACGTGAAACTTTTCGAAACCGAACGCAAAAAAGGCGAGGCCTTTGAGCCGGCCTTGCGCACGGCGGCGACGGCCGTGTTGAGTTCACCGCATTTCCTTTATCTGCGCGAACCGGCCGGCGCACTGGATGACCATGCGCTCGCCAGTCGACTTTCGTATTTCCTCACGCGCACCGCGCCGGATGCCGAGCTGCTTGCCCTCGCCCGCGCCGGCAAACTTCGCGCCAATCTTCGCGCGCAGACCGAACGTCTGCTGAAGGACAAACGATTCGAGCGTTTTATCACGGACTTCACCGAGGCGTGGCTAAACCTGCGCGAGATGGATTTCACCGTGCCCGATCGCACGCTCTATCCGGAGTACGAACCCTACCTGCGCTTCTCCATGCCGCGCGAAACGGAGGCGTTCCTGCGCGAATTGATCGCCGGCAACCTCCCCGCCGCCAACATCGTGAAGAGCGATTTTGCGATGCTCAACGATCGCATGGCCGAGCATTACGGCATCGAGGGTGTGACCGGTTCACAATTCCGCAAAGTAAAACTGCCCGCCGACAGTTGGCGCGGCGGCTTCCTCAGCCAGGGCAGCGTGATGAAGGTTTCCGCCAACGGCTCCACCACCTCGCCCGTCGTGCGTGGCGTGTACGTGATGGAACGCATCCTCGGCATCACGCCCACCCCGCCCCCGCCGAACATCCCCGGCGTGGAACCGGATATCCGCGGCGCCGCCACCCTCCGCGAGCTGCTCGACAAACACCGCAACGTCGCCAGCTGCGCTTCCTGCCACAACCACATCGACCCACTCGGCTTCGCGCTAGAGAGTTTTGATGTGATCGGCCAGCGCCGCGACCGCTTTCGCAATCGCAGTTCCGAAAGCGAAAAGGTCAACGCCGTCGTCCGCGGCCGCAAGGTGCAGTATCGTCTCGGGCCGGCGGTGGATAGCTCCGTCAAATTCCTCGGCGGCAGTGCTTACACCGATTTTCGTGCCTACCGCGATTACCTCGCCAAGCATGACGACCGCCTTGCCCGCGCGTTTGCCGCCAAACTGCTCACCTTCGCCACCGGCCGCGAGCTGGGCTTTTCCGACCGCGCCGAGCTCGACCGCATCGTCGCCGAAACCGCCCAAAACAAACATCGCCTCCGCGACCTGTTTCATCGTATCATTCAGTCCGAGATTTTCCTGAACAAGTAACATGAGCCATATCGCCACCAAGACCTCGCTGAATCGCCGCACCTTTCTTAAGGGAACCGGCGCCGCTGTGGCGCTGCCGTTCCTGAGCGCCATGACGCCGGCGTTTGCCAAGGTGGCTGCGGCTCCGAAACGGTTTGTGGCCATGAATGCCGGGCTTGGGTTTCACGCGCCCAACTTCATTCCCACGGAGGCCGGCGCGAATTATAAGGCGCCCATTTACCTGCAAAAGCTCGAGCAGCATCGGAAGGATTTCACGGTGTTCTCCGGTTTGTCTCACCCGAACTCCAACGGCGCTAATGGCCACACCAGCGAGCTGACCTGGCTCACCAGCGCGCCGCGACCGGGCTTGGCGGGGTTCAAGAACACCATCTCGCTCGATCAACTCATGGCCAAGCACATCGGCGCAGCCACGCGGTTTCCCTCGATGACCATCGGCGCGCGTGGCTCGTCGCTGTCGTGGACGGCCAACGGCGTGCAGATCCCCGTGCAGATGCATCCGACGAAAATTTTCCGGCAACTGTTCGTCAATGGCACGGATGCGGAAGTGGCGGAGGAAATCAAAAACCTCGAGCGCGGCCGCAGCATTCTCGACACGGTGCTGGATGACGCCAAGGTGCTCAGCATCACCCTCGGCGCGCGTGATCGCGAGAAGCTCGACGAATATTTCACCTCCGTTCGCGAGCTGGAAATTCGTTTGCAGCAAAACAAGCAATGGGCCAACCGACCCAAGCCGAAGGTTAATTACAAGGAACCGCAGGACGTTGCCGACCGCAATGACATCCTCGCCAAGCAACGCCAGATGAACGACCTCACCCTGCTGGCGTTGCAGACCGATTCCACGCGCGTGATCGCCTACTCGCTCGGCGGTATGAACGCCGTGCCCAGCAACATCCCCGGCGTGCGCACCGACTGGCACATGCTCTCCCACCACGGCCGCGATGAACAAAAGATTGAGGAGCTCACCCGCATTGAGGCGGCGGAGTTCACGGTGTTCAGCGAATTTCTCACCAAGCTCAAGAACGTGAAGGAAGCCGGCGGCAACCTGCTCGACCACACCGCCATCCTGTTCGGCTCCAACCTCGGCAACGCCTCCTCCCACAGCTGGCGCAACCTGCCCATCCTGCTCGCCGGCGGCGCCTACAAGCACGGCGCCCACGCCGCGCATGATCCGGACAACAACACCCCCTTCGCCAACCTCTTCGTCCCCCTCGCCCAACGCATGGGCCTGGAGATCGACCGCTTCGGCAGCAGCACCGCCAGCAGCATCCGCGGGCTGGAGAGTTAGCGTTCCGACTTTCCGCAAACTGAATTCGCCGGTAGGATGCGGGCGATGGCGATCATTTTAAATCTCCGGACGCCTTTGATGGCCTTTCGCCACTCGTCCATCCGTACGTTAACATCGTCCGCAGCCTCCTGATCCGAAATGGCCACCTCTCCCAGCCACAACCTATCCCCTCCTTTTCCGATCTCTCCCCCGACCACAGCCGCCACCGCCTGCCTGTTGGTCCGACGCTGAAATTCGCCCAGCCTTAACCCCTTTAACACGGTCGCGTCTTGCCTCCGCATCAGTCTGCCCGTAGGGTGTCCGCTCATCCCCGACTGATGAAGACGAAGATTTCTTTGCTCCTGATGCTGAGCCTTGGCTTGGCGTGTGAAACTCCAGCGCAACCGGCCAATGGCCTGCGTGATGGCTTGCCCACCACCATTCGCGTGACGCATGGACCCATGCTCGGTCGTCCGGCCGCCGATTCCATGAGTCTGTGGTTCCGCACCGAACGGCCTGGGCCGGTGAAGGTGTTATTCGGCACGGACAAGAACGCCTTTGACCGCGAAGCCGTTCTCGAGACCACTTCCACGGCAAACGACAACACGGGCATTCTCAAGCTGGACAAACTGCAGGCGAACACGCGCTATTACTATCGCGTGGCGGATCATCAGTTGAGCGGTTCGTTCCGCACATTGCCGCGCGCGGCGGATTTCAAAAACGCCAAGGGCAACCCGAACGGACTGTTTAATTTCAAGTTCGAGTTCGCCTGCGGCAACAACCATGGCGGCGGCGGCAATAGCGCCGGGCCCACCTTGCCGGTGTTCGACACACTCAACAAACAGGTGCGCGACAAGGTGCATTTCGCGATCCTCAACGGCGACTGGCTCTACGAGCAGCGCCGTGACTATCCGCCCAAGAGCTGGCTGCATCAGGTTGGTCTCGATTCCATGAAAGCCGCGCCGAAGATCGTGCAGAAGGCGCCGTCGATCGTTGGCGTTTGGGAAAACTACAAGGTCTACCTCGAGCGCGGCCGCAACCTGAGTGAATGGCACCGGCACGTGCCGAGCTTTTACACGGCTGACGATCATGAACTGGTCAATGACATCTACGGCGCCGGCGAGGTCGGCTACGTGAATCGCCGCGCGGTCTTCCGCGACATCGGCACGCGTGCGTGGTTCGATTACCTTGCGTGGTCCAACCCCGTCGAGCACAGCGACAAGGCATGGTTCGGCACGGGGCAGTTCAAGAAAGGCAGCGATATCCTGGAGGATCCGAACGCCAATTTCACCAAGCTGAACTACAAGGAACTGGCCAACCTTCACGTGCACTGGGGCACCGCCACCGCCGGGGTGCCGGATGCCAAGCTCGACGCGCAGGCCGGCAATCCCAACGCCGCCGTGTACGAGATTGCGG
Source organism: Verrucomicrobiales bacterium (assembly GCA_038145765.1). Classification (GTDB taxonomy): domain Bacteria; phylum Verrucomicrobiota; class Verrucomicrobiia; order Limisphaerales; family UBA1100; genus UBA1100. The sequence goes on from JAYQQG010000014.1 coordinate 11,952, forward strand.
AGGTAATCAGCCCCACCAAGGTGCGCATTAACCCGCCCGCCAAGGCGGACGGCAGCGCGACTTACTCGATCGGCCGCCGGTGCTACGGCAAGTTCACCGTGAGCAATTGCGAATTTTTCCTGCTCGATACCCGCACCCATCGCAGCCTGCACAACGTCGACAACCCCGGCAACCCCAAGGCCACCATGCTCGGCAAACAACAGCTCGCGTGGCTCAAGGACGGCATCAAGAAGAGCAAGGCGGATTTCATTTTCGTCGTGTCTTCGGTCAACTTCATGGTGCCGCACGTCGGCAGCGGCGGCGGCGATGACGCGCAGGCGACCATCAAGAAGGATGATGCCTGGACCGTGTTCCTGAAGGAACGCGAGGAGCTGATCGAGTTTTGGGATGGCCTCGACAAGGGCGTGTTCGTGCTCACCGGCGATTTGCACAACAGCTTCGCCATCAAGATCACCGACAACGTTTACGAGTTCGCCAGTGGCCCGCACAACTCCATCAACCACGCCCCGATGAAGGACGAAGGCGGCCGCCCATCCAACGGCAAGTTCAAGTACGGCCCGCGCGCCTGCGACATCCGCTGGAGCAGCTACGCCATGGACGACATCCCGCGCGCCAACCGCACCTTCCCGCACTACTGCGTGGTGCACGTGAACAACGTCTTCAACAACCCCGTCGAGCGCAACGGCGAACGCTGGTTTGCCTTCCCGCATCCGCAAGTGATCTTCCAGTTCCACGACGCCTACACCGGCGCCCTGCGCTACTCGGAGACGTTCGTGCTGGGGCTGGATAAATGAGTGACGGCTCCGATCGCTTTGTTTCTGCTCAAGGGGCAATCTATGAAAATGCCTTGGCCGAAATGCGCGCCGGGCAGAAGCGAACCCACTGGATGTGGTTCATCTTCCCGCAGCTCGCCGGCCTCGGCCGCAGCGAGACGGCGCAGTTTTATGCCATCAAAAACCTCCCCGAGGCCCAGGCCTACTTGGCGCACGCCATTCTCGGGACGCGCCTGCGTGAATGCGCCCAAGCCATGCTGGCCCACGGAGATCGCAGCGCTCATGACATCCTCGGCTCACCGGATGACCTGAAACTCAAATCGTCGATGACCTTGTTTGAGCAGGCCGCGCCTGATGAGGCGTCTAATTTCACGGAAGTCCTCGAGCGGTTTTATCAAGGCGATCGCTGTGCACTGACGCTGCATCAATTGGCCATCGAATAATTCACACGCGAAGGCGCAGAGAATAATTAAAAGGGACGCGATGAAACGAGCCCCACGGGGAGGGGCAAGTTCCACCTTGCCCCATTATTTCTCCGCGGCTCCGCGTGAGGAAAAGGATCAAGCCCCCCAATTGCCCAGCGCAAAGACTGTGTCCGCCTCCCACGCCATGTCCCGAAACCGCGGCGGCGCCTTGGCATGCGACCACGTGAGCAGCGCCTCCAAATGCCCGCTCTGCTGTGCGCGAACCATGTCCGTGCCGCCGAGAAAGGCCACCACATCATCCTTGGAAAGCTTGAACGGCGCCGCCAGCGCGCTGGCAGCGAAGAGCGCGAAACAGGAAAGAAGAATTCTGCGCATGGGCGAATTGTAGATTCCGCCCGGTGTTCCTCAACTGAAATGTGCCTACAACTCCACCCGCGCGCCGTCCTGCTTGGCGGACTCCAGACAGGCCATCATGACCTGCTGCGTTTGCAGCGTGATCTCGCCCCATTTGGGATCGATTTGGCCGCGGAGGACGAGGTCGCCGAAGGTGCGGAAGAGATTGGTCTCCTGCGCGGAAGGATGCGCGTTGGCGTGTTCCTTGACGGACACGACGCGGTCGCGCTGTTCCATATTGAAATCGCACACGTGCTGATTACTTTCGGTGTTGCTCACGGTGTATTTCACCTCGGAGCCGAAGAACGGCACGACAAAATCATCGAGGCGCACCGTGCCTTCCGTGCCGCACACGTGGGCCCATTGCTGGTTGGCGGTGATAAAGGAGCAGTAGTAACTGGCGGTGGCGCCGTTCTCGTAAAAGAATTCGCCGGAGAATTCCACGGGCACCTGATCCGGGCTGTCGCCGCGTGCGGCACCGCGAATCATCCGCCCACTCACGGCCTGCGGCATGGCGTAGTCCATCGCCCACAGGTTGAAACGAATGTTGTACCAGCCAAGATCGCCGAGACAACCGAGCGGCTCCAGATCACTGTGCATGCGAATATTGCCGGAGACGAAATCATCGCCGCCATTGAAGCTGAACGCCGAATGAATGCGGCGAATCTCGCCAATACTGCCGTCGGTCAACGTCTCGCGCAACGCATCGAGCCGGCCGCTGTGCATGAACATCACGCCGTCCATGAATTGCACCCCGGCCTCATTACAGGCAGCCAGTTGCGCCTCCGTTTCGGCCACATCGATGCCGCAGGGTTTTTCGCACATCACATGCTTGCCCGCCTGCGCGGCCTTGATGACCCACTCGAACCGCACACCGGTGGGCAGCGGAATGTACACCGCGTCAATGTCGTCGCGCGCGAGCAGCGCGTCGTAGCCCTCCACCGCCTCGGGCTTGGCCGGAAACGAGACGTGCGCGGAGCATTCATCAATCCATGCCTGCGCCTTTGCCGCATCGCGACTGGCCACCGCAACGATCTCGCCATTGCCGGACAACGCCACCGACTGCCAATTTTTCATGCCAATCCAAGCGGCACTCAGGAAACCCCAACGACATTTTTTCTCGCTCATAAAAAAAGTAAATCGGCGGCGACTCTCCCCGTGGCGCGTGGCTTTGGCAAGGATTTTGCCGGAAGCGCTCAGAGGTGTTTTTGAAATTCCTCCAGCTCAAGCTGCGTGTCCCGGAGGATTTTACTGAGAGCCCGGGGCAAATCGTCCCCCCCGAATGCACCGGCACCACTGTAGTCCGGCCATCGGGATGTTTGAGGAAATGATGACTGCTGCGCGTGCGCGTGACCGCGAAGCCGGCCTTCTCCAGTGCCCGCACAACCTCCTTCCCAAGCAGCCGGGGCGTTCGCGGCATTAGAGCCTCACTTGCTCGATGCCCACAAACTCCGTCTTGCCCGGCGCATCCGACTGCGCCTCGAGGCACAGCTCAATGGCCTCTTTCACGCGCACGCGCAGCTCCTCCATCGTGGGCGCCTGCGTGTGGCATCCGGGCAAGCCGGGAACGGAAGCGACAAACAGCCCGTCTTCATCACGCTCCACCACCACATTGAATTCGCGTGGACCCGTTTCGTTCATGCGATTAAAGTGCGTCAAAAACCGTCGCACATCAAGCATGCATCACCTGCCCGCCGTCGATGTTGATCGTTTGGCCGGTGATGTTGCGGGCGTGCGGCGAGGCGAGGTAGGCGGCCATGGCACCGAATTCTACGGGCTGCTGCCAGCGGCCGAGCGGCGCGATGGTTTTAATCTTGGCCGCAGCCCAGTCCTCGTAGCTTTGGCGTTCGGCCACAGGCAATTGTTCCTGACCGGCAGCCCACACGGATTCGTTGAGCGGTGTTTTGACCATGCCGGGCGAAAGACAATTCGCACGCACGTTGTAAGGCGCGAGATCCTTGGCCATCACCTGCATGAAATTGATCACGGCCGCCTTGGCCGCGCTGTAAGGCGGATCGGTCGGCGAACCGATTTGGGCTGCCACGGAAGTCAAAAACAGAAATGTCCCCGCGCCCGCCTTACGCAGACCCGGTGCAAAGGCGTGAGCCGTGTGCACCATGCCCATGATATTCACCTCCAGCACCCGCGGCCAGTCGGCCGGTTTGAGGTTCCAATAAGGATACCCAAACTTGCCCGACCCAATACCGGCCGCGCACACCACATGCCGCACACCGCCGAGCTTTTCTTCAAACCCCGCCGCCGCCGATTGCACACTGTCGTAATCGACAATGTCGCCCACGACATATTCCACCTGCAATTCCGCCGGCCATTTGCTGCAACGCAGACTGCGATCGAACACCCCCACACGCGCGCCCTCTGCGGCAAACGCCGCCGCAATGGCGCGCCCAATGCCGCTGCCCCCGCCGAGCACCACCACGCCTTGTCCGCTGAGTTGGAGATCCATGCGCGGAGTGTTATCCAGCCGGTTGCAGGCTGCAATGTTCGATGAGGTTAGTGCGGATGGATTCCAGTTCCGCAGCCTTGTACGCCGGGTCTTCGGGCAGGTTACCCCAAACCGGTTGGGGCCAGCAGGCGTCATCCGGCGTGCGGCCGATGATGTGCAGGTGCAACTGCGGCACGAGATTGCCAAGGGCGCCGAAGTTGACTTTTGGAAAATTGCGTTCGGATTTTAGGTATGCCGAGATGGCGCGGCAATCGGTCATCGCTTGGGTCAATTGATCTGGAGGCAGATCGAGCAGGTCCACGGCGTCGGTTTCCGGCACAAGAATAAACCAGGTCATCGCCGCGTTGCGATGCAGCAGCAAGTGGCCACTTGGCAGCCGGCCGAGCACATGGCAGTCGGTCAGTAATTGGGGATGCAGTTCAAACACGCCGCGGTTGTAGCCTGCACGCTCGCGCTTGCCAAGTGGAGGGCTTGCAGGGAGGATGGCGGCGTGATGGATCGGCGGACATTTCTGGCGGGCACGGGGGCTGCGCTGGCCACGAGCGTGGCGGCCAAGCGGTTTTCGTTTGCGCGCCGGCTGGGCGTGTCCACGGCGTCGTTTGCCATCCGTAACCGGTTCAGCCGCGCGGGTATACCACCCAAGGGCGTGCCGGCCTTTGGCGGGCCGGTGGATTTTCTCGAGCATTGTCACCGGCTGCAAACGGTGGGTGTGCAGATTGGGGTGCGCAACTGGGGTGAAGGTGGGCTGGGCAAAAAATTGCGCGCCCGCGCCGAGGCGCTGGGGATGTTTCTTGAGGGACAGATCAGCCTGCCACGAACGGAGGCGGATGTGGCGCGGTTCAATGCTGAGGTGGCGGCGGCCAAGGAAGCGGGCGTGTCTATCCTGCGCACGGTGATGCTCGGCGGGCGGCGTTACGAGAATTTTAACACCGCTGCCGATTGGGAAAAATTTCGCAAAAACAGCTGGCAACGGCTCACGTGGGCCGAGCCGATCGCCAAAAAGCATGACGTGAAACTGGCGCTGGAGAATCACAAGGACTGGCGCATCGACGAGATGCTCGCGATTCTCAAGCGCATTTCCAGCGAACACGTGGGCGTGAATCTCGATACCGGCAACAACCTCGCCCTGCTGGAGGATCCGCACGCCGTGGTGGATGCCCTCGCGCCGCACACGATCACCACGCACCTGAAAGACATGGCCGTGCAGGAATACGAGCAGGGCTTCCTGCTTTCCGAGGTGCCGCTGGGCGAGGGGTTTTTGGATTTAAAACGCATTGTGGCCGTGTGCGAAAAAGCGAACCCGCGCGTGCGGCACAATCTGGAGATGATCACGCGCAACCCACTCAAGGTGCCGTGCCTGACGCAGCGTTATTGGAAGACGTTTGGCCAACGCCCGGTACAGGATCTCATCGCCGCGCTCGACCGGGTGCGCGCCAACAAACCCAAGGCACCGCTGCCGAATATTGCCGGCAAATCGCCCGCGGAACAGGTGGCGTACGAGCAGGCCCATAACGCGCGATCGATTACCTACGCGCATGCGCATTTGAAGATTTGAATGGGGTCCATCGCCCAATTTAAACGCGGAGGACGCAAAGGCGCAGAGCCGCGCCGAGGTTGTTTTTCGTTCGCTTCTCTGCGAATCTCTGCGCCTCCACGCACTCGGCGTTTATAAAATATGAACAAATTTCTTTTACTGTGTTTTGCGACCCTCAGCCTGTCGGCTGAAGATTGGCCGCAATTCCGCGGACCGCATAACGATGGTATTTCCCGCGAGAAAAACTGGCTGACAGACTGGCCTGAAGAAGGCCCGAAGCGATTGTGGGAGGCGCAGGTCGGCATCGGGTTTTCGTCAGTGGCGGTGACCGATGGGCGCGTTTACACGCTGGGGCATCGCGACGGCGCGGATACATTGCATTGTCTCGATGCCCAGACCGGCCACAAGCGCTGGACCTACTCGTGGCGGTCGGACATCGGCGCCAAATTCTACATCGGAGGCCCGGGCAGCACGCCCACCGTGGCCGGTGGCCGCGTGTACGTCGCCGGCAAATGGGGTGAGGTCACCTGTCTGGCTCCGCATCCGGAAAAACCCGGCGAAGCTCAGGTGCTTTGGGCACGCCATCTCGCCAAGGAGGATGCGGTCCGCGTGCCCACGTGGGGCTTCAATGGCTCGCCGCTGGTGCTGGGCGATCGGCTGCTGCTCAATGCCGGCGCGGCCGGGGTGGCGTTGGAGTTGAAAACCGGCAAGACACTTTGGAAATCCGCCGATGGCGAAGCGGGTTATGCCACGCCCCTGCCGGTGCTGCACGGCGGCCAGCCGCACGTGGTGGTGAGTAGCGGACGCGCCTATGCCGCCGTGCGGGTGGCTGATGGCAGAGAGGCCTGGAGCCTGCGGTGGTTCACCCGCTACGGCGTGAATGCGGCCGACGCGATTGTGGACGGCGATCAGGTGTTTGTCGGCAGCGGCTATCGCAAAGGCTGTGGCCTCTACAAGATCGGCACGGAGCTGACGGAGGTTTGGAAAAACAAAAATCTCTCCACGCAAATGAATGCCGCGGTGAAGCTCGGCGATTATTTGTACGGCATTGATGGTGACAGCGGCGGGCCGGGCAAGCTGCGCTGTGTGAGCTGGAAGACCGGCGAGGTGGCTTGGGAACAGGCGACGGGTTTCGGCGCATTGACCGCGGCGGACGGCCGGTTGCTCGTGCTTACCGGCGCCGGCGCATTGATGACGGCGCCGGCCACGCCCAAGGGTTTTGCGCCTACCGGCCGCGCGCGAGTGTTGGACAAGGATTGCTGGACCGCCCCGGTGCTGGCAAATGGCCGGCTCTATTGCCGCAATTCCAGAGGCCATTTGGTTTGCTTGGATTTGCGGCGCGGTCAATAATCGCCGCTGTTCCAAGCCACCCACCATGCAAAGTACGCGTCGTCGTTTCCTGAAAACTTCTGCCGCCGCCACGGCGGCTTCGTTCGCCGCCATGCCGTTGCTGGCAGCGCCCGGCAAAAAATATCGCACCGCGATCATTGGCGCAGGCTGGTGGGGCATGAACATTTTGCGCGACGCCATCGCGCACGGCCAATGCAAGGTGGTGGGCATTTGCGACGTGAGCGAGCAGACGCGCGAAGTGAGCGCGGAGGAGGTCACTGACCTCAACGGCGATCAGCCCCGCAAGTACAATGACTTTCGCGAAATGCTCGGCAAAGAGAAGCCGGAGATTGTGATCATCGCCACGCCGGATCACTGGCACGCGCTGCCGGCCATCGCGGCGATCGAAGCTGGGGCGCACGTGTTCCTCGAGAAACCCACCGCGCATACCGTGGAGGAAAGCCGCGCGATCCTCAACGCCGCGCGCGCGGCTAATCGCGTTGTGCAGGTGGGATTGCACCGGCGCATTGGACCGCATCATGTGGAGGCCATGAAATTTCTACGCAGCGGCAAGGTCGGCAAGATCGGCCAGGTGCGATTGTTCGTGACCGGTGGCGGCGACAAGGAGGATCCCACGCCCAACAGCCCCGCGCCGGTGGGATTGGACTGGGATTTCTGGTGCGGCCCGGCCCCCAAGCGGCCGTTCAATCGCCGGCTGCATCCGGGTGGTTGGCGCAATTTTCTCGATTACGCCAATGGCACGCTTGGCGACTGGGGCGTGCATTGGCTGGACCAAATCACGTGGTGGAGCGAGGAGAAATATCCCAAGCGCGTTTTCTCCAGCGGCGGCCGGCCGGTGCGCGGCGCGGCGGTGAACGACGGGAAGGCGATGACCAGTGACGCGCCCGATTCGCAGGTGGCTGTGTACGATTACGAGGAATTCACCGTCACATGGGAGCATCGCCGCTTTGCGATGAACAACAGCGAGCATCACCGCTATGGCGCCTACTTTTACGGCACCGAAGGCATCCTGCACATCGGCTGGCGCGATGGTTGGACGTTTTATCCAGCCAAGAAAAACGGCCAAAAAGCCCATGGCGATCCGCGTTTTGATAATGAGAAAGACGGGCACAACCTGCCGCCGCTTTGGGCGAATTTCATGAAGGCCATCGTCGAGAAAAATCACACGCCCGCGGCGGACATTGAGCCGGCCCATCGTTCGTCAGTGTTGCCCATGCTCGGGATGATTTCCTATCGGCTCGGTCGCAGTCTCCAGTGGGACGGCAACAAGGAGCAGATCCTCAACGACCCGGAAGCCAACCAACTCCTCCGGCGCGATTACCGCAAGCCGTGGGTGTACCCGAAAGTTTAACACAATGAAAAAAACACTACCCCTCCTCACGGCGCTGCTGGCGTTGCCGGCGTTTGGCGCGGAATATTCGCTGGTGAAGTTTTGGGCCTCCATGCCCACCGGCGAAAAACAAATTGGCAGCATGCACGGCGACATTGCCGTGAGTTCCAAGAACGAAGTGTACGTCAGCGTGCAGGGCGGCCCCAAGGCGGGCGTGCAGGTGTATGACAACAAAGGCGATTACCTGCGCAACGTGCCCGGTGCGCCGAATGATTTTCACGGGTTTGTGATTCGCAAGACCGAAAGCGGCGAGCACCTTTACGGCCCGCGTCTTGGCGGCCAGAATATTCTCAAGCTGGCCCTCGACGGCAAAGTGGTGCTGGACATCAAGCCCGACGCCGTGCCCGCCAAGTTCAAGCGCAACGGCCGCATGCGGCTCACCGGCATGGACGTGGCCCCCAACGGCGATCTCTTCGTGGTCGACGGCTACTCCACCGACTTCATCCATCACTTCGATAAGGCCGGCAAATACATCAAAAGCATCGGCGGCCGCGAATTGCTCGGCTCCCAAACGCTGCACAAGATCTGCATCGATACCCGGTACGATCCCCCACGCATCCTCGGGGCCGACCGCGAGAAGCTGCGCCTCATCCACATCGGGCTCGATGGCAAATTCCACGGCGTGTACGCCAAGGACGTCCTGCGCCCCGCCGCCGTGGCCGTGCATGGCGACCTCGCCGTGGCCGGCGAAATCAAGGGCCGCGCCACGCTCTACGACAAAGCCGGCAAAGTCGTCGCCCGCCTTGGCCACAACACCGCTCCCGGCGAAACCGCCACCAACCGGCTGCCCCCGGCCAAATGGCGCCCCGGCTTTTTCTCCGCCCCGCACGGCGTTGCCTTCAACGCCGCCGGCGATCTGTTCGTGGCCGAGTACACCGTGTTCGGCCGTATTCACCGGTTTAACCTGAAGCAGTAAGGCGCTTTATCAGGGCGTCTTGAACGCGCTCGATCACGCCCGGCCAATCGCCGGGCGTTTTTTGCCGGAACAACCGGGCACTCGGATACCACGGGCTATCTTCGCGCTCCATCAACCAGCGCCAATCCGGCACGTGCGGAATGAGCAACCAAACCGGCTTGCCCATTGCCCCGGCTAAGTGCGCCACGGCCGTGTCGACCGCGATTACCAAATCCAATGCCGCCACGCAATGCGCAGTGTCTGCAAAGTCTGTAATGTGCTCACGCAAATCCTTCATTCGCGCATCGCATGGGGCCCGATCCACCGCGAGGCTATATGCCTTGACATCGGGCAATGCCAGTAAGGGAGCCAGTCGATCCCCGGATATTGAACGTTGGGCATCGTTTTCATGACCGGCACTGCCCGCCCACGCGAAGCCTATTTTGAATCCGCCACCGTCTATGAAGGTTGACGGTGACGCCTTTAGATAAGGCTCAGCTGGAATGGTCCCAAACGTGGTTCCTAATCGATGCGGCACACTCATCAATGGGCACCGCGCCGCGCAATTTGATGGAACGGCATCCTGCGAAACCCATTCATCGACCCCATCCAACGAACTCAACAACCGCCGCAAGGCTTCCGGCCCTTGCAACACCAGACTCAACCCTCGCTCGGCGAGCTGAGGTACAAACCGCGCAAACTGAATCACATCGCCATGGCCCTGCTCGGCCTGCAGCAGTAATCGGCCTTCAGGCAATGATCCGCCATCCCACAACGGCAAGTCAACGGCTGGCAGACCGGCAAAGACAGGATTGGCCGTTTGCCAGCGCGCTTCATAATTTGCCCAGCCTTTAGAATAGTCGCCTTGGCACAACTGCGCCATGCCCAGATTGTAGCGGGCATCCGCGTGATGCGGGTCGCGATGCAGCACCTCTTCGTAGGCCTGCTGTGCGGACGCCAACCGGCCTTGGCGTTGATGCAACACACCGAGGTTACACCACGCATCGGTGAGGTTTGGATGCTTCTCCAGCAGTGCTTTTGAGACTCTCTCTGCTTCGGCATATTGCCGGGCTTGAGTCAGCGTCGCCACCAGATTATTGAGGCCGGATGGATGGCCCGGATAACATTTCAGAAATTGTTGTTGGGCGGCAACGGCTTCATCCAACCGCCGTGCATCACGCAAGGCGTCGCCCCGGTTCAGGGCGGACTCCAGATGATCCGGCTCCAGTTTTAGTGCCGTCGCATAATGATCCGCCGCCGCATCAGGCTGCCCCAGTTCCTGCGCCACCAAGCCCAAATTGTAATGCGCCAAGGTTAATGTCGGCCGAAGTTGGATCGCCCTATTCCAAGCCACCTGCGCTTCGGCACCTTGGCCCAGTGCGTAATGGGCGTTGCCCAAATTATAATGCACCTCGGCCTGATCCGGCGTGTGTCTCAGGCATGTTTGGTACGCCGCGATCGCTGCCGGAAGATTGGCCTGTTCAAATTCCACGATTCCCAAATCATACCAGGCATCTGCCAGCGCGGGGTGTTTGGCCAATGCCTGTTGGAGCAGCGAGCGGGCCTGAGTCCAGTCGCCTTGTTGCAGGGCTACCACTCCCATGAGATGCAATTTGGCTGCTTCGCCTTCCGCTCCTTCAGCGCTCACCATTTTTTCAACGAGCGTCGTCGTCGATCGACCCGGCACTAGCGGCATCAGGCAAATGCGGCCACCAGCCGATTCCACGGCATGGCGTTCACCGGCGTCCAGTGTATCCAACGCGTAATCGCCACCTTTGACATAAACATCCGGTTGCGCCAGTTCGAGAAATCTCGTTGCGCGTTTGTCTTCAAACACACACACGCCATCGACAAACCCCAACGCCGCCAACAACACAGCGCGATCGAGGGCCGGGTTAATCGGGCGGCTCGGGCCTTTCAACTCCCGCACCGAAGCGTCGCCATTCACGCCCACCAACAATGCCTCTGCCTCCGCCCGAGCATCCTGCAGATACAACACGTGGCCCGTGTGTAACAGATCAAAGCATCCGTTGGTCACGGCCAGTCGTTTGCCCGAATCCCTTAAGGCCGATCGCCAAGCCGGCAAACTCTCCAGCGAAAGGATTTTTTCTCGGCAATCCACACACCCAGATTGCGCCGGCGCAGCCCATGCGCCAAGCTTGTCTTTCTCACGATGAGTGCGTAGGGTGCGCTTTCTTCATTATGCTCCCCGGAATCAAACTATTCGATCTTACCGACCGCGTGGCCATCATCACCGGCGGCTCCAAGGGCCTCGGCGAGGCCATGGGCGCTGGGCTGGCCAGTGCCGGCGCCAACCTTATGCTCGTCAGCCGAAATGCCGAGGAGGCGCAGGCGACAGCCGCGCAAATCGCCGCCGATTACGACTGTAAAGCCATCGGGTTTGCCGCCGACGTTTCTAAACAAGCCGACATGGAAGCCATGGCCGCCAAGTGTCTCGAGGAATTTGGCCGCATCGATATCCTGATCAACAGCGCCGGCATCAACATCCGCGGGCCGATCGATGAGGTGAGCTACGAGGAATTTGCCGAGGTACAGCGCATCAATGTGGACGGCACCTGGCTCGCCTGTCGCGCCGTGTTGCCGCACATGAAGGAGAAACAGTACGGCCGCATCATCAACCTCGCCAGCGCGCTGGGCCTCGTGGCCATCGCCAATCGCACGCCCTATTGCAGCAGCAAAGGTGGCGCGGTAATGCTCACCCGTTCACTCGCCATGGAGTTGGCCGAGGACGGCATCACCGTCAACGGCATTTGCCCCGGCCCGTTCCTCACCCCGATGAACGAACCCATCGCGGAAACCGAGGAAGGCAAAAAATTCATTGTCGGCGCCACCGCCCTGAAACGCTGGGGTGACCTCAAGGAAATCCAGGGCGCCGCCATCTACCTCGCCAGCGACGCCGCCAGCTACACCACCGGCACCATGCTCAGCGTCGACGGCGGCTGGACGGCCCAGTAGCAGCCGCGTCTGCCTCAGCCTCCTGTTTCACGTGGCGCAACACGCGTAAATGAATGCGATGAATCAGATGGTCGGACCAGACCTTCCAGTAACTCGCAGGCCACAGGTCGTTATGATACCACGTGGTGCCATGGAGACGCGTGCGGCCGCCCGGTAGACGTTCGAGGACGAACTCACCCTGAGTGGTCTGGAAATAGCCCTCCAAATGCGGTGGATGGACCTCTGAATAAAATGTCCATTCCTGCATCGGTTCCGGCATGGCAGTGACATCAAACCGCAAGTGGCGAGGCTCATCCCAAACCGTAATCGGTTCCACAAAAGCGCCGGTGGAAAACACACAATGCCGCACCGCCCCAACACCTTCACCCTGGATATCGGCCCGGATGGGATACGCCAGACCGGTTTTAAAAATCCAATCCTCCACCGGCGGTAATTCACTGAATGACACCACGTGCCGCCACACCACCTCCGGCGGGGCCTCCACTTCCACGGTAGATGTTACCGCATACGGAACCGGTTTTGGTGATTCCATTTTTTCAAAACCCATCAACATCAGGCAGGTCAACAGCAACACTGGCGGCACGCGACTGGCGTGGTGACTCGACTGAATGCCATACCCCACCAATGCCCCGAGGCAACATAAGGGCACCGCAATAAAGGCCGCCATGATCAGGCAGATGATTCCTTCCATCGCCAGGAAAAACACACACATTCCAAATAACCCACAGGCCGTCATGGCCACGGACAGGCATTCGAGAAATCCCCGCCGTTGATGCACCGCATGCAGCAGGGAAGACATTAAACCGATCATGAACGGAATCCCGACAAACACACCCCAGCCGTAGCTTTGCAGATAATACACACCCACTGCCAGTACCGGCACGGCCGCCAGTACCGAGGCCCAGGCGGACAGAAAAAAATTGGCCCAACGCCCTTTCGGCATCATACGCTCGAGACAAGGCGGCGGCACATCCACCGCCTCTTCCGGATCCCTTGGCGGCAACACCGACAGCACGGCAAAGAACAGCAGGTTGATAAACGGAATAAAAAACAACGCCGCCAAGAACACCGGCGCCCCGATGGAACGCAGCCGTTTTACCGTGAACAAAATACCCACGTAAATAAACGGTAACGATGTCAGTGCCAATGTAAGGAGTAAGTCCTGCCGGCCCTGCAGTGCCTCCGGCAATTCCTCCAATCCCGGCACCAGATAGCGGTAAGGCATCCATGAGACCGAGAAAAAGTAACCGCTTACCAGCCGGTCGAGATTCCATTTAATTAGGAACAACGTCAGGCCCACGGCAACATAGGCGCCCCGCCCCAGTTCGCCCCGCCAACTGATCGTCTCCCGAATCAATTTCAGGTCCACACCTCACGCTAGGCCGAATATAAACCGGTGAAAAGCAAATCATGTTCGGCCAATGCGCGCACTGAGAGGTTGAATAGTCTTCCAAAATCAGGCATCCAACTGCCGCCCACCCGGGCCGACAATCATGATCCCGGCATCACGCCAAACCGCCCTGCTATTCGCCATTCTCATGGCGGGCAGCACACTGCTGTCGACTGCCGCTGAGCGAACAGGTGCCGCGATCTACCGCGCCCAATGCGTGAAATGCCACGGCGAAAAAGGGGAAGGCACCAAGAAATATGACGAACCACTGACCGGCGATTGGTCGCTGGCCAAACTCACGGCAGAAATTGAGAAGACGATGCCGGATGGTAAGGCGGAACTATGTGTCGGTGAAGATGCGGCAAAAGTGGCGAAGTACATTTACGAGGCGTTTTATTCGCCGGCGGCGCAGGCGCGGAATCAACCGGCGCGGGTGATGTTCAGCCGGCTCACGCGGCGGCAATATGAAGAGAGCATTGCGGATTTGATGGGGGAATTTCTCGGGCGCACGAGCACCTTCAGCGATGAGCGTGGACTGACCGGCACGTGGTACAAGTCGCGTGGCTATAACAACAAGCAGAAGGCCTTTGATCGCGTGGAGGGGCCGGTGGATTTTAATTGGGGCGCCGGTGCTCCAAAGGGCGAGGGGTTCAAGGCGGAGGAATTTTCCGCGCGTTGGCGCGGCTCCATTTTCACGGCGGAGACGGGCACGTACGAATTCATCCTCAAGACCGAGAACGGCATCAAGCTTTGGGTTAACAGCGAGAAACCCATCCTCGATGCGTGGGTGAGCGACGGGAAAATGAAGGAGCATCGCGTGTCAGTACGATTGCTCGGCGGCCGCGCCGTGCCGATTTCGCTGGATTTTTTCAAGTGGAAAGACAAGACCGCCTCGATTGAGCTGCGCTGGAAACCGCCCCATGGCGTGGAGGAGATCATCCCGCGCCGCCAGTTCATGCCCAAGCAATCGGCGCGTGTGTTTACCGTGCAAACGCCGTTGCCGCCGGATGACAGCAGCCATGGATTTGCGCGCGGCATCTCTGTTTCCAAGGCGTGGGATGAGGCCACCACCCACGGTGCGCTGGAAACTGCGGCGCGGGTGGTGCACCACATGGACCGGCTGGCCGGCACGCGCGAGGACGATCCGCAACGCCGCGAAAAGGTACGGTCCTTTGCGGCTCGGTTTGTGAGCGCGGCCTTTCGCCGGCCGTTGACCGAGGCGCAGCGCAAGGTGTTTGTGGATGCCTTTTTCTCCAAAGACACTCCGCCGACGGATGCCCTGAAACGCACGGTGATCCTTGCCCTGAAATCGCCGCGCTTTTTGTATCCGGATTTCCATTCAGTCGAACCGGACGCCCATCAAATTGCCGCTCGATTGGCGTTAATGCTTTGGGATTCGGTGCCCGACCGTTCCCTGCAGGTGGCCATCCAAAACGGCACCCTGAAAACCTCGCAGCACATCCGCGCGCAGGCCAACCGCATGATGCGCGACCCGCGCGCGCGCGCCAAGTTGCAGCACTTTTTCCATCACTGGCTGGAGCTGGACAAGGCCTCGGCGATCGACAAAAACGCGAAGGCCTTTCCGGAATTTAACCCGCGCGTTGTCGCCGATCTGCGCCAATCACTGCGCCTTTTTTTGGATGACACGATGTGGACCGGCACGGGCGATTACCGCGATTTGCTCAAGGCTGATTACCTGTTCCTGAATGATCGGCTTGGGAAATTTTATGGGGCCGAAGTGACGGCCGGCGGCTTTGAGAAAATCTCCCTTGGCCCCAACCGTCGCGCCGGCGTGCTGACCCATCCGTTGCTGCTCGCTCAGTTTGCCTATGCGGACAACACCTCGCCGATCCATCGCGGTGTTTTCCTTGCCCGGCACATTGCCGGCCGCACGCTCAAGCCGCCGCCCAATGCGATCCAGTTTAAGGACAGTGAGTTTAAGCCGGACCAAACGATGCGCGAAAAAGTCACGCACCTCACCAAGGCGGCTGACTGCATGAGCTGCCACAGCATTATCAATCCGCTCGGGTTCGCGCTGGAGAATTTTGATGCCATCGGGCGCTGGCGTGAAAAGGAAAAGGGGCGGCCGATCAATGCTGCCAGCGATTACACCACCGCCGCCAATACGTCCCTGAAAATCACCGGCCCGCGCACCATTGCAAATTACGCCGCAGACAGCCCGCACGGGCAGCGGCATTTTGTGGAGCAGCTTTTTAATCACCTCGCCAAGCAGGCGCCGGGCGCTTTTGGGCGTGAAACCTTGGAGGAGTTGTGGCAGGATTTTGTGAAGACGGATTGCAATGTGCCCCGTCTGATGACGGAGATCGCCGTGCATGTGGCCGGCGGGAACCGGTCGCCCCGTTCGCAAACGGAAGAGAACAAGTAAGATGAACGTATCTACACGACGCGAATTTCTGCAGCGCCTGGGTGTCTCCAGCGCTTCCCTGCCTTTCCTGATGAGCCTGCCCAGCCTTGGCGAGGCTGCCCCCGCCAAGCGCCCGCGCCAGCGATTGATCGTGATGTTCAGCCCCAACGGCACGATCCCGAAGCATTACTGGCCGGATCAAGCCGGAGCCGATTTCGCCCTCAAGCCGATCCTCAAGCCCCTGGAGCCGTTCCGTGACAAAATGCTCGTGCTCAAGGGCGTGCACAACCGCGTGCGGGGCGATGGCGACAGCCACATGCGCGGCATGAGCTGCCTGCTCACCGGCATTGAACTGTTCCCCGGCAACATCCAGGGCGGCAGCCACACGCCCGCCGGTTGGGCCAAAGGCATTTCCATTGATCAGGAGATCAAAAACTATTTGCAGTCACTGGCAGCCACCCGCACGCGCTTCGGTTCGCTGGAATTCGGCGTGGGCGTGAGCGATCGCGCCGACCCATGGACGCGTATGTCCTACGCCGGCCCGAACCAACCCGTGGCCCCGACCGATGATCCGTATCGCATGTACCAAAAGCTGTACGGCAACCTGCGCGACAAAGCCTCGCTGCAAAGCGTGCTCGGCACCTTGCAGGAGGATTTCAAAAAACTCGGCGATCGCCTCAGCCCGGCCGACCGCGCGTTGCTTGAACAGAACGCCAAGTTCGTGGCCGAACTGGACCGCGAACTTGCCGCGGATCAGGGCAAAAAATTTCGCGCCCAACCGCCCGCGCTTGAGTCCGGCGTGGCCAATCAAAACGATAATCTGCCCGAGCTGAGCCGCATGCAAATGGAGCTGCTGATCAACAGCTTCGTCAATGACTTTGCGCGCGTGGCCACCTTCCAGTTCACCAAATCCGTCGGCGGCGCCCGCATGAACTGGCTGGACATCAAGGACAACCACCACTCCCTGTCGCACGAGCCGGATAAAAACGCCGCTGCCGTCGACAAGCTTACCCGCATCAACACGTGGTTTGCCGGCGAACTGGCTCATCTCGCCAAGCGCCTGTCCGAGACGCCCGAACCCGGCGGCACCGGCAGCATGCTTGACCACACCACCATCGTGTGGACCAACGAACTCGGCAAAGGCAACAGCCACACGCTCAACGATATCCCCTTCGTGCTGCTCGGCGGCGGTCTCGGCTTCGAGACCGGCCGCTCACTGCAGTTCAAGAGCGTGCCGCACAACCGCCTGTTGCTCAGCCTCGCCCACGCCTTCGGCCACAAGATCGAATCCTTCGGCAACACCACCCTCTCCAAGGGCGGCCCGCTGGTGCTGGGTTAGCAACCACACGGGCATCTTCCATTGCCCGAATAGCACGCCGGTGCTAACGTCCAAGTCACGTGCATCGTTGGCTGGCCATTTTACTGCTGAACACCGCCCTGCTGCAGGGCGCGCCGGTGAAGGAATTGCCGTGGTCGTTTCTGCCGCTGAAAGAGCAGGCGTTGCCGAAGGTGCAGCAGAAAAATTGGCCGCAAAAGAGGCTGGATCATTTCATCCTATCCGGCATCGAAGCGCAGAATCTCAAGCCCGCCGCACCGGCGGATGATCGCGTACTGTTGCGGCGGTTGTATTTTGACCTCATCGGCTTGCCGCCCACGGCGGAGCAATTGGCAGACTTCCGCAAGCGGGCAACCGTCAATCGCAAATCGGCCATCGAAACTGAAATCAACACCCTCCTTGCCTCGCCGCATTACGGTGAGCGTTGGGCGCGGCATTGGCTGGATTTGGCGCGGTACACGGACAAAACCGCCAGTTGGCTGAACTCCACTGCCTCGGCATGGCGTTATCGCGATTGGGTGGTTGACGCGCTGAATCGTGACTTGCCGTACAACGATTTTGTCAAACAACAGCTCGCCAACGATCTCATCAAGGGTGGCAACCCCAAGGACAACGCCGCGCTGGGCTTCCTCGGCCTGAGCCCGACGTACTGGAAGGAGCTGCAGCTGCCGCCGGAAATCATCAAGACCACCGTCGCCGATGAATGGGAGGAGCGCATGGACGCCGTGGGCCGCACCTTCCTCGGCCTCACGCTCGGCTGCGCGCGTTGTCACGATCACAAATTCGAGCCGGTCACGCAGGCAGACTACTATGCCATCGCCGGCGTGTTCGCCAGTGTGCGCATTGCCGATCGGCCGATGGTTTCGGACGCGCTTTGGAGTGAGGTGTCCAAGGCGCGCACCCAAGTGACCGCGCTGGAGAAACAGGTGGCGGAGTTGAAGAAGAAAAAGCCCGTGCCCAAGACGAGCGGTGTGAAGACGCCCGACTTTGCCAACGGCACCGCAGCGGCAATCGCCAAACTGAAACCGGCGTTGTACGAACCACTCGATGCCAAGCCCGCCAAATTCACCGTGGAAAGCGGCGTGGCAATTTCACCGGATAATTTTGCGACATTCACCGCCGGTCGGTTGCACGCCAAGGTGCCGGAGCTAGGCATGGCGTACACGGTGGCGTTTTGGTTCCGCAACAATCTGGCCAACAACGCGCGGCCGGTGACGGGCTATCTGTTCTCTCGGGGGACCAATGGGGCTGCCCGTGCGCCGGGCGATCATCTCGGCATCGGCGGCACCTCCACGCAGGCCAACGGCAAATTGTTTTTGTACAGCGGCGATGTGGCCCGCGGACATCTCGGCGGCAAAACGGTCATCGCGCCGGGCACGTGGAATCACGTGGTGTTCACGCGTGATGGCAACCGCGTGACCGCCTGGCTCAATGGCGCCACGGAACCGGAATTTGCCGGCGACCTCAAGTCCACCGCCAATGGCGCGAAAGAGTTTTTCCTCGGCGGCCGGAATGAGCGGTTTGCCCTGATGAACGGCCGCCTGGCGCACGCGGCATTTTTCAATCGTGCCGTGAGTGCCGATGAGGCGCAGCAACTTCATGCCGCAGCCGGTTTGCCGTTGGGCCCCGTGACCGCGCCGTTGGAAAAGGCCACGCCCGCCGTGGCAAGCACGGACCCGAAAGCAGCCATCGCCAAGCTGGAGCAACAGATTGCTGACATCAAAAAATCCACGCCGCATTACGCCGTGCCGATGGTCAACGGCGTGGCTGAGGCGGCGCTTTACGTGAATGCCGCCAAGGGCAAGCACGGCACCACGCTGGATTACAGCGAGGGCAAGGCGCGTGACCTGAAGATTCATGAACGCGGCAATCCCAACGTGACCGGTGCCGTCGTGCCGCGGCGGTTTCTCGGCGCGTTCCCCATGCCGACGAAGGCACCCCGGCAATTCCAGCGCGGGAGCGGACGGCTGGATTTGGCCGAGGCAATGGTCGAGGAAGGCACCCCGCTGGCCGCGCGCGTGATTGTCAATCGCGTGTGGCAGCATCATTTCGGCCGCGGCCTGTGCCCCACGCCGAGCGAGCTGGGCCATTCCGGCGAGCCGCCGACGCATCCCGAGCTGTTGGATGATCTCACCGCGCGTTTTGTGAAACACGGCTGGTCGCTCAAGTGGCTGCATCGCGAGATTTTGAATTCCGCCACGTGGCAGCAGAGCATCGACAATCCCGCCGCGCACAAGCGCGATCCGGCCAACCAACACCTCGCCCGCATGAGCCGTCGGCGGTTGGATGTGGAAACCTGGCGCGACGCCATGCTCCACGCCAGTGGCCAGCTCGATCTGTCCCTCGGCGGCGAACCGAAGAATTTGAACACCAAAGACAACCACCGCCGCACCCTTTATGGCGCCATTCATCGCCGCGAGCCAAACCAGTTCCTGCGCATCCACGATTTCCCCGATCCCACCGCCCACGCCCCCACCCGCCCGCAGACCATCACGCCGCTTCAGCAACTCTTCACCCTCAACGGCCCCTTCATCCAATGGCAAGCCGAAGCGCTCGCCGTTGAACTCATGAATGTGGAGGGAACTGAAGCCCGCGTGAATGTCGCCTACAAAAAACTCTTCCAACGCGCCCCGCGCAAAACTGAGTTGGGCATCGCCGTTCTATTTTTTGAAGATCACGAAAACGATCGGACTGTCTGGACGCAATACGCGCACGCGTTGCTAGCGGGAAATGAGTTTCAGTTTTTGGATTAATGAATGACCTAATGAACATCAACCGCCGCACGGCCCTCGCCCGGATGGGCGCGGGGATGGGGACGTTGGGGTTATTCAACTCGCTGCAGGCGGCGACGGGGATGGCGCCGCATTTTGCGCCGCGAGCGAAGCGGGTGATTCATTTGTTCATGAACGGCGGACCGTTCGGGCCGGATTTTTTGGACCCGAAACCGGCGCTCAAGAAATTTGAAGGCCAACGACCGGCGGGGACGGACCTGCGCACGGAACGGCCGACGGGCGGGTTGCTGGATGCGCCATTCAAATATGCGCGGCACGGGCAGAGCGGGCTGGAGGTGAGCGAGCTGCTGCCGCACACGGCGCGGTTTGCCGATGACCTCTGCGTGCTGCGCTCGGTACACACGGACAACCCGAACCACGGTCCGGCGTTGTTGCTGATGAACAACGGCACGATGACGCCCAAGGTGCCGAGCATGGGCGCGTGGATGAGCTACGGGCTCGGCACGGAAAACGCCAACCTGCCCGCGTACATCGTGCTGTGCCCAGGGCGTCCGGTGCGGTTTTCGATTTTATGGAACAGCGCCTTCCTGCCCTCCCAACATCAGGGCGTGTACATCAATCACTCGAAGATTGCGCCGAAGGAAATGATTCCGTGGCTGCGCAATGCCAAGCTCGATCCCGCCGCGCAACGCCGTCAGCTCGACCTCATGCAGGCGCTCAACCGCGAGCACCTCGCGCAACAGGGCACCCCCGATCCCGCGCTGGAGGGTCGCATCGCAGCGATGGAGACCGCCTACCGCATGCAGTTCGCTGCCACCGATGCGTTCGACATTGCCAAGGAACCCGAGCGTGTGCGCGAGGCCTACGGCAAGGGACACTTTGCCAATGGCTGCCTGCTGGCGCGGCGCTTGTCCGAGCGCGGCGTGCGGTTCATCCAAGTGTATTACGGCAATGGCCAGCCGTGGGACACGCATCGCAATCACAATAAAACCACGCCAACGCTTGCGAAGAATATTGATCAACCCATCGCCGCGCTGCTGGGCGATCTCAAGGAACGCGGTTTATTGGAGGACACCCTCATCGTGTGGGGCGGGGAATTCGGCCGCACGCCGGTCAGCGAAAACGGCAACGGGCGCGACCACAACCCGCACGGCTTCATGATGTGGCTCGCCGGCGGCGGCGTGCGCGGCGGCATGACCCACGGCGAGAGTGATGATTTCGGTTTCAAGGCCGCCCAGAACCGCATGCACATCCACGACCTGCACGCCACCCTGCTGCACCTGCTGGGCATCGACCACGAACGCCTCACTTACCGCCACGCCGGCCGCGACTTCCGCCTGACGGACGTCCACGGCCACGTGGCCAAGGAGATTTTGGCGTAGTTGCTCAATGATGTCTGGAATGTTACTTTGATTGCGATGACGGTTCAGGAACAGGCAATGCAATTGGGGAAAGCGGAGAAACTGGCGTTGCTGGAAGCCTTGTGGGCGGACCTTCGTGAATCGGAAAGTGATTTCAATTCACCGGAATGGCACGGCACGGCTCTGCGGGAAACTGCTACAAAATACACCGCCGGCGAGGTAGCTGCCGTCGATTGGGACACTGCCAAACAAATGCTCCGCGATGAATGAAGCTGCGGATTCTCACCGCTGCCTTAAATGATCTCCGCGCCGGCCGGCGTTTTTACGAACAGCAGGAACAGGGTGCCGGCGATTTTTTCCTAAACTCGCTGCTCAACGACATTGATACACTCCGCCAATCCGGCGGCATCCATCGCAAAGTATTCGGCTTTCACCGCCTACTGGCCACGCGGTTTCCCCATGCCATCTACTATGATTTGCGGGAAGACGAAGTGATCGTGTTCCGCGTGCTGGATTGCCGGCGCGATCCGGCGCACCTCCAGCGCGAACTGCGGTAGCTACTTCTTCTTCGGCTCCAGCTTTTTCAAATACTTCACCGGTTCCTTGGTGAATTTATTCAGGCACGGTTTGCAGCAGAGCACGATGCGCTGGTCTTTGTGCGTGAATTTGTAGGGCTTGCCCATGGAGCCGAGCTTGTTGTCGGACACCAGACAGATCTTGAGCGGATAATCCTTGAGCTTGGGCTTGGCGGCGAAGCCCGGCGTGCTAAGGAGCAGCGCAAGGGCGATTCCGATGACGTGGTGTTTGTTCATGTTATTATTTTTAAATCGTTACCATTGAAAATTCAGGCCGGCGCCGAAGCTGTGGTCGGAATGAAATCCGCCGGTGATCGACCAGCGTTTGTTGAGGCGATATTTCAAGCCGCTGTTCCATTCCCACTCGGTGCGGGAGTCGTATTCGAGTTCGTTAATCCAACTGAGCCGGCCGGTGAGTTGCAGTTCGCGAGACAGGCCGGGGCGCACATCGCCCTCGGAATCGAGCGTGACGGTGCCGTAGGTGAGAAACGGCAGCCGGTGCTGCACGCCGGCGAAGGCGCGGTCGCTCGCGTCGTGCTCGTTGGTGAAACGGTAGCCGGCCACGGTGGACCAATCGCGGTTGAGGAACCGGCGCCAACCGAGGTCCAGCTCGTATTCATCCTCGTCGAAGCTGTATTCCCAATCGATACCCACGCGGTGCTTGTCGTTGAACCATCCCGCGCTGCCTTCGGAAAAGTTGCTTTGCGTCGTGCCCTCCAGCGTGAATTGCCACGGGTTCACGTGCTTGAGGTTCAGCTTGGGCTGGTGATCCGGTCCCTGCTCGGCATAGCTGATCACCCGCGTCATGCCGGCCTTCATGTGATACAGCAGGTGACAGTGAAAGACCCAATCGCCCTGTTCGTTGGCTAGAAACTCAATCGCCGCCTTGCCCATCGGCGGCACGTCAACCGTGTGCTTGAGCGGTGCCAATTCGCCCCGGCCATTGAGCAGCCGGAAAAAGTGGCCGTGCAGATGCAGCGGATGATGCATCATCGTGTCGTTGATAAACCGCAGCCGCAACACCTCGCCGCGCGTCACGCGGATGGTGCTCTCCTCCTTCACCGTTTTGCCGTTGAAAGACCACACGTAACGCTGCATGTCGCCGGTGAGGCGGAGCTCCAGTTCGCGCACGGGCGCATCGGCCGGCATCGCTGTGGATTCTCTCGCGCGCAGGCGGGCGTACGGCGCAAGCGGCCGGGCGGATTCCGCGCCGCTGGGTTCCGGTTCATCCAGCCCAGCCAACATCCAGCCCATGCCGTACACTTTCGGCTTGGGAATCGTCTTGGCCAAATGCTGTTCGCCCGCGCCGAGGAACATCGATGCGTGGCCCGAGCCATCCTGAGCAGTGGCGCGCACCTCGTAGCGGCCGCCTTCCGGCACCGTCACGATCACATCGTACGTTTCACCCATGCCCATCAACAGCCGCCGCTGCTGAAACGGCTGTACCGGCATGCCATCCGCGGCCACCACCGTCAGCGGTCCGGTGGCGGAGTGCACGTAAAAGTAAGTGGCCGCGCCGGCGTTGATCAACCGCAGCTTTACTCGCTCGCCCGCCGCGCCGGCCAGTTGCGTGCGGGGCGCGCCGTTGGCCCAAAAGGCGTCGTAGGCCACATCGGAAATATCCATCGGCGGCATGTTCGCCCATTGGTTCCAGAGGTACTCGCCGAGCATGCCCGCGCGGTGCGCGCCCCAGAGGCTCTGCTGGTTGCCTTTGCGAATGGCGTACCATTCATCGCCGCGGCGCAACGTGCGCATCACCTCGTCAGGATGTTCATTGGTCCAGTCGCTGAGCAGCACGACGTGCTCGCGGTCGACCGCCGGCTCAGCCGGATCCGCCTCGGCCGGCTCCACCACGATGCCGCCGTACACGCCGCGTTGTTCCTGCAGGCCCACGTGCGAGTGGTACCAGTAAGTGCCCGCGTGTTTCAGCTCGAATTCGTAATCATGAAAACCGCCCGGCGGAATGGCCGGCGTGTTCAGCATCGGCACCCCGTCTTCCTGATTCGGCACCAGCAATCCGTGCCAGTGCAGCAGCGTTTTTTCCTTGGGCAACTTGTTATGCACACGAATGCGCGCCGTGTCGCCCACCTTAAGGCGCAGCACCGGCCCGGGGATGGATTCGTTGATCATCAGCGCCGTCACGCGCTGGCCCGCGGGCGAAATTGTTTTCTCGGCAATCGTCAGTTCATGCTGCACCACAGCACCCCGCGTCAGCGTTGTGCCGGTTAGGACCGCGATGAACACGGCCAAAATCAGTTGTCGTTTCATTGTCTATCGTCTCAAACACGCGCCGCACAGGCGCA
>JAYQQG010000015.1:0-36043 GCA_038145765.1 Verrucomicrobiales bacterium
ATTTTCATCCAGTTTCAACATCATAAATGCATAATTATAGGCTGCGATGGCATGGCCCTTGTGCATGTAATGAACCCAGGCCCGGGCCAGTTTTTGTTCGGCTGAACCGGAAAAATAATTTGATCCCGCCAATTCCCGAACGGCCTGCTCCAGCGCACCCTTGTCACCCCGCGGCGGTTTAATGGGCACATAGCGATTTTCCGAGGCAACCGGCTGGGCACCCTTTAACTCGGTTTCGTCCTGCTTCTGTTCTACCCGGGCTTGCGGGTCATCATTTATAACTGGAGAATCGTATCCCCACACATAACCGCCGGCTGAAATCGACAATGCCAGGATCACCAAGCACACTGCACAAAACTGAAACCAACGCACTTCCAAGCCGTCCCGGGTAGGATGGATGACCGGCTGGTAATCTCCGCGATGTTCGGGCAGAACAAGCATCCAGCCCTGGTCTTCCTCGCCGGTGGTGGAACGGGTTTTGCGTGTCCCAAACGCCATCATGGCAGCCAACCCGACAAAGCCCCACCAGAAGAATCCGGGCCATACCAACCAGTCCAAAACAAAGGCCGCAATGGCCGGTATGCCGAGGATATTCTGCCAATACCGAATGATCCGCGGAAATGCCCGAGCCCCCATGCATAAGCCCAGTGCCATTAGAAACCCAATGGGCATTCCCCACCAAAGATGTTTCCAGGATCCGCCGGTCAGCAACATGACTCCAGCCCAGAGCGCCGCGCTCAGCACAAACAAGAGGGGCAAGTTGAACGAGAGGATTGCCGCAATGCGCAATGCCCCTTGACGCGATGAGATTTTCGGCGCGGATTGTTTTGGCTGAACCAGTTTTGAGCCCCCCCAAAAGTAGGCCACTGCCTGACCCAAACCGAGTGAGCCGATCATAAAACTTTCCATGAAATCCGGCTGTTCCTGAACGATGCCCAATCCCGTTCCGCCAACCAGCACGCCCCCGAACAGGATCACCCACAATTTACGCAGCAAATACCGGCTGGCCGCCGAACCGTTTGTTCCGGGCGCGATCTTGCGATCCAGTTGCGTCAGCAAATTCAGCCCAACCGCTCCTGCTCCAAACATCAATAGTCCGGCACCGCCTATCCCCACGCTAAACCAGAGGGCCGTCAATCCGAACTTGTCGGTTAAACTCCAGCCCAAGGCATAAAGCACCCCGGTCGCAAAAGCCACCAGTACATAGGCTCCTTGCAGGGCCAGAAAAACCCGAAAACAACGAGTAAAATCAAAGTGCTCCACTCTCGAAGCAGCCTGTAACGATTGGGCATCCGGATAACGGGTTTTTCGGTACCGAGTTATGCCCAGCAAACACGCACCGAAAAACCCACCCATCAATACCACCCCGGCCAACCGCTTCCCAGCTCCTTCAGTTGGGCCCCACGAGGATTCCGGTTCAGCAGATGGAGTTTCCGGTGAAGGCGTGAGCGGAGGAATCGGGATGTTGTTGGTTGGGCGTGGCTGACCTGTGGTGGGGGAGGTGACGGTTTTGGTTTTTGGAGTCGGCTTGCCTTCCGCACGTTCAGTGCCTGACGGAGCCTGCAGAATAGTGAGCCCGATAAACACCAACGCCACGACGCCAGCAAAAACCAACGCGGGCACATAAGCTTTCTTGGGGTTCGCCTTAATCTCAGTCCACACATGATTCGCGGCCGAATCATGAATCTTGAGCTGACGAACAACAACCAACCCAAAGGCTCCCAGGAACATCAAAATATTAACGCCCATGACCCACGCGAGTGCGGGTGCCGCTTCCCCATCGCCCGTGCTTTTCTGGCCGATCCAGATCATACCGGTAGTAAACGCCAACACCGCGGTAAAGAGCGCCACCGTGGTGGGTGCGTTGTTGCTGACCCAAGCCCAGATCTGTGATGGCGGCCGTTCCTTGGCTGGTTCAGGCAGGACTTCCGGCTGGGGAACCGGTTCCGGAATGACCTCCGGTGATGGCGGTGCCGGCGGTTCCTTGAGGCGGGCCTCCAGTGCGGCGCGAAGCTGATCGAGATCCACGGAGCCATCAGTCGGCAATCGCAACCGCAACTTGACGTTGGGCGACTTGCGCGGTTGATGGCGGGGTTGGCTCATGATCTATCTAAAATCGCGCCACAGCTTATCGAACATGCGCGTAAAGTCTTTGAGCAAATCGCGATCGGTCGTGATCACGAAGTTTTCCTCATTGTGCAGTGAGGCCGAGCGGGTCCAATTATAACTGCCGGTGAGGAGCTTTGATTTATCGAAGATGGCAAACTTATGGTGCATGTGATGTTCGGACCGGTCAACGCGCACAGGAATGCCCATCCGCTCCAGACGATCGATATCGGAACCGGCGTCCATGGCCTTGTCGTCATCACTGATCACCCGGATTTGCACATTCCGGCGATGCGCGCGGTCCATGGCATCCACGATCCGGTTGTCGGTAATGGTGAACACGCACACATCCACCGAGGCACGGGCCGCACCAAACATTTCTGTGATTTTACCCACACAATTATCGTCCGGGCTAAAGAAGGAGGCAGCGTTTTCGCGCTTCCCTCCAGCGGGCAGATTCTCGGCCGGATGCAGGGTTTTCACCGTACCCTCCAGCCAATCGAGCACCTGAAAGCGCTGGCCGGCATCCGCCTTGGCCAACGCTTCGCGGGCGGCATCGAAGGCCATGCTGCGGTATAACGCGCGCCGTTGTTCATCGCCGCGGACCTGATCCAGCAAGTCGCGGACTTCATTGCGTTCTTTCTTGGTGAGCTGGTAATCCTCCAGCGTTTCCTGAAACAGAGCTTTTACCTCGTGATCTTTCATAACTACAGGTGTTGCGTTTCTGCGAATTGCAGGGGCGTTGGGACGGCACCCATCCTAACCACTCACCGGAATACCGCCAAGAAAGAACCCGAATAATCCGTGCGAATAATATTCCCTGATTCTATCCAATCCCCTATCCTGCCTCTACCCACTCGCTCGGATTACAACCCTAGGAGAAAGGCATTGTCATGGCCAAGTTTTTGGATAAATGGAAAAACAAAGTCACCACTTATAAAACCAAGGCGGAAGAGATTCGCGCCATGATCGAGGAAGGCGCGGAAACCATCCGCGATATTCGTGCAGACGTCGAAGGCACCGTCGAGGATCTCAAGGCCGACAGTGAAGAGAAAATGATGGAGAGTCTGGAGAAAATCCAGGAGTCCGAACGCGTCTTCAAGGAAGCCGGCTACCTGTTAACCGCTGTGGAACTGGAGATGGGGTTCAACCCCAAAGTGGTGGCTGTGCTCAAACGCGAATCCGAAATTGGTTCCCGCAAAAAAGAACGCCTTCTCAAGCAGCATGAGGACAACAAGATTTTGCGCACGGTGCTTACCTCCCTGTTCAAGGCGGAGGCCTTGGAAGACAAGGTACACCTGCGCCGATTGACCTTTAGCGAAGTGCACATCGAGATGGGGCTGGTGCCGGCCGTGCACGTATTGTGGGCCGACAAGAACGCCGCGGGCAGCTCAACATCCTCTGAACCGGCGGCCAGTGGATCATCCAGCAGTAGCAGCAGTTCGTTTACCTCCAGCTCCCCGTTCACCAGCAGCAGCTCTTCGTTTGTCAGCCGACCTTCAGCATTCGCCTCTATCGAAGAAGAAGAGGCGGAACCCGAGCCAACCCCAGTCGTGGCAACTCCGTGGGAAGTTCCTCCGTTGCTCCCAAAGGAATCAGAGGCCGAAGCAGGTCCGGAAGAAGCCGAAGAAAAATTCACTGCTCCCACGGTGACAACCAGTGTCCGGGATCCCGAAGACGACAAGTGGACGAGCTTCCCGGACATTTCCTTCCCGGACGTTTCCTTCCCGGGCAGTAAATAAGGGCGCGCCTTATTCCTGTGACTCGACCGGAGGCTGTCCGGCCTCACCTTGTTGGGTCGGTTGCGCTTGGGCTGCCTGCAGCTGAGCAAGCATCTGTTGAATGAGGGCGTCGCTGTCGGCCACCATCTCTTTGCTCACATCCACGACCACTTCGGATGGCTGCGCGGCGGCCAGTTTTTCCTGCAGCTCACGATGCCGCTCGTGACTGGCGGAAAGCAACTGCACCATGTTCGCCATGACGGCCTGTGATTTTGAGGCCTGCGCCTTCTCTTGTGATTGCAGAATCGCCTGAAGCATCGTTTGGTTGCTCTCGCTGATGTAATTCAGCATCGCCTGCTGGCGTTCCATTAGTTGATTCTGATTTTCGCGTGAGGCCTCAGCAACGGCTCCGGAGTTCTCCAGTGACTTTTCCAACGCACCCTGAAGCCGAGCCAAGTGTTCGGCAACCGGGCCACTGTCCGGCGCGGCGCCGTCTTCGGAACTGCCGCTCGTGGCGGGTGTCCGGAACAAACCCTCCGCCAAGGTACGCCGCAGATTTTCCAAATCTTTACTGAGGCCACTGGTGTCAATGGTCGTGGCACGGGGTTTTCCGAGTTCTTCTCTCAGCGTGTCCTGAATGGATTCCAATCCGCCGCTGAACAACGACAACTGGCTGACGACGCGGCTGACGGGGTCGTTTTGGTCGCCGCCCTGAAGGTATTGATTGCGGCCGAAGGTGCGCTTGATTTCCTCCCAGCGCGCGGCTTCCTCATCGGTCATCACGCCGATGAGCTGTTTGAATTTCAGGAAATTGGCCTCGGCACCGGTGGTGAGTGTTTGACTCTCGCCCTTGTAGTGGTCGAGCACGAGGTCCATCAGCTCCTGCTCGTTCATCATGGGCAGGATCTTCTCTGCGAGGCGGTTCATGTTCCGGTAGGAACCCTGCATCTTGAAGGCGGGCTCGGTGCGGAATTCATCCGCCTGACCGGCGCTCTCAATGTACAGCTGATTGACCTTCAACACCACGTCGCGCAGCGTGATCATTTTCTTGATCACGTTGATCAGCTCCTCCTGTTCGTTGGCGGAGAAATTGCCCTGCAGCTCGACGCCCTCGCGCTGATCGGTCTCGGCCATGCGGATGAAGGCCTGAATATCCTTCTGCTCGGCCTTGGCGAGTGGTTGCAGGACGGGATTGGAGGTGATGGCGTTCTCAATGTAACTGCCGGAAAAGGCGGCTTCGCGGCCTTTCATGTCGTCACCGAGATTGTAGGTGTCGGCACGGTTGGCGAGCATGTCCGGGATGCGGAATTTCTCGCCGCTCTCGGTGTAGGGGTTGCCGGCCATCACCACCACCACGCGCCGGCCGCGCATATCGTAAGTCTTCGGCTGGCCGCGCCACACACCCTCAATCTTTCGCTGGGCATCACAAAGCGAAATAAACTTCTGCAGAAACTCCGGATTACAGTGCTGGATGTCGTCCACGTAGATCATCACGTTGTCGCCCATCTCCAGCGCGAGGTTGAGCTTCTTCACCTCCTCGCGTGCACCGGCGTTGGGCGCCTCCTCGGGATCAAGCGAGGTCACCTCATGGCCGAGCGCCGGGCCATTAATCTTCATGAAGATCAGGCCCATGCGGTTGGCGAGGTATTCCATCAACGTCGTTTTACCGTAACCGGGAGGCGAGATGAGCAGCAACAGCCCCATGAGGTCGGTGCGCTTGGCGTCGCCCGCCGCGCCGATTTGTTTGGCGAGGTTATCGCCGACAATCGGCAGGTACACTTCATCCACCAGCTGGTTCCGCACAAAGGAGGACAACACGCGCGGCTCAAATTCATGCAGGCGCAGCGCTTCCTTCTCGTCTTCGATGAGCTTTTGTTTGAACTCCTGATACGCCTCAAAGCGCGGTACTGATTCGCGGGCAAACCGGCCCAGCTTTTCCTGGAACGCGAGGTAATCAAACGGATAATTACCGCCCTCCTCCACTGCATCGTGCGCGCCCTGAATGCCCTCAAGCGTCTGTCCGGTGGCGGCCTTCACCACAGCCTGCTTGTGCAGGTGTCCGCAAAAGACCAGCCCCGCAACTTCCTCGAGATATTTATTGGCGCCGTTGCGATCGAGCAGGAAACCGCGCACCCAGTCGCGAATGAGCTGGTAATGGCTGTGCGGATCTTTCTGCAGCGGCTTCTGCGCCTTGGTGAAATCCGCCTCGCGACCTTTCTTAACAAGGTGCCGCTCAAACTCTGTGAGCAGACTGTCCGCTTCCTGACTCACCACCCAGTCACGGCCGTTGGTGTGTTCGTAGAAAAGATATTCGCCGGCCGGATCCGCATCTTCCGGCGGAAACAGCCCGGTCTCCTCAATAAACGCAGCCATCATGGCGCGCAGTTCAGCCACATAATCGGCCTGAGTCGGGTCGCCCGGAAAAATCTCGTTGCGCGTGGCGAAACCTTCCAGACGGGCGAGCATCATCTTCGCCGCATCCGGATCGCAGAACTTGTTCCAGAACACCGCCGCACAGGCACGGGCGCGCGGATAGTAGCGGGCCAGTTGCAGTGCCGCCTGTGTGTTCAGCAGTGCTGCCAAAATCTTCTCGGCATCCTGATCATGAATGCCCTTGGTGTAAGCTTCCGCATAACGGTCGCCCATGAAATCCTGCACCACCTTCAGGCGCGCCTCGGTGTCCATCCCCGCCACCTCGGTCATGCGATCGATGCCTTCCTTCTCCAACTGTTGCCACAGCAAATAGGCGAGGTATTCGGCGCGATAGATCTCGTTGTCCTCGGAAAGCACCGTCTGGTTCCACACCTCGCGCGTGGCCAGGAACCCCTCATCCTTCACCTCATCAAAATACTGCGTGCCGGTCAGGTGCAGGAACTGATCCTCACCCCGCCGCACCATGGTCAGATCCAGCGGCTGGGCATTGACGGCAAACTTGTGCTTGCCGAACTGAATGACGTTTTGCCCGTCGACATACAGCTCCAGCTTGTCCTTCAGCTGGCGCACCGCTTCCTCATGCACGCTCTTGAGCTGGCTGAGAATGCCCTCAGCTTCGCCGGCCTTGTCCAGCGCCTGCAATTCCTCCACGCGTTCGCGGATGGAATCAATCATCCGGTCACCGGCCATGTAGCCGTTGATGTCGTTGACATCTTCAAACGTACCCAGCTTGTGCTCAATGCTCTTGAGCATGCGCTCGGCGGAAGACACCAGCGCCGTCGCCTTACGGTTGCGCGCTTCCTCCAACTGCAGCCGCTTCTGTTCAAAGGCCGTCTCCAGCTCGCTGCGTTTCTGGTCCAGCTGCTCGATGTATTCCGGGAAATCCGCAAAATCGCCGCCCAAATCCTCCAGTTGATTGAGGATATTATTGAAGTACTCATCGCACTTCTCCGGCGTATCGGACATGTCCAGATAGTTCACCGCCGTCTGGCTCAGCAGCAAAATCTGCGCATTAAACTGTGCCGCCCCCTCGGCGGTCATCAAAGAGCGCATCTTGTTCTTGAGCGCCTCCTTCACCTGATTGACCACCTGATAAATCGCCGTGATCGCCTCCACGATGCGCGTCTGCTCCGTGGTGTCATCGATCTGCAAACTCCGGACAATGTCGATCAACATCTCCAGATCCGAACCGGCGGTTGTGATTTCCTCCTCCAGCTCCTTGCCCTCGGCCACCTTGGTCACACCATCCACCCGGCCCCGCTGCTCCTCCGCCCGTTCGCGATAAGGATCCAACGACTCCGGTGCCAACAAAAACTCCACACACTTCTGCGAAAGCGCATCCACCTGCTCCTTGACCTGTTCCTCGAGCACCCCCATCGCGGCCTTGTCAATAAAGCGCACCTCATCCCGCAGCGTAATAATTTCCCCCCGCATCCGGCGCAGCCCGCCCAGATTCGCCACAAAATCATCCACCGACCGGAAGTCGGCACGGCTCACCTGATTAAACAGTTCCTTGGCCTTTTTGCTGACGGCACTGGATTGTTCCTTGGCGTCCAGCCGCAATCGCCGCACCTTATCGAACTCCGCCACCGCCTTTTCTGCCGTGCCGGCAATGTCCTGAAGAATGCCCCCCAACCCGAGGCCATCTGCGGAGCTTAACCATGAATAGCTGTCCGGGATACTTAGTGCCTTGGAAGCGAGGTCCGCGTACAGGTCGGCGTAAGGGGATTCCTTCTGGATCAGGATCAACACCTCATTACACTCGGCCATCGCCTTGACCACGGCCTTGTTGCCCACCTGAAACAGGAACGATTCACGTTCACCGCTCTCCGGCTCAAAGCCTGCCTGATAAAACGGCGATTGGCGCAGCTGCACCATGTGATGCTTGATGGCCTCTTCCTCCGCACGAAAGCTCACCAGATCGCCGTTGGGAAACAGGGAAAATCCGTTGCAGGCAATGCGCTCAGAAACTGTTTGCTCGATCAACCGATACGGCATCAACGCATACAATCCGCTCATTCGGTTGAAAAAGACATACAGATAATCTTCTCCGTTCGGGGAAGCGATGGTCCGCTCCAACACCATCTCACCCAGCTCGCCCTCGTAGCGTTTGAGTTCACCGGTTTGGAGATAGTATCCATCCGGAAACATCAGGCCGTGTTCCTCGGGCAACATCACGCAGGCCTGCCCAAGGGAATCCACCCGATGCACGGCTTGCAATTTTTCGTTAAAAATAAAATACCGCACCCCTTTTTCGCGGTACGGTTTAACCTTCAGCAAAATCAACGAGCCCTGAATAGCGTATTGGATTTCCGCATCATCCACCTTCTGGTTTCCATCCTCGACTTCCTCCGCGTAAATGCCTTCGCCAGTGGCCGTATTGTCTTCCACCTTGATCGTGAGATCACCTCCCACACACTCCACAAACACTCGGTCCTCGATCGACACATGCGGATTATCCCCGTGCCGGATGGCATTGCGGGCCGGGGTTTTCCATTTGAAGTTATACTGGTCCGGAAAGGCCTGCGCCAAATACTCCGGCGCGCTGCGATCATCCACATAGCTCAGTTGCCCATCCTGGCAGAGCCATTTGAAAACCGCCACGTCATCCACCTTGGTGCCCGTGCGAAACACCATGTACAGGTGGGGGCCAACGATGGAGAACCGGTGAAAGGTCGCGGATTGATTGATCTGGAACAAGCGGGAGAAGGACTCCTTGAAAGCCGGGTTGTCCAACACCGAAAGATCCGCCCCCGCAAACGATTGTTCCGCCTCGTGGTAATCGTAAACGGCGAACACATCGCTCAGCTGGCCCTGCTTCAGGCCCAGTTGCACGTTGAACCCAAAGAGAAATCGGTTGTGCCCGAGCTGAATCATGTCGCGCGGCTCGCAGCTTAGCTGCGTAGACACGCGATCCATTTTAATGAGTTCCAGCTTCCGCGAGCCAAACACCGCCGCCCGGCGCTGATCGAGATCCCCCAGCTTGGCTTTGAGCTTACCCCCGTGATCATTCAGCCGTTGCTTGATCAGGTCATACGCGCCGCCTTCCAACGCCGCCGGGGCTGCGCCTTCCGCTGCTGTGACACTATCGGGAGATTCCGCCATGGATCAACTCCACGCGATCCCAGCCCGGCCGTTGCCGGGCCGGTTCGCGAAATTATTTATTGGCCGAGTCGCCCAGGATTGCGCCGGAGAGAATCTCTCCCATACCGGATTCCTTGGCCGCCTTCTGCGCCTGACGCATTACCGATTTCAGGCCGCTGTCGTCTGCCTGTCCGATCAGTTTGGTCAACAGCGCGGAGATGGTCAGGTTTTTGACATCCTCACTGGAGACGCCCAAATCCTTGATCCAGCCGCGCAACTGGCCCTTGAAATAATCCGGATCGCCATTGAAGAAGGTGTTCTTCACATCCGTGATCGCTTGGCTGTTGTTCACAAGACGATCGACTGCTTTGCCCTGTGACACGGAGCGAACCACCTTCTCGAAGAAGTCGTTCTCGCCACCGACGATGTCGATGTTCGCGCTCTTGAGCGCCTCGCCCACCACACGGGCCTGCGCCTCGGCAATATCCTTCTGCACGTTGATACCGGCCAAATCCACCGCCATGTCCTTGTCCAATTGCAGGCGGAATTCCTCGTGATCCTGTGAAGCCTTGTTGAACAGCTCGATGGCCTTGGCCATTTCCGTCTTGGCCAATGCATCGGCCAAGCCTTGCTTTTCCGTGCCTTGGGCTTCGGCCAAGCGCAATGCCTCAACCGCGGCTGCTTCGGCGGTGCCTTGTGCGGAGATGGCTTCAGCTTCGCCCTTGCCTTCCGCAGATTTGGCCAAGCCTGTTGCTTCACCCTGCTTGGCAATTACCGTTGCCTCCGCCAAACCTTGCGCCTCTTCGGCCTTGGCCATGGCCTCCATGCCGCGGGCTTCCGCCAGCTTGGCAGCCGACTGCAAGGCGGCTGTGCCTTCGGCCTCTTGCTCCATGGCGTGGCGGCGTTTCTCGCTGGCTTTTGCCTCGGCATCCGCCGTCACTTGAATGCGTTCTGCCTCGTGGTCGGCCGCTTCCTTTCGCGCCAAGGCCGCCGTGCGTTCCTCAATCTGGGCGGCTTCCGCTTTTTGTTGACGAACCGTCTTTTCGGCCTCGGCCGCCACGGTGGCTTCCTTCTGGCTCGCCTCTGCCTTGGCGGTGGCTTCCACCATCATCACGCGCTTGGTGCGGTCCGCGGCCATGTCTGCCTCCAAATCCAAACGTTGCTGGTGTTGCTCGGAGACTTCCTTCTCCTTGGATTCCAAACCGGCCCTGCTTTCGGCGACGCCAAAGGCGGCCTCGATGATCTTCGCTTCCTTCTCCTGTTTCATGAGGCCAACCCGGCGTTCCCGGTCGACCTCGGCCTGCTCGCCGGCCTCGATTTTTTCCTGTTCCAAGCGCAGCAGATCCTGATCCTTGCTATAGGTGGCACTCATCACCACGCGTTCCTGCTCCACTTTGCGTTCCTCGATGTGCTGGCTGGCTTCAATATCGGCTTTCTCTGCCACCTCGCGATTCTTCTGAATCTCCACCTGCGCCGCGGCCTCTTCCCTGGCCTTGGCCTCTGCCACCGCGCGCGTTTGTTTGGCCAAATCCTCCTCGTTTTGTTTGTCCAGCTCGCGGGTTTCCATTTCGGCCCGAACGTTTTGATCCTTCAACTCCACCTTCAGTTTTTGTTCGCGCGCGTTCTTGAGCTCCTGCTGTTCTGCCGTAATTTGGACAATCTTTGCCAACCCCTGCGAATCCAACACATTGTTTGCGTCATGATCGGCCTTTGGGGTTTGTTCCAAGTAATCAATCGCCACGTCCTCCAGCGTATAACCGTTTAGATCGCTGCCAATGGTATTGATGATTTCTTCGCGGAAGGGAATTCGGTCCGTATACAGCTTTTCAAACTCCATCTTCTTACCGGCGGATTTGAGCGCCTCAGAAAATTTCGCCTCGAACAACTGCTTGAGCAGCTCGATTTCTGATGCCCGTTCGCAGCCAACCTGCGTGGCCACCGTCTTGATATCGTGAAAGTCGACCTTTCCATCCAACTCAGTCTTTTGGTCATTCACCCGCACATAAAAGACCACCTCAATGTCGGCGCGGATATTATCCTCACAAATCAGGCCATCCCGACCTTTCCGCACGACCTCCAGTTTTTTCACGGAGAGATCCATGATCTGCAGCTGTTGCAGAATCGGCACGCGCAGCACCCAGTCCTTCTTGACCTTGATGCCGCCAAAGCCCGTCCGCACACCGGCCTCGCCGGGTTTAATCTTCTTGATAAATAGGAACAGACAAATTGCCGTAAAAAACAGCAAACCAGCGAGAAGAATAGCGGCGATAAACATAATTAAAACTCCGAGACGATTAGAATATAGGTTACATGCACAAACATACCAAGACACCGAACACCGAACGCGTTGGGGATACTCCGCCCGTGGGGACATAAAGTGGTGTCGGAGGAGAATGTAAGCCATTGCCGTCGAGCGGCGCCACTATAATCTTTGAAAAAGTTTATAATCGAAAAATGACTTTAGGACTTTTTTCAAGTGGCAGGAATTATCGCCGTGATTTAGAGTTGCTTCATGAAACCCACGCTCTCCCTGGCCCTGTTGTGCCTTACCCTTTCCGCCTCAGCCGCAGTGCCCTCTTTGTTAGACCGATTGCAGGATGACAACGCCCGCGGAGCCGATTTATGGATCTATAATGATCTCAAAACCGCCATGGCCGAGGCCAAACGTACCGGCAAACCGATCTTCGTCACCTTCCGCTGTGTACCCTGCTCGGCCTGCAAGGCCTTTGACGCCGAAGTAGCCAAGGGAAGCAACGTGGTCCGGGATCTGGCCCAAAAACACTTCATCTCTCTGCGTCAGGTCGAAATGAAAGGAGTCGATCTCAGCCTGTTCCAATTCGATTACGACCTGAACTGGGCCGGCATGTTCATCAATGCCGACGGCGTGGTGTATGCCCGATACGGCACGCAGAGCGCAAACGGACCTGATGCCTACAACTCCATCGCCGGCCTGGAGAACACCATGAAACGTGTCCTGAAACTGCACGCTGATTACCCGAAGAACAAGCTTCAGCTCGCCGGCAAACGCGGAGCCCCCAAACCTTATAAGACCGCTCTGGAAATGCCCGGGCTGGAGAATAAGGCCGCCTTTCGCCAAACCACCCACCGTAACAACTGCATCCATTGCCACAACATTCACGACGCCGAGAACCACAAGCTGCACCTCGAGGGCAAGCTCACCAAGGAGAAGCTCTGGCGTTATCCATTCCCGGAAAATATCGGACTGAACATTGATGCCGTGGATGGTCAACGCATCAGCAAGCTGCAGCCCAACAGCCCCGCCACGCGCGCCGGTCTGAAAGCCGGCCAGCGCATTACCCACGCCAACGGTCAGCCCATCACCTCCATCGCTGATCTTCAGTGGGTGTTGCACAACCTCAGTAACGGCGTGGAGACCATCCGCCTCACTGTGGCGGGCAGCAGCCGCGCCCATACTGTCCGCACGGCGCCGGGTTGGAAAAAAACCGACATCTCCTGGCGCGGTTCACTTTGGGCCCTGCACCCACGCATCCGCGTTTACTTTCCGCCCGCATCAGCCAACGAAATCCGTCGGCTCAACCTCCCGGCCGGCCAACAGGCGCTCAAGGTGAAATGGATCAACACCGGCAGCAAGGAAGGCCGTGCCGCCTACAGCGCCGGCCTCCGCCTCAATGACTATGTCGTGGGCATCGCCGGCAAACCGTTTGCGTCGGACATGGATCACCGCAAGTTTAACCTGCACGTGAAGATGAATTACAAGTCCGGCCAGAAGCTGCCGCTGGATCTCATCCGCGGCGGGCGCAAAATGCGGCTGGATTTGCCGCTGCAGTAAGTCATCCTGTTGGCCATGCGATTACTCCACAATTGCCTACTCTGGCTGGCCGTTGGCTGCGCCATCCAGCTGAATGCCGCGGAACCGTTGTTCCGATTTGGCGCGATTGCAGATTGCCAGTATTGCGACAAAACCAGCGGCACCCGCAAATACAGCGATTCTCCGCGCAAACTCCGCGAGTGCGTGGCACATTACAACAAGCTGGACCTCGCCTTCGTGGTGCATCTGGGCGATTTCATTGACCGCGATTTTGCCAGCTTCGATGTGGTCGGCCCCATCTTCGGCCAGCTTAAAGCGCCGCACTATCACGTGCTGGGCAACCACGATTTTTCCGTGGCCGATGATAAGAAAGCGCTCGTGCCAAAGCGCATGGGCCTCAAGAATCGATACTACGATTTCACCCACAAAGGCTGGCGTTTCATCGTGCTGGATGGCAACGACATCAGCACCTACGCCTACCCCGCCAACGATCCCCGCACAGCCGAGGCCAAGGCTTTTCATCGGCGGCTCAAGGCCGGCACACCCAATTGGAACGGCGGCCTCAGTCAAACCCAGTTAAAATGGGTGAAAGCAAAACTCGAGGCCGCCACCAAGGCCAAGGAACGTGTCGTTCTCTTTTGCCATTTCCCCGTACACCCGCCCAACGTTCACAACCTGTGGAACGCCACCGCGGTGACCGAACTGCTCGCAAAGTATCCCTGTGTGGCCGCCTACATGAATGGCCACAACCACAGCGGCAACTATGGCCAGCAAGCCGGCATTCATTATCTCACCCTAAACGGAATGGTGGATACCCACACCACCGCATACGGAATCATCGAGGTGCATCAGGATCGGCTGGAATTGAAAGGGGTTGGCCGTCAGAAAAATCGCACCCTGCCGCTCAAGCGCTGAAGTTAATTCCATTCCGGTTTGTGAATGTGCGGCCGGATGCGGAGGACGAAGAGCGCCATGGTGGCCAGCGCCACGAACACGACAAGGTAGAATATCTCCTGTGCGCCCACGCCCACGTTGCGCAGCAGGAAAAAGAGGCCGATCCCCATAATCTCCAGCACGGTATCGATGGCATTGGAGGTGGCAATGTATCGGCCACGCGCGGCGGCCGGCGATAGCTTTTGCAGCAACGCCTGCAGGGGGGTCACATAAAGACCGGCACCGGCGCCCACTACAAACAGGCAGATCACCACCTTCCACACATCGCCGTGGCGTGATTCCACCGGCACGGCCACCAGCCCGGTGGTTTGAGTCCGGTTATCATCCTCAACCAGATGGTAAAACACGGTACCATTACCATCTTTTTTCGGCGTCACTTTGCGGTTGGGAAACGTATCCAGATAAGCCGAGGAAATGACCATTGCCTGATGGTCGCCGTTCTTCACCGCATCCAACCGTTCCGTTAGCGAAATTCCCGTCTTTTCAAACTGCAAATCCTCCCGCAACTCGCTCAATCTATCTTCGGCTCGCTTCAGGTAGAAACTGACCTTCGCATTTTTGGGCAGCCCATCCAATCCCTGCGCGGCTTGGGCCTCGTTCGATTCATGGATCACCACGTAACTCGATGGAGCCAACGCCAAAAGCAGTCCGGCCACGCCAAAGCCAATCCCACCAGCGAGGATCAAGCGCGGTTGGATGCCGCCCCGCGAAATCACCCCGGCCAACACACTGCCAACGGCAATCGAAATGCCAATCGTGCCAAACAGGTACATGCTCACTTTTTTCTCCGAAATTCCAAGCACCAGCGTGTAGTCCGCCAGGATTAGCAATACCAGATAGGCCAGCATATAAAACATCGCCTTGAGAATGCACACCACGAGAATCGGTGAATCACCGGCCAACATTTTTTTGACCGTGCGGACATACGGGGCAAAAAATTCCCACTGCACTTTCATTTCCGGCGCGCTGGCCGGCAAACCGGGCATTTGCTTGGCCGCCAGCAAACCGAAGATTGCAAATACCAAAAGCGCCAAGCCCGGCAGCCATAACCGCCCATCGGGCGCGCCGCTTGCCGCCGTGCCGCGATAGGCTTCGTACAACGCCCCGCCCACCACCACAGCCAGAATCGCGGCCACATTGGTCAGCATGATAATGGTGGCATTGGCTATGCTGATCTTGGAATTATCCACCAAATCCGGGATCACACCGTACTTCGCCGGCCCGAAGAAGGCGCTTTGGGTGCCCAACAAAAACATCGCCAGCAACGACAACCAAACGTTGTTGAAATAAAAACCGGCAAAAGCCACCAGCACGATCAGGAATTCCGCCTGCTTCACGCGCAGCGTCACCAGTTGTTTGCTGTAGCGATCCGCCAATTGCCCGGCGATCGCGCCAAACAACAGGAACGGCATCACCAGCGCCATCGCCACCCAGCTTTGGCCGCCCTCACCCAGCACCCCGCTCCACACACCCGCCGCGGCCAGTCCGAAGGACAACACCTGCTTGAGCAGGTTATCGTTTACCACCCCAAAGAATTGAGTGAAGACCAGCGACAGAAATCCCCGGTTGGCCAGCGGGCGCGATGGTTCAGAGGCTTCACTCATGCGGCGGAGACTCTAACGGGCCATTGAGAAGATGCCGAATTGATTCGTGCGTTTGATTCATCGACTCAATCAATGGTTAAAACTGCTCTCCACCCGGGTGCGGGTTATTGGCGTTGATGTGGTCGAGACCGGCCTGAACCCCGGCTTCAAACTGGCCGGTCAAGGCTTCCATGGCCAAACGCGGCTTGGCCGCCGCGGCGAGTTGCTCGGAAACACAAATAGGTTCACCAAAGCGCACCGTCACCGCACGGTCGGCATAGGCCGGAAATGCACGGGAATACAGGTCTTCCTACATTTTCTCAATCGTCTCGCCCATGCGATCGAGGGTGGGATTCTCACTAAGATAATTGCCGGCATAGCTGAGGATGCGAAAAGCGATGATCGCCTCGTCCGCCCAACCGGCGGCCACAGCGTGATCGATCTCGCGAGCGGGATCTGAGCGTACCTTGTGAATTTCCCGACGGACGGTGCGGATACGGTCCATGAGGTCTTCGTCTGCCTTGGACTCCAACCCCATCTTGGCCTCGAGCTGGTCCAGTATCTGGCGGGCACATTGCTGCAGCAGATGGGGCAGATTACTGTAATCCGGATCGGGCGGCAGGAATCCACGCTGGGACAGGTTGCGCTTAATCATCGGCACGCCCACCTCATGCACCTGTGCCACAATGCCGGCTTCGCTGTCGGATTCGACGTCCAGTTGTTCGGCCATGTGATCGAGCGTTTCCTGCAGCGTCACCCGGGCATCGGTGGTGTGAGTGGCCTTGATGGCAACCGGTACGGCAAATATTTTGCCGGAATCTTTCATCTCCTGCTGAGCCTTCATCGCGATGTAGGCGGGCCCTTCCAGAAAGGGCGTCACCCGATCGTTCATGAAATACACGTTCCCCTCGGGAAACACGGTGAGCGCGTACCGGCCATCGATCACCGTGGCGATGGCGTCTTTCATTGAACGCCGGTCACTGCCATCGCGGTTCAGGAAAAAGCCCTCATGCGCTGCATCAACCAGCCCTGCGCCCGGCTGCGCAAAAAGACATCGTACGCCGCCATGAAAATCGACCACACCCCCACCTGCCGGCAGGCCTCAACCATGATCATCGGGTCACTGTGCGTGGAGTGGTTGGGCAATAAGAGAACCCGCGCCCCGTGCTCACGATGGATCGCCTGCAGGGGCCCGGCGTTCTCCACCGTCACGGAATGTATTCGATGCTCCGGCCCGGCCAGAATGGACCGGCGCGACCACCATTCTCCCAGCCAAGCGATCAACCGGTTGGGTTTCGGCGGGAAATACTCGTAAGGCTGATCGCTGAACTGAAGCATCCAGTGGCCTCACTGTACAAAAAATCGGGCGATATCTCAAGACATCGCCCGCTAAAATGGATGATTTATATCCTAGCCCTTTAAGGCTTTCTGGGCACCCACGGCAGCCACCTTGAGGCATTCCTCAATGTCCGCAATGGGATCTTTTGGATTTTCCTCGTACTCGAGACTCAAGGCGCCATCGGCCGGAAAGCCGACTTTTTTTAGCGCTTTAAATACGGCGGTCACATCCAGATGCCCTTTTCCGAGAATCACGCCATGTGTCTGTTTCTTTTGCTCGGCGAAATCCTTCAGGTGGATGCCATACAGGCGGTCGCCCAGCTTGTGGATTACCTCCACCGGATCTTCCGCACTGCGGATGTAGTGACCCAAGTCGGCGCAA
The DNA here is from genome assembly GCA_038145765.1 of Verrucomicrobiales bacterium. Taxonomy (GTDB): domain Bacteria; phylum Verrucomicrobiota; class Verrucomicrobiia; order Limisphaerales; family UBA1100; genus UBA1100. The sequence goes on from JAYQQG010000015.1 coordinate 17,392, forward strand.
AATCCGATTCGCTTGTCGTGTCCTTTCACGGCTTTCAGCCCGTCATCGATCTTGTCGTATAAGGCACCCGGACCGTGATTATGAATGGCGATACGCACATCATACTTGGCCACCAGCTTGTCGAGGCTATCGAAGCTGTCCGGCGATGGATTAGCGCTGATGTTCCTGATACCGGCCGCCTTGGCGAACTGGAACACCTTTTCGTTTTTCTCGTGATTCTTGGTGAACCCATTCACTCCATGGGCGCTGATGTGCAAATCGTGCTTGTTGAGTTTTTTGTGCATCGCCTCGATTTTCACCTGATCCTGAGTGATCGGGAAATGCCCTCCAAAAAATTCCACCCAATGCAGACCGAGTGCCGAGATTTTTTCGAGTGCGTTGCCCTCGCCCTCAATGCCAAAGGCACGCAGCGAGTAGCTCTGAATCCCCATCGGGAAGCCACCGTATTTCTTGAAGGAAGCCCGCACCGCCGGGCTATGCCCTGGCTTGGCAGCCAGCACCTGTGGAATATCCAGCCAGGTGGCACCGGCCGCGGCTGCGGTGGTTAGGGTACGTTGAAGGAATGTACGTCGATTCATTTGTGTTTATTTGGGTTAAAATCAGTTGAGTTTCACACTGTAAAACTTGGCGGCGTTTTTCCAAAACAGCTTCTCCATAACCGCCCGCCCTTTGGGTGCGAAATAGTCATGAATGATCGCCAACTGCTCATGGTATTCGCCCCCGCGATCGGTCACCGGCCAGTTGCTCCCATATATCACGCGATCCTCACCAAAGGCCTCGTACACCACTTCAAAGATCGGCGCGTAATAGGCAACGTCTTTCGGCGCCGGTATACGACCGCTCCGCTGAAATATGCCACTCACCTTGCAGCTGACATTCGCGTGGGCTGCGGTCGCCTTCACCTCCGCCGCCCAGTCTGTTTGGGCGGGGTCTCCGGTGATGGTCAGGCCGGTAAGATGGTTCACGAGAATCTTCAGGTCCGGCAATCGCTGAGCAATCTGACGCACATCGGCCAGTGTGAAATTCGCCATCAACACATCCAGTGTCAGGCCCTTGGCGGACAACAGTTCCAAATCACGCCACACCGCATCATTAAAGCCCTCCACCCCGTCCGGAAAACTGCGCAATCGCACGCCCACATAGCGCTTGTCCTGCGCGAGTTTTTCCAACTCGATTGCAAAGGCATCCGTACCCACCGGCAAATTCCCTACCACACCAATGTAATGGCCGGGATTATGGGCCACCAGATCAAGGACCCACTGGTTATCCGGCAAGCGGTCGCTGGCCTCCACAATGACCGTGGCGGTCACGCCATTGGCAGCGGTGATTTTGTCAAAGTGCTCCGGCAATACCGGCCGGTACAACACCTGATCACTTTCCGGCGGCCAAGGCACGCCCCCCTCGCGGGTGGTGTCGTAGAGATGAATGTGGGTGTCGATCACCGGAATGCCTCCGGTGACTCCCACCGGTTTACTGGTGCAGCATCCCACGAAGTTGAACGCCACCATGACCCCCGCCAGAAAAAAAGTCCAAGAACGCATGCCCGACTTTCTACGGGACCCTTCCGGTTGTCGACTAGATTTGTACTGGCCTTGGCCAACCCTCACCTCAGGCCCGCCTTGATCTCGCAGGCCAGATCCGGCAAGTACATCGGTGAGCTGCCACACAGAACGGCATCGGCGCCGGCCTCCATGAAATCCGTATAATCTGCCAGATTGGATACCCCGCCCACCGCGGCCAAAGCCAGTGGCAGTTGTTCCGCGTCAATCACCGCCCGTGCTTCGCGGACGGCCGCCACACAGGGTTCGTGGATCACCCGTCCCAACACCCCGGCTTTTAGGTATGACTCCCCAAACACCGGCCGGCCATCTGCATAACGCACCTCTCGCGCGATCCCGTTGACTAAGGTAATCCCATTGGCGCAACCGGCCACCGTGCGCAAAAAATCCCGCTGCCGTATGACATCCGGAAACACGCCGATTTTCAATAACAACGGAGTCTCCCCTAGGCCGGATCGAATGGTTCTTGTAACCGTATCACTCAATGCCACATCCGTGTACACCTGCCCTTCCGCTGAGCAAACATTTGGACAGGAATAATTCGCCTCCACCACATCCGCTCCGGCTTCGGCCGCCCACGCGGCGCACTGGGCGTAGTCGTCGGCCACCTGCGCCACACTCCAGTCCGTCTCCGGACTGGCCACCACCGAAACCAGTAACAACTGCCCTTCACACAAGGCCGCCTTTGCGCGGGCAATATCATCCCGCCAAAACTCCGGCTCCCGTGAGGGCATCCCGAAACACACCGCCGAGCTGATATCCGCCGGATTCGACGGCAACGTTTCGGTGGCCACCACCGGGCCGTGTCCTGCTTCTGCGTTTACAAACACCCAGTTGGGAATCGGATAACACGCCCGCCCCACCGAACGCACGGTTTTGTAAGTCAATAAATCCCAACCCCGCTCCGCGTATGCCTCGATCCATTTTGAGTTTGGCAACAACCCAGCGGCAATTCCCAGGCAACTATTGACCGTTTTGCCCAAAATTTGATCAGGAGTAATTGAAGGAACGGAAAGTGGCGGGTCCAGTTGGGGGCCGCGTTCAAAATTTTCCGCATACGAAGCGGCAATGTCATAAGCAAACTGCACGCACAGACGGTAAGCGCTGAAAGCCGTACTGGCTAGTTTTGAACAAACCGATAGGAACCGTCATTCTCCGCCGCAATCTGCTTGAGCACGGCTTCCCCGGACTTGTCCTTGAAGGCAACGGTATTGATTCGAATGGCGGCGTTGGAGTTGGCTGTCCGAATCTGTTTGAGCACTTCGTCGTCATCGGCAAACTGCCCATCGGTCAATAACCACACGGTATCCGGTTTTAAATTAAAGGTAAATCGCAGCGCATCGCGCGGATCCGTACTCCCCCCCACCCCGCGCCCTTCGATCCAACGGGCAGCCCAAACAATATTTTCCGGTGTAGCCGCCATCATCGACGTCACCGGCATGGGTTCCGCGCCTTGATCAAAAAAGTAAACCATGAACCGGGCCTCCGGTTTGAGGCTCCGCAGCGTTGCAATTAACTCGCGCTTGGCTTTTCCCAGCCGACCTTGATTGCTCATACTCCCGGACTTGTCGATCACGAAGACAAACCGTTTCCCTTTGCTGCGCGTGCCAAAAAAACTTACCCCTTCCTCCGGCTTGGCATGGAGCATTTGTAAATTCTGCATGGCGGCGCCGTGCCCTTGTTGAGCGGCCTTGCCCCACCAGTATTCGGCCCCCTGTTTGCTCATCGGCCGACCGCGACCACTGAAAAAAAGATTACCCAAATCCACCTGTGCCGCCGCGTTGCCGTTCATGGCCTGACGGATTAAATTTCGAATTTCCAGTTCAGTCGGCACGGGATCCGTCGCGGCATCTGAAGCATCAGTGGATTCTGGAATGACCGGTTCCGGGCTGGTTTTGGGTTCAGCGTCCGGATTCACTTCCGGCTTAATGGGATCCATCAGAGCGGCGGGGGATTCATCCACCAAGCGCTGACCACTCTTGGCTAAACGCGGATTAATCGGTGCCTCTACCGCTTCCTCCTTGGAACATCCGACCCAGCTCAATGCCAATGCCATGAGACTCATGGTCGGGAGCAAAACACGCCTCATAGCACAAGATAGCATTGGTTTCAGAGTCCTGCAACCGGCTAGCGGTCCAAATATTTCCGGTTTTTATACACCGGCACCCCGAGTAGTTTCAGATCACTATGCACGGCTGTACCGAGGGAACGCACGGAGAAAAGATGTTTGCCCGATGCCATTTCAAACCCCGTAATCGCGATGGCCGATTTGCCCTCTTGCCGCTCGTATTTATAGATGTAAGCCGATGGCGTCTGAAAAGTCCCCACACTGGGCACCGGGATAGGAATTGAAGGAATCCCGATATTGGTCTTGGACTCATCGATCCCCAAGCCTCCGGAACGGACCTCGACGATGACCTCAGCCTGATCGGGATCCGCGATCAATTCAGCCCCCAATTGCAGTAAGCGATCGCGGAGTTCGCCCTGGGTAAACTCCACATCCACGGTCTTGAGGTAAGTCACATCCACCACCACTTTTTTGCCCGCTACGGCATCAGCCTGAATTTGGCGGGCGGCATCAACCACGGCACTGCTCAGGATCAGTTGCTCGGTCGCCGTGCGTTCCGGCTGGGTTTCCCTCACAGCCGTGCAACCCACGGAAACTATCAGCGGCAATAGGATGATCCAGCGGTTCATGAGAATCCTCTAACGCAGTTCCGATCGCTTGACAAGAGCCGGCACGGTTATTTCCCCCAGCCTTCAGTCAGGCGAACCAGCGTGCGCACCGCCACGCCGCTGGCGCCTTTGCCGCAGTTGGGCTGGGCCTTATCCACCCAGCAAGTACCGGCGATGTCCAGATGAGCCCAAGGAGTGCCATCAACAAATTGCTCCAGGAATTTCCCGGCGGTGATGGTGCCGGCTCCGCGGTTGGCCGAAGCATTGCGCAGGTCGCTCATGTCGCCTTTCATCGCGTCCAGGTATTCGGGGTCCATCGGCAGAGGCCAAAAGCGCTCGCCGCACTGGCGGCCGTTCAGGGCGATGGCGTCGCTGAGATCTTTATCGTTGCCCAGCAAGGCCACCCGAATGTTGCCAAGGGCGATGGTCACCGCGCCGGTCAAAGTGGCCGCATTGACGATGTGCGTAGCCCCGAGGCGGTTGGCGAACACCAGCGCATCGGCGAGCACCAGCCGGCCTTCAGCATCGGTATTGATCACCTCAATGGTTTTTCCATTCAGAGCGGTGATGATATCGCCGGGGCGGGTGGCCGTACCGCTGGGCATGTTCTCCGCCATGGCCAGCAGGCAGGTGACGCGCACACCGGGTTGGACGCGACCGATCGCGGTGATTGCCCCGAGCATGGTGGCGGCCCCGCCCATGTCGTACTTCATCTTCTCCATCGCGTTGGCCGGTTTTAGTGAAAGCCCCCCCGTATCGAAGGTGATGCCTTTCCCCACCAGAAACAGGTGATCATCACTGGTCGGGTTTTCAGGCACATAACTCAAACGCACCAGACGAGGCGGGCGAACGGAGCCCTGCCCTACCGCAAGAATGGCCCCGGCACCCATCTCGGCCAGTGCCGCCTCATCCAAAATTTCGACCTCCAGCCCGGCTGCCGCACCTTCCTGCGCGGCACGCATGGCAAATTCTTCCGGGCCGAGATCGTTGGCGGGAATCTCCACCAGCTCGCGCGCAAGGTTAATGCCGGCGCCGGTTAGGGAACCGCGATCGGCCTCGTCGGCATTCGCGCCGGTCAGGAGGACCACTTCCTCCACCGGCCACGGTTTCTGATCCTTGTACCCACTCGGGCGGTGCATCCCGTACACAGCCCCTTCGGCCATCAATCGGGCATCGACATTTTCCGGCAGTACGATGGCCACGGATAGGCACTTGGCCTTGGCCGCCTGACGCACGGCTTGGCCGGCGGCGGCGAACCAATGACGCGGCATGGGCTCAGCGCCGACGCCCAACAGGAACAACCGTTGGACCGAGGAATCGGGCACGCGATGGATCAAAGTGCATTCGCCGGTCTTGCCGGTCGATTCACCGTTCTCCTGCAATTCGCTGAGTAATCCGCCAAGCCGGGCATCCAGCGCGGGATCAGGGGTGGTGTCGGCCGGGCGCGGGATCGCCAGGGCGTCGATGTCGAGTTCCTCCCAGTTACCGGAGTGAATGGTGATTTTCATAATGGGTCTTGGTCTGGGCCGGGCTCGATCTGCGCGATGGCGTGCAGCAAATCGGTGGCGGCCTGTTGATAGATTTCCTTGAGGCGTTCCTTGTCCTTCGTTTGTTTGGCTTCGGCCCGAAGGTCGGCGAAGTCGAGCGGTTCGCCAAACTTTATTTGCACCTGATATGGGCGGGGCACCCAATGATGCCGCGCATAGGCCTCGTAGGCACCCACCAGTTTAATGGGCACCACGGGTGCATCGCTCTTGATAATCACCAGCCCAATCCCCGGCTGCGGAGAACGGATTAACCCGGTGGGTGACCGGGTTCCTTCGGGATACATGATCACCGCATCTCCGCCGCGCAGGCGCGATAGAAATGTTTTGAGCCCGCGACCGGTACCGGACTGATCCACCGGAATCACCCGCCAACTCCGAAGTATCCGACCGCCCAGCGGCACTTCGAAAGCCGTTTCACGCGCCAGGCCCACCACCATGCGATCCAGTGCACTGACCACGTATACGGGATCCAAATAGCTGACATGATTGGAAGCCAGAATCACCCCGCCTTCTTGGGGCACCCGCTCGCGATACAGCACTTTCCAGCGGAACCAAATGCGAAAAAAGACACCGAACGCAAACCGGGCGAACCGGTACGACAGGGTTTTCTGGGTCGGCTCGGGCATGGCCGTTAATCCTCCTCACCCTGCCCGCTGACTTTCCCTCGCACTTTTCGCCGCAGTAAGCCGGGCCAAAGCAGTTTCAACCAGGGCACCAGTCGCAGCTTGGCCGGGATCACCAGTTCCCGGTCCCGCCGGCGTAAGGCTTCCAACACGGCCAATGAACATTCCTCGGCGGAGATGGATTCGCTGTTGTGCGACCGACGCCCTTCACCGACATTCGATCCATCCGCCGCGCAGGCATTTGCGCGCAGACTGGTGCCCCGAATCCAGTGCGGGTGCACGGTCAGGATATTGATCCCGGTGCCCTCCACATCGTAGCGCAGCGCCTCACAAAATCCTTCCAACGCATGCTTGCTCGCAACGTAGCCAGTGTGACTCGGCACTCCCATTCGGCTTTGGATACTGGCGATGGCGGCAAATTGGCCGCGGCTTTGTTTGAGATGAGGCAAGGCATGATGCATCCCGTGCACCGCTCCCAGATAATTCACCTCCATCAGGCGCCGGAAGATGCCCAAATCTTTCACTTCCTCAAACGGCGCCCACATGCTGAGCCCGGCATTGGAGAGGTAAATATCGATCCCGCCGAACTTTTCGACTGCCGCAGTCACCAACTTGCCGCAGTCCTCAGGTTGCGTCACATCTCCGACGACGGCGAGCGATTCACCCCCCGCTTCTTTGCAGACCCGAACGGTTTCCTGCAACGCCTCTTCGTTGCGGCCATGCAACACACAACGCGCGCCGAATGAGGCGAGGTCGCGCGCCAGTTGGCGGCCGAGGCCGGAGGAGGCGCCGGTGATGATGACAGTTTGGCCGGCAAACATCAGTTGCCTTTCTTGAAAGATTGAATAGCTTCCTCGGTCAAGCCCCATTCGGCCAGCGGATGTTCGCCGGGAATGATCTTGCCGGGGTTCATCACCCCTTTGGGATCGAGTCCGTCCTTGAGGGCCGCCACCGCCTTAACGCCGGCCGGTGAGAGATCATCGGTGATCCACGGCAAATGTTCCGTGCCCACCGCGTGATGATGACTGACCGTGCCACCATGAGCCATAAAGGAATCCTCCGCGGATTTCTTGATGTACAAATATTGATCCAATTCCCGTCCCTTGATCTGGCGACAGCCGAAGGTGAAATACAGGCTCGCACCGGTGTGATAGTTGTGGCTGATGTGACAACCCACCCAGGGATCCACTCCGGTATCACGAATGGCCTGCCGAATATTTTCCAGCGTATGGGTGTACAGCGTCAGTAAATTATCCCACGTGGTGGAAGTCTCACTCACATCCCCCATCACGCCGCGGTCCATCAGGTAATCGCGCACATGCGGAAAATCGTATTTGGCCTCCTGAAACGAACGCCCGGGCCCTTCGCCGAGGCACACGCCGCGGTGGCGTTTGAAAATGTACGCCGATTCGCGCCGTTGCTGATGGAACGTGTCGTAGTCCCCCTCGCAGGCGGTGGTCATCATACAGCACTGGGTAAAATCAAACCCTTTGATTGTGCGCAGATACCATTTCAAGGCCGCACCGATTTTCCCCTTCAGCCCGGTGTCCGGTTTCTTAAAGGCTGCACTCAGGGCGGTCTTGCCCGGATCATTCAGCCGCGTGATGACCGGCATGATCCCCATCCGCATGCATTCGTGAATAGCTGCCACCCCGCTTTCAAAATCCGGGAACAACCAGCCTTCGAACACCTTGTACTCCGGCAAACGATGCACCTGCATCGAGAGCTCAGTGATCACGCCGAGAATTCCCTCACTACCAACACATAACCGGCGCACATCAATGCCGTTGGAGGAATTGGGCACCGTACGGGTGACGATCGTGCCGCTGGGCGTCACCATCCGCAGGGCAATCACCATGTCTTCGATCTTGCCGTATTTATCACTCTGCATACCGGCCGAGCGCGTGGCCACCCAGCCACCGAGGGTGGAGTGTACAAATGAATCCGGGAAATGCCCGAGTGTTACCCCTTCGGCCTCGAGCTGTTCCTCCATGTGCGGCCCGTAAACACCGGGCTGAATGCGGGCGATCAGGGATTTTTTATCGACCGCCAACACTCGGTTCATGCGGCACATGTCCAGACTGACAATAAAACGGTTGTCGCGATCTTTCGGTTCCAGACATCCGGCAATGTTGGAGCCGCCACCGAAGGGAATTAGCACCGCGTTGTGCTCGTGGGCCGCCTTAACGATTGCCACCACATCCTCTTCGCTCGAGGGATACACCACGAGATCCGGAGCAAATGCCACCTGCCCACTGCGCAGGCGAAATAAATCCCGAAACGCCTTGCCCGCCGCGTGGATCAGGCGGTCCTTTTTGGTAGCGGACAACTGGTTGGATTCCAGCACCGATTCCAGCGCCGCGGTAAACGGTGCATTTTCCTTGGCGTCCGGCAGTTCGATGTCCTCGAAGGATACCGGCGGCGTCCGCAAATCATCGGCCAAACCCAATTCCCCCTTGAGATACGGCCAAAGCTTCGGCTTGTCGGCGTCGCTGAAGGTCACCTCCTCGTCACCCCAGCCCCACCATTTCATGTGGCGGACAACCGGATCAGCCATGGAGTTCCTTCATTTTACGAATGCGTGATTCCATTTCCGTGGTGATCGCCGAGTAATTCGAGCGACCCGCGCCATGTTCCTCGGCAAACCGGTGCGGGTCAATCGCTTCGCCAATATAAATCCGCACCCGCGCCGGCCGGATAAACTTCACCCCTTTCGGATAAGCGCGGTAGGTGCCGTCGATATACACCGGTACAATCGGCAGATTCAGGGCGGCGGCAATCATGGCAGCACCCTTTTTCATGGGGGCCATATCACCGGACTGCGAGCGGGTGCCCTCAGGATAGATGATGATGCTCCGGTTGCGATGGGATGTAAATTCACGGCAAGCCACCATCAGACGGACGATGCTTTCACGTGAAGCCCCGCGATCGGCCGGGATCAGGTTCATCAGGCGAGAGAGAAAGTTGTTCCGGCTCTTGTTATCGAAAAAATAATCCTTGGCCGCCACCATGCCGTACTGGTCAAAATCCTCTCCGCCGGCGTACATCAACGCCGCACTGTCCATATGACTGCAGTGGTTGCTGCAAAAGATGAATGGCGCACTCGGCAGGTTTTCCCGCCCCTCCACCTTGGCCGGACACCACAGGTTGAACAGCGCGCGGCAGAACAACTCAAAGCACTTGTGCCAAACAGCGGTCATCCCGCGCGGATCGCGTTTGAGATACGCGTATTCCGGGTCCAGCTCCGCTTGCTTCAGCTTGTCCTGAAAGGTCGACAACCTTATCTCCCGAATTTCGCATGGGCCTCGGCGAATTCGTTACTCACGATCGCGCCCGCCAATGAAATCTCCAACGCCAGTGCCGAGGCACAAATGATCTCGGCCAATTTGCGCGAGGAATGCTGCCCGCCGGCACAACCGACCAATTGCAGATTAGCATGCTGCCCATTGAGCCGCGTCGCGCCGCCCACGGTGCCCACGGTAAGGCTGGGCATGCTGAGGGTGGCGTACAAATCTTCCCCGCGCTTTTCATAGGTGGCAATGCCAATAGCGTTTTCCGCCACACAGGCAACATCCTGACCCAATGCCAGATACAACGCCGCCAGTGCATTGGCCACATGCAGGTTCATGCCCAGTAGACCGGCCATCTGTGAACCGAGATGTTTATCGACCAGCGCTTCCAGGATTTCATCCGCCGAAACGCGCAGCAGCTTTTTCAACACCCGATTGGGCACCTGAAAGCTGGCGATCACATGATGACCGCGCCCTTTCATCAGGCTGCGCTGGGCGGGATTCTTGTCCGCGTTGAAGTTGCTCTCCACGAGATAACGATACGGTGTGCCGTTGGAGAGATTTTCCACAATATAACGACAGGCGGCATCCGTACTGAGCGTCACCATGTTTTGCCCGGCGGCCTCCGCAGTATCGTAGATAAAATCCAGGATCACCCGATTATGAATCGGGATTTTATCAATGCGCAACAGTTTGCCGTGGCGGGTCGTGCTTTCGGCGGCCGCCTTAATTTCGGCGTAATGCACGTCCACCTGCTCCATAAATTTCAGTGCCTGCTCAATCTCGTTGAACCGGAAAACCGGGGCCCGGGAAAGTTCCTGTTTCACATGCCGCGTCTTGATGCCGCCACTCCGATGCGTGAGGTAAAACCCGCGCGTCATGGAAAGCGACAACGTCCCTTCCACCGTGCAGAGCGGTACATAAAAATCACCCTGGGCGTAGGTGCCATCGATCTTGAGTGGGCCGGAAATACTTTGCGGTAACCCGACAAAGCCGACATGATTTTCGATCAGGCCCTTGAGATTCTCTGGTTCATCCAAGGCAAACTCGGGCATCACATGCCCCGTCTGCTCCTTCAACCAGAGCCGGCGCTCATCGGTATCCGCCTGGGTGTAGCCCCGCGGTGGTGTGAGTTTATTCATCGTTTTCGGCCAAATATGCCCAAAAGGGTGCAGCCTGCGTTGTTGGGTATGTCACAAACAGGTGGCCGCAATCTACCCAGCCGCCCTTGTCCGTCCAGCATTACTTATGCTCGTCCCGCCCCAGCCAGGCCGGCAGCAAGACCAGCGCCGCCAATAGCGCGCCAACCAATCCGGCCGCCAATAATAACCCAAAATGGACCACGGGCGGGAAGGAGGATAACCCAAAGACACATAATATCCCCGCCAGAACGGCCGTGGTGCAAACGATCGGCCGGCATTTCATCCCCATGGTTTCACTTAAAGCCGCTGCGGGGTTCATCCCTTGATCCCGGGCCATTCGCCAATGGGTGATGAAATGAATCGTGTCATCCACCGCAATCCCAAAGGCCACCGCCGCCACCATGATGGTGATCGCATTGAGTGGCACGCCGGCAAACCCCTGCAGGGCCACCACCAATCCCACAGGCAACACGTTGATGAACAGGGCCACCAGCGCCAAAGGCAATGACCGCCAAATGACCAACAGTGCCAACCCCACCAAGGCGCAGGTGATGCCGGCTGTGTTCGATTGGCTGTGAACAATCACCCGGTCCGCCTCAAGAATCTCTTGGATTCCCTGCGATGCCGATACCTCGTACGTCGTGTCCGGGCGGAGTGCCTTCAATTGCCCCACCAGGGCATGGATCATTGTGATATATTCATCGGCCGGCATGAATCGGGTCCGAATATACATAAAGGTTTTTCGTTTCTCCTCATCAAACAACACACCCATCAACGGCAGCATCTCCTCAAACGCCTCGGAACTGAGGATGTTCAGCATATTCGGTTTCAACAAATTCTCAGCCATCGCCCGCACCAACCTCGATTCATCATCCACCGCCGCGTGATAAATCTGATCCAGCACCCACGGGAACACATAGGCCACCTCCACCTGTTGATGCGCAATCGCTGTCGTGTGGGCTTGCCGCAGGAATTCCTGAAATTGCCGGTCACTGATGCCGCCCGCCCGTCCGGAATCCATCTCGATGCGTAACACATTGATACCGCCACACTCGCGATCACAGGTTTCCACCACTTGCCGAGTCAGGCTCTCCGGCTCCAGAAATTCCGTTGCCCGGATGTCCGTACGAACTTTCGACCAACCCCAGATCATCATTCCCACCAGCAACAACGCGCTGACGCCGATCGCCGGCCGCCAACGCTCCAGACGCCCCAGCCAACGTCGATAATCCAGGGGCTTTGTTTTTTCCTGCACGGTCGTCGGCATCTTCCCCGCATTCAGGAAACGCAGCAGAAGCAATCCCGGTCCGAAAGTGATCGCAAACATCAGGAGCACCCCCATGCCTCCAAGCACCCCGAATTCCCGGACCGACGGCACTTCACTGATGGTTAATGAAAACAGTCCGGCCAAAGTCGTCAGACCCGCAAAAGCGCTGCTGCGAAATACTTTCTCAAACACGATCCGCACGGCGTCCTCGGCGGACTGGCCGTCGATGAGAGCCCGCTGATACATCGTGCCCACGTGGATCAGCATGGCCAATTGCAGGCCGGAGAGCAGCGGGAATAACATTACTGTAAACACGTTTGCCTCTTCACTGATCAACGTGATTAACCCTGGCAACGCCGCCAAGCCCAACGCTTGAGCGAGCAACACGGACAACAGCATCCGGAACGAAAAACGAAACGTCAGGAACAGCACCCCCAATAACACCGCCACCGCAACCGGCAGAAACGTGCGCAAGTCTCCCCAAAGTGTGCGCCGGACTTCCTCCTCCGCATGCGGCGCAGACAACAACTGAAAACGCTGCCCCTGTTCTGCAAAGGGGGCCAGCGTTGCATTCACCGACTTCACAAACTGCTGATTGGCTTCGGGTGTGCTGACGTCGGCCTCGCACATCAACCACATCATGGCGCGTCGGTTATCGGGCGTGACCAAAAAATTCTGCAGCAACGGCAGCCGCTTTTCGCAATAGGCACGCGCAGCCTCCAACTCCGCTTCACTCATGCCGGGAATTAACGGCTGCAATTTCAAGGGAGGAATTGCGGTTAATTCCACCTCCGGCCGAAACGGCGGATACACCAAACTCAAGGCATGATAGATTTGGGGATTTTGCATGCACGCCGTGCTGATCTCCCGTAACCGGGTGATGGATTCAGGCGCAAACACATCATCGAACTCCAAAACCACCAACGCGAACACAAGGTTTTCGTCCATCCGTGCCATCCGCGCATTGACCGATTCATATCCCTCCAAGCTCCGTTGATCGCCCGATAGCAGCGTCTCCAAATCCGCCCCCACCCTGAAATGGTCCATCCGGCCAATCAGCGCCATGCAGATCAGTGCCACCAGCACGGTCCACACACGGAACGGATCGAGATTGAATTTGCCGGGCGGCTCCTCCATGGCCGTTCTTCTACAATGCACCCGCAGGCAACTCGACTTTTTTTTACCTTAGATCGCGATGCTCTTCGGCCACCTCAACAGCGATCACCCCCAAGGAAATCCGTGACAGGCTCGACTCGTTCGTTACCCTCCCTGCATGCTTTCCCGCCGAAACTGGTTGTCCACCTCCCTCCTTGCCGCTGCGGCGGCGCCCCTCGGCCTTCGCGCCCAAGCCCCCGCCGCTAAGCCCGGCCGTCAAGAGCCCGGCTTTCGCATCAAGGATATCCGCCGCACCACGCTTGCCCTGCCTTATCGCCACGTGCCCGCGCGCAACATGGCCCGCGAGTTGCCGCACTGGGTGTATTGCGAAATCTGCGAGGTGGAGCTGGCCAACGGCACGGTCGGCTTTGGCGAGACGATGCTTTATTACACGTGGGGCGTGACCAGCGATGAGGATGTGAATTTCGCCAAAGGCAAAAATGCTGCCGCGATCATGTGGGATGACGAACTCGGGGCCGGACTGCAGATGGCCTGTTTCGATGCCGTCGCCCGCGCGATGGATGTGCCCGTGCACGCGCTGCTCGGCAAACAGGTGAATGACCAAACCCCGGTGGCTTGGTGGGATATTGATCTGCCGCCCGAAGATGTGGCCGCCGAAACCAAGGCGGCGGCGGCCGCCGGTTACACTGCGTTCAAAACCAAGGGACGGCCGTGGTTCGATATTTGGGAGCAAGCCAAACAGGGCAACGCCGCCGCGCCGGAAGGGTTTTCGATCACGTTTGATTACAACGACACGCTGCTCGATGCCGAGCGCGGCATTCCGATCCTGAAGGCGGTGGAGCAATATCCCATCACGAAAATGGTGGAGACACCCATCCCGCAGGGCGATGTGCCCGGCAATCAACGGATCCGGCGCGAAACCAAGGCGGCCGTGGCAATGCACTACGGCAACCCTTCACCGGTCGTCGCCATCCGTCAGCGCGCATGCGATGGCTTCGTGATCGGCGGGGGCGCTTCCCGGGTCATGAACGCCGGCCGCGTGGCGGCCATGGCCGATATGCCGTTTTGGCTGCAGCTCGTGGGCAGCTCCATCACCGGCGCGTGGTCGCGGCAATTCGGGGCAGTGCTCAGCCACGCCACCTGGCCGGCCGTGACCTGTTTCCAGTTGTACGCCGCGCAGCCCACAAAGCAAACCGTGGAGGTCCGCAATGGTTTCGCCACCATCCCCGACGCCCCCGGCCTTGGGGTGGAACTCGATTGGAAGGCCATCAATCAGTACAAGGTACCCAAGCCGCCTGCGCGCCCCGAACCCAAGCGCTTGCTGGAAACCCGCTGGCCGGACGGCCGCAAACTCTACATCGGCAGCAACGGCACCGTGAATTACATGCTCCGAAAATTCATGAAACCCAGCAACCTCCCCTACTTCGAGCCCGGCGTGACCTGTCATCTACTGCTCGACGATGGCACCAAGGATTGGACCGACCTCTATCAGCGCGCGCGGAGAACGCCCATTCTTACCCGCTAAGCCGCCGCCATGGAGCGGGCCGTTTCCTGCGCGGAAGCCACTTGATCGGGAGTCATGCAACGCTCGGTGAGGCGTTTGTATTTCGCCGCAACATCCAGCCCTTGAGCCGCGGCGTGGTTAAACCACACATACGCGAGCACGTAATCCTCCGGCACACCGCGCCCGCGCAAATAACAATCAGCCAGCAACAACTGCGCCTCCGCCACCCCTTGGGCTGCAGCTGCCTTAAACCATTTGGCCGCATCCGTTTCATTGGCCTCCACCCCTTCACCATGCTGATACAGTGAGGCCAACACATACTGCGCCGAGGCATGGCCCTGTAGAGCGGCGCGCTCGTACCAGTCAACCGCTGTTCCCAACTCGACGGCACCTCCGCGCCCTGTGTGGAGCATGACGGCAAAATTATACTGGGCCCGGGGCAATCCCTGTTCTGCCGCCAGCGCATACCAGCGACGTGCCGCCTCGAGGTTTTCCTCCACCCCACGGCCGCGCTCATACATCGCGCCCAAATTACATTGCGCACTGGCGACTGCTTGTTCGGCCGCTTGCCGAAAATACTCCGCCGCCCGCGTGTCATCCGGAATCACTCCGCGCCCCTGCAGGTACAACACGCCCAGATTAAACTGCGCGGTCGCATGCCCGTTTTCGGCGGCAAGTGTATACCAATCGATCGCATGATCCGGATCCGACACACAACCCTCGCCGCGTTCCAGCGCTACCGCCACGGCAAATTGCGCCTCCACAATGCCGCCCTCCGCCGCCTTGCGATACCATTTATACGCCTCAACCATCGCCTGTTCCGGTTTATCACCGAGCAGCATGCCTTCATCATACACACCGGCCAAACCATACTGGGCCTTGGCATGCCCGGCTACTGCGGCCAAGCGCAGCCAATGCGCCCCCAGCTCGGCGTTCATCGTGATGCCGTCCCCCTCCACCAGATGCCGCCCCAGATTGTATTGGGCAGGCACACAACCCTGTTGTGCCGCCTCACCGAACCATCGGATCGCCTCGGCCGGATCCGGGGTTGTTCCACGGGCTTCGATCAACCGCAGGGCGAGATTATTCTGGGCGGCCGCATGTTTATTCTCGGCCGCTTTGCGAAACCACCGCGTGGCGGCGGCTTCATCATGATCGCCCCCTTCCCCCGCCGCGCACATTTCGGCCAGGGCAAATTGCGCTTCTTTTAGGCCCGTCTTCGCGGCCAATTGAAGCAGCTCCCGCGCCGCGTCCGGCTCGGCCACCGTGCCCCGGCCATGGCGCAAACGGATGCCCAGGTTTTGTTGTGCTTCGGGCAATCCCTGCTCGGCCGCTTTGCGAAACCAGCCAACAGCTTCACTTTCATCCGGCTCCACGCCCTGCCCTTCGGACAGGCAAATGCCCATCCGGTTTTGCGCCGCCGCCATTCCTTGTTCGGCTGCCTTTCGAGTCCAATGGCACGCCTCGATTAAATCTTTTGGCACACCATTTCCGGTCATGAGGTGGCGCGCCAAATTCCATTGACCAGCCAGCATCCCCTGCTCGGCTGCACGACGAAACCATTTGACTCCGTCCTCAGGCGACGGTTTCTCCAAGCGATTACCGGCCAGCAATAGGCCAAGATTATTTTGGGCCGGGGCAAAATCCTGTTGAGCAGCCTTGGTATACCACTTGGTTGCTTCGGCCAACTCCTTGAAACTTCTGCCCGGAGCACTCAAATGAACGCCCAACAGATATTGAGCCCGCACCGAACCTCGACGAGCCGCCATACGCAGCTCCAGCAACTCGGTCAGTGCTACGGTCTTTTCCTTGATGACATCTGATTCGGACATTTTTACCCAGCACCGAGAACAGCTCAACACGGGAAAGACGCCTTTTGTAGACGTTTTTTCCCATTTATTCCAGATTTCTCCTTGGCGCTTTGCTTTTGGGTTAATTAAGCAACCGCTGTGCCATGGTTGTGAATAACCTGATAATAACACAAAAAACCCCACCCGAAGGCAGGGCAAACAGGCGTGGTTGGGTAGCCCGTTGAAGATTGATTATTCGGCCGCCGGTGGGTCCTTTTTCTTGCCGCCACGTTTCTGGCGTTTGAGACGGAAGCCATCGGAAAAGGTTTCCACCCCTTCGTCGGTCTCCACCTTTTGGATCACAAACCCGTTATCCGTCACTTTTAAAAAAACCTTGGCTTGTTCGCCGCAGTCATCTTTTACCGCAAGCACCAAGCCTGTCTCGGTTGGCTCCCACTGGCCGGAAAATATCACGCCCCCATCCGGATCTTCCGCTGATCGGATTGATACCTGCCCTTTTGCCGCCAATTCCACCTGTAATTCCTCTTGGTCGAATTCGCCGACATATATGCCAGCCGGCTCTTTGTCCGCCAACGCCTTCTTCCTCTTGAACGTCGGCGGACTAAACACATCCTCATCCCCGTCCGGGCCGATTACCTTCAGCAGGATCAGGTCGCCTTGATCGGGCTTCAGGATCGCCGTTCCTTCTTTTCCGTCCGGATCCTTCAGCTTGGCGACGACCATCCCTTCATTCAGTTTCCAACTGCCGCGCAGGGCGAATTGGGGTTCTTCCTCGATGGCCGGATATACCGCCATCATGCCATCGGCCTTGAGGATTGCTTTGGCCAACTCCCCCTCCACCTTGCCAAGGTAAACCCCTGCCAAACGCGGTTTCTTGGCCTTAGGTTTTTCTTCAGCCGATACCCCGTGTAACAACACACAGGTCAGCAATGTTGTAATCCATTTCATCCGCTTATATCTCCCAGCCCTTGCGGTATTCCTTGGTGGCGAGGGCGGTGGCTTTCTTGTTGGAGGAGGTGAGGTCCTTCGCGTTCCAATCGAAGCCTTCGCCGACGACCATGGCGATGTTGCCCATCAGGATGGCTTCGGTGAAGTTGCCGGCGTGGTTGAAATTGCTCAGGGCAATTTCCGGTTTGCCGGCCTTGATGGCCTCGGCCCATTCAATTTTCATGCCCACATCACCCTTGTTGTTGCGGGCGAGCACGGGATCCACTTTCTTGTACTCGGGCGCCTTCTTGCCGCCGGCTACGGGGAGCAGGGTCCAGCTGGAGCCGTAGTCGTTGGGCGAGTACAGGATGCCCTTGGTGCCGACGATCAGCGAGCCGCTGTTGGGCGGGCGGTTGCCATGGAACAATTCGGCGGGCGGCAGTTTCTTTTTGCCGTCCTGCTTGCCTTCGTACCAGAAGAAGTCCACCGCGCCGCGGCCCTTGATGGCGGGGAATTTCAGCTTCACTACGGCCCATGCCGGGAAGGTCTCGGGGTTAATCGGCCCAACGGTGATGGGTTCCACCCAGTTGGGCTGAGTGAGTTTGCAACCCATGTAGGCGAGGTTGGCCGTGTGACAGGCCATATCGCCCATGGCGCCGGTGCCATAATCCCACCAGCCGCGCCATTTGAAGGGGTGATAACCGGCGTTGTAGGGACGCATCTTGGCTGGCCCAATGAAGGAGTCCCAATCCACATGATCGGGTACGGGTTGTTCGGGCAGACGCTCGGTGACCCCGGGCGCCTGCGGCCACACGGGGCGGTTGGTCCACACGTGACATTCCTTGATTTCGCCGATCGCACCGGCCCAAAGGGCTTCCACGCCTTCGCGCATGCCGGTGCTGGCGGTGCCTTGGTTGCCCATCTGGGTGCAGACTTTGTTTTTCTCGGCCAACAAACGCATCTGGCGCGCTTCAAACACGGTGTGCGTCAGCGGTTTTTGGCAGTACACGTGGATGCCCTGATTCATGGCGCGGATAGCGGCCGGCGCGTGCGTGTGGTCCGGGGTGGACACGGTGCAGGCGTCGATGTCCTTGCCCATCTTGTCGAGCATCTCGCGGAAGTCGGTAAACTTTTTCGCCTTGGGGAACGCGCGGGCGGCGCCCGCGCCTGTCTCTTATAAACAAAAGACC
>JAYQQG010000016.1:0-33892 GCA_038145765.1 Verrucomicrobiales bacterium
CTTGAAATGTTCGCGCAGGATGTCCCGGCCGAAGTCGCCATTGAAATCCCGCCAAGTGGCGTGGATGTGGTTGGAGCCGTTTTGTGTGTTGGCATATTCCAACAGAAAAGTCGGGCCTTGGATGCGGTAATAGTGCGGCTCAAAGGCCTTGGTGCTGCCAGCCCAAGAGAACCGGATTTTACCAAGCCCGGCCTTCTCGATCTTGGCCCAATCTTCCTTGGCAACCACCGCGCGATGGCGATTGATGTATTCCTGAATGAGCTTGGTGAGCTGGCTCTGCTGATCCTTGTCGAGATCGCCGAACGCAATGCCGGTGTTTTTCATCACCTCAACCTCGGGCAGGGCGCCGGTGAGGATGTCGCGTGGGGCTTTATCGGCGATGACGGCCTGCTTGATCTGTGCGGCATTGAGCGAGGTGCGCAGATCGCGGGCGGCAAACTCCTCCGCTTCCAGGGCGATCAGTTTGCGGCCGGGGCCGAAGTCTGCCACAGCGGGGTTGCTGGCAAGGAAGGAAGGCACCACGCTGAGTTTGCCGTTAACGATGGTGTAATTGAGCGAGACATGATGCCCTTCAAAACGCCAACCCCACGCACCCTTGTTGCCGGGTTTGCCAAACACGAGAATGTGGTAGGCATCGCGGTCGCGCACAAAACGGCGGCCTTTGCCTTCCAGTACGTGCAAGATATCCTCCAAGAACATGATGTTTTTAACTTTGGAGTGACCGGATTCACTGAGCACCGTTTTGAGCAGGGCGTGAGTTAGCTCAATTTGCTGGCCGGTCATGTCCTTGATTTGCAGTCCCTTGCGGCCGCCGCCCTTGAGCATTTCGGCTGGGATGAAATGCCAGTAGGTACGTTCTTCACCGTCAAATTTAAACACGGCCTGTGCCTTTTGCTTGGCGTTTAGACTGGCGATCAAGGCGTCTGCGGCTTTGGCCATGTTCGCCGTGACATTTTCAGCATGGGTAGGGAGGACCAATGTCAGTGCGGCTGCGGCGGCAAGAATGCGTGCAATTTTCATGGGCCGCCGATTGTGCGGAAGCGGCTGGGAATGACAAGCAGATTGCGCCTCAAGCAGGCAACGGCTAGGGTCGGCACATGAAGCTGCTCTTCATTGGAGACATCGTCGGATCGCCCGGCCGCAAAGCGGTGGCGGAGCTCCTGCCCGGCTTGCGTGTCCGGCACGGACTGGATGTTGTGGTGGCCAATGGGGAAAATAGCGCCGGGGGCAACGGCATCACTCCAGATACGGCTGCGGAAATTTATGCGGCCGGGGTGGATGTCATTACCTGCGGGGATCATCTGTGGGATCAAAAAGAGGTGGAGACTTTGCTTCACGAAGAGTCACGATTTGTGCGGCCGGTCAATTATCCGGCCAGCACGCCGGGCCAAGGCAGTACGGTGATTGAGCGGGACGGTTTGCCAACCGTGGGTGTGATTAATGCCCAAGGGAATACCTTTATGCGAGGGGAGCTGGATAATCCGTTTCGGCGTGTGAAAGAGGAGGTCAAGAAACTGGCTCCGGTAGCCCCGGTGATTCTACTGGATTTCCATGCCGAGGCGACCAGTGAAAAGATTGCCATGGCCCGCATGCTCGATGGCGTTGTCAGCGTAGTGGTGGGGACGCACACGCATGTGCAGACGGCGGATGAATTTATCTATCCAGGCGGGACGGCGTTTCTGTGTGATGCGGGCTTTACGGGGCCGCATGATGGGGTGTTGGGGCGCGAATGGGAACCGGTGGTGGAGCGGTTTCTCACCAGCCAACCAAGGCGATTTCCGGTGGCCAAGGACCGGGTGCTGCTGCAGGGTTTGATCGTGGAGGTCGATGGGGCCACAGGGAAAGCACTCTCCGTGGAGCGAGTGAGTGAAGCGCTGTCTTAAGGCGTTCTGTCTTTCAAATGAATCTGATTTCTGTCACTTTTTCGGGCCCATGAATTCCATGACCGGATATGGTCGCGGCGAAGTGTCGCGTAGCGGTGCTAAGTTTACCGTGGAAATCAGCACGGTGAACCGCAAGCAGGCGGAGCTCTCCCTGTATCTTCCGCGGGAATTGGATGCCCTGGAAAGCCGGGTGCGTGATGAAATCAATGCCAAGGTTTCGCGCGGCCGGATTTCCGCGCGGATTCAATGGACAACCCAAAGTGGAGGACGATCGCCCGTGGAAGTGGATCGGGCTTTGGCGCGGGAATATGCCAAGGAATATCGTAAACTGGCCAATGACTTGAAGCTCGGCGGTGAGGTCACGCTGGATATGATCCTGCGTGCACCGGGCGTGTTGCAGGTCTCCGAGGAGGCGTTGGACGTGGAGACGTTGTGGACTCCATTGCGCTCGGCCGTGCGGCAGGCCCTCAAGGAACTGCTGGCCATGCGTGCCCGTGAAGGGGGCAATCTGAAGCAGGATTTGCAGAAACGAATTAACGCCTTGCAGAAGGCCGTGCAGGGTGTCCGTAAACAGGCGCCTAAAACCGTGAAACGCCATCGCGAAGCGCTGCTGGAGCGCTTGACTCAAGCTGGTTTGGAATTGAAGGCAGAAGACGAGCGCGTGCTCAAGGAGTTGGCCCTTTACGCAGACCGAATTGACATAACTGAAGAGTTGACGCGGCTGCAAAGTCACTTTGATCAATTTGCCGACTACGCTAAGGTCAAGGGGCCGGTAGGCCGGACGCTGGATTTCTTGTCGCAGGAAATGAATCGCGAGGTGAACACAATCGGCTCCAAGGCCAACGATCCCGTGATTTCCCGTTTGGTGGTGACGATGAAGAGCGAGTTGGAGAAATTTCGGGAACAGGTGCAAAACGTCGAGTAATGGCTGAGAATGCTCAACCGTTGTTGCTGGTGTTATCCGGCCCATCGGGCGTGGGGAAGACAACCGTGGCCCACCGATTGCTGGAGGCCAACACGGATCTGGTTCGTGCTGTCACGTGTACCACGCGTGAGCCCCGTGAGGGAGAGGAAGACGGGGTGGATTATCATTTCTTGGATAATGATGCTTTTTTGGACCGCGTGCGTGCTGGTGATTTTCTGGAGCATGCCGAGGTCTATGGCAACCGGTATGGCACATTGAAATCCACGGTGTTGGAAGCTCTGACAGCGGGGAAGGATGTGTTGATTGTTAATGATGTGCAGGGGGCCCTTACATTGGGTGCCATGGCCCGACGGGATCCCGTTCTGAACCGCGCTTTATCGACGATGTTTCTGGTGGTTGAAGACGTGGCTGAATTGCGATCGCGCCTGAAGGGCCGGGCAGCCGACGATAACGAAACAATCGAGGAGCGCCTGACCATTGCTGAGGCGGAAATGGATCAACGCGAACAATTTGACCACGTCATAGTGAGTCGCACCCGGGAAGAAGATTACGAGCAGGCTCAGGCGATTTACCAGAAAGTGAAGGCGAACTGATGGGGCGGCCAAAGAACATTATCCTCGGAGTGACCGGTTCCATTGCGGCCCACAAAGCGGTGGATGTGTGCAGCCTATTGGTGAAAGCCGGGGCCAATGTCAATGTGGTGATGACGCGCGATGCACAGGAATTTATCACTCCGCTCTCCTTCAAAACACTATCGCGCAATCCGGTAATCACCAGCCTGTACGATGAGGAAGAAGGATGGCGGCCGGCACACATACGATTGGTCGATGAAGCAGACCTCATCTTGGTGGCTCCAGCCACGGCGAACACTCTCGCCAAATTGGCGCAAGGCCAGGCGGATGATGCCCTCGGTTGCATTGCGTTGGCTGTCAATCCTGAGACAAAACTGCTGCTGGCGCCGGCCTTGAATGGCAAAATGTGGGAACATCCCGCTACTCAATCCAATGTGGCGTTACTCAAAGAACGGGGAGCGCAATTGATCGGCCCTGCGGCGGGTGATTTGGCCTGTGGCTATGAAGGTCTCGGCCGTTTGGCTCCGGTGGAGGAAATTGTGGGAACGACCTTGCAGGCGGCCGGAATGGCATCGTAAAAGGCGCGGCGCATGTTTGCATTCGAAAACATCAAGCACTTCTTTCGGTTGGTGAGTACCTCATCAATCGATTCCTCAGAGCAATATCGCCGGCTTAAACTGATGGAACGCGACATCGGAGTGCCGGTGAAGGTGGCGGTATTGGGCTTGCTGGCCTACTTCCTGTTTTTCTCCGAATACGTGGAGGGGAAGGATTATATTCTGAGGGCACGGGTCGAGGTTGCTCTGGAGCCGGTTCAGCAATTTTTTCTCGGGTACGTGGTGGTGAACATCGGAGCGATGGTGTTTTTTCTAATGTTCAACAGCTGGAAGCTGCGGGTGGTTCATTGGGTGACATTGGTGATGAACTTCGTGGATGCGCTGGTGGTTTCGGCATTGGTGGTGATTACCGGCGGGCTGGACAGTATGGTGTACTGGGTGTTTCTGGTGTTGATTGTGCGCAATGCAATTAGTGTGCCGGTTCCGGTAACCCAAATTTCATTAAACCTTCTCACCACGGCGGGTTATGCGGCGGCCATCTTTATCTGGAAAGGATGGATCGCGATCGATCCGATGGACGCATTGGGCGATCTGGATTCGCGAATTGGACCGGCATCGCCAGAGGAGGTTCAAGCCATAAACCAACCGGAGCTGTATGAAGGCTCCCTCTTTACCATTCGCGTCTTCTTCCTCGTGTTAATGACGGCGGTTTGTTACGGCGTGCAGGTATTGTTCGATCGGGATCGACTGGCACAAAGTGAAGCCCGCGAATATTCCCTGCGCCGGGAGCAGTTGCGCTCCACGGGGCGGTTGGCTGCGGAGATTGCGCATCGACTGAAGAATCCATTGGCCATCATCAACAACGCGGCCTTTTCTTTGAGGCGCCATCTCAAGGATGAGAACATTGGAGCGACACGGCAGCTGAATATGATCCGGGGCGAAGTGGAGCGGTCGGACATGATCCTGACCGAATTAATGGGCTACGCACGCTTGTCCGAAGGGCGGGTTGAAAAGATTGATATGAAGATGGAGCTGCAGGGGGCCATTGAAGAAGCCTTCCCGCCGAGTCACGCATTTAATATCCAATTACAAACGGACCTTCACGAAGGGTTGCCGGCAATCATGATGCAACGCGCCCATTTGCGGGAAATCATCGTTAATCTATTAGTGAATGCCCGTGAAGCAGCCGGCGAAGACGGGGAAGTGCGGGTGAGTTGCCGGCCATCGCCGAATTATGCCATTGAATTGCGGGTGAAAGATTCGGGTGAAGGAATCCCTGCCGAGCAGCGGGAACAGATTTTTGAGGCATATTTTACCACCAAACCAAAGGGCACGGGATTGGGGCTGGCGATCGTGAAGCAGAATACTGAGCTGTATGGTGGCGAAATCCATGTGGAATCCGAGCTTGGCGTTGGCACCGAGTTCATCTTAACTTTCCCAACCCGAGTTCTCCTTCAAGATAACGAACGATGAAATCTGCCTTGCCTCCCATTCTGATGGTTGACGATGAGCCCAACATGCGGGAAACCGTCAGTGAATTATTGATGGATGACGGCTACACAGTGGATGTCGCCGAGTCCGGGGAACAAGCCTTGGAGTTTTTGGCCGAACCGGGCAGTGAGTATTTCATGATGATCACGGACGGCCGCTTGGGGGGGATGAGCGGTTACGAGTTGCTCAAGAAGACTAGGGAAGATTTCCCTAAGATGCCGGTGATTCTCATCACTGCATTTGCCACCCCGAAGCTGGCGGTGGAGGCGATTCAGAACGGAGCGGTGGATTACCTCTCCAAGCCTTTTGCCCCGGAGGAACTGCTCCACGCGGTGGATCGTTGCCGGGAACATTACGATCTTAAGGAGGAGAATAAAACGCTTCGGGCGCAGACGGGCGGCAGTAGTCCGATCTATCAACTGCACCAAATCGTGGGGGATTCGCCGAAGATGATCGGTCTGCGCAAGTTCATCGAAACGGTTGCTCCCACGGATTCTACCGTGCTGATTTTGGGTGAAAGCGGTACAGGCAAAGAGCTAGTGGCCGGCTCCATTCATCATCTCAGCGCGCGGGCCGGCAAAAACTACATTCGCCTTAATTGCGCCGCGATTCCAGAAAATCTATTGGAGAGCGAATTGTTTGGACACGAAAAGGGCGCGTTCACCGGTGCATTGCGGACCAAAACGGGCCGTGTCGAGGAAGCGGATGGCGGCACTATTTTTCTAGATGAGATTGGGGATATGAGTCGTCCTTTGCAGGCAAAGCTGCTGCGTTTTCTTGAGGATGGCTCCTTTACGCGCGTGGGAGGCAACGAAGAAAAGCGTGTCAACGTCCGCATCATCGCGGCGACCAATCGGGATATTGTTCAGGCTATCAAGGATAATGAATTTCGGGAGGACCTGTATCACCGCCTCAATGTGATGCAGTTTCGGCCGCCGCCCCTGCGTGATCGTGGCCGGGATGTGTTGATGTTGGCCGATCATTTTCTGCTGCAAAACTGCCGGAACCTTGGTCGCAGCGTGTTAAAGCTTTCTACAGCCGCTGAACAGAAACTGCTTTCGCATCAATGGCCTGGGAACGTGCGCGAACTGCGCAACGTGATGGAGCGGGCGGCCATCATCGAGCAAACCGACGAAGTGCAGCCGGACAGCTTGCCGGACTTTGCGTTAGAAGCTCAATTGCACAGTGGTAGTGGATCTGTGGATGAGGGCGAGGTGGATTTTCAGCTTGGGTTTGCTGAAGCCGTCGCCGCATTCGAGCGGAAGATGATTCAAAGGGCGTTGGAGCAAAATCAATACAATGTGAACCGTAGCGCCGAGCAATTGAAAATTACCCGTCATTCCTTGCGCTATCGAATGCAGCAGTTGGGGCTTGGAAATAGCAGCAAAGACAGCGGCAGCGATGGTGATGAGTGAGCCGGGTGAATCGGAATCCGGTGAGCAAATCACCCAACGCAGTGCGTCAAATCTGGCACTGTCTTTTATTGCCCTTGAGAAACCCCGCCGAAAGGCAATGACGGTTCTCTACGCATTCTGTCGGCAAGTGGATGATGTGGCCGACGAGGATGCGAGCCCCCTGGAGAGTCGGCGGATGGCTCTTCAAGACTGGCGCGAGGATGTGCAACGCGCCTGTGACGGCCAAATGCCACGTAAGCCATTGGTGTGCGAGTTGCAGCCGGTCATCGATCAGTACGGGCTGCAGTTTGAACACTTTGATGACCTCATCAAAGGTCTTGAATCCGATCTGGAGCAAGACCGCATCGAAACCTTCAAGGACCTCGAGCTTTACTGTTACCGTGTCGCTTCTGCGGTGGGCCTCTTGAGCGTGGAAGTATTTGGGTACAGAGACGAACAATGTCGGGATTACATGGTGGCCTTGGGGAAATCACTCCAATACACCAATATCCTGCGTGATATTGGAAACGACGCCGAGCGGGGGCGGATTTATTTGCCGCAGGAAGCTATGGAACAGTTCGGGGTGGAGCCCAGCTCGATCTTAAAGGGGAAATACTCAACTGCATTTCATAATCTCGCTGTTGAAATGGCCGTTCGTGCAAGGCAACACTTCCAAACCACGGCGGAACTGCTTCCGAGCGGAGACCGGCGATCCATGATTGCCGGTGAATGCATGGCAGCAGTGTACTGGCGGATTCTTCGTGCCTTGGAAAAGCAAAAATTCCGGCCAGCGCTCGATCTGGCCCCGCTCAAACTTAGTAAGTTTGCCAAACTGAGTGTTCTCTTTGGAGTGTGGTTTCGGACCTTCATAGGATCCACCGCGCCCAATTACGGCCGCGATTGAGTTTTTTGGTGGCTGAGGTATAGTCCGCGCGTGCACATTCAGTTCACCAAAATGAATGGCGCGGGGAACGACTTCGTGCTCATCGACAACCGCGACGAACAAATCTCGCTTAGCCGCGAACAGATCGCGCGCGTGTGCCATCGGCAACGCGGCGTCGGGGCGGATGGGTTGATGTTGCTGAAGAAGGCTGAAGCCGACGGTGATTGGGCGTGGGATTTCTTTAATGCCGACGGCAGTGATGCCGAGATGTGCGGCAATGGCGCGCGGTGTTTTGCCAGTTATATCCAACACACCATCGGGGGTGAAGGCAAGCTGAGCTTTGAGACGGTGTGTGGGTTGATCCATGCGGAAGTGGGCGACACGGATGTGACCGTGAACCTCACGGCGCCGCAGGGTTTGGCGCTAAACGAAACGATCCAGACCAGTGACGGTGAGAAGACCGTGCATTCGCTGAACACCGGTGTGCCGCACGCGGTGTTGTTTGTGGATGAGGCGGATGCGGCGATGGTTTCCAGCTTGGGCGAGGAGATTCGTTTTCACAACCACTTTGCGCCGGCGGGTACGAATGTGAATTTTGTGCAGGTGCTTGCGGAGGGGCACATTCGCGTTCGTACCTACGAGCGTGGGGTGGGGGAAACACTGGCGTGCGGCACGGGAGTCTCCGCCAGCGCTATGATCACGGCGCACCTCAATGGCTGGGCCTCGCCCGTGGCGGTGGATGTGCTGGGCGGCGATACGTTGGGTGTGGCGTTTGATGCGGAAGACGGGGATTTCAGCAATGTTCACCTAACCGGGCCGGCGGTGTTTGTGTTTGAGGGAACCATCGCGGTTTGACCGCAATTGCCTTGAGTCCCGCCCGCCAGGCCTGTTAGCTTCGCCGACCAATGTTTTCCGGAGTTTACACCGCGCTGGTCACGCCGTTTAAAAAGGGACGGCTGGATGAAGCCTCGTTGAGAACCCTGATTGAGCTTCAGGTGAAAGGCGGCGTGGACGGGATCGTGCCGGTGGGGACCACGGGCGAATCGCCCACGGTGGATTTCGAGGAACACGTGCGCATCATCGAGCTGGCCGTGTTTTATGCCAAGGGCCGCTGCAAGATTATCGCCGGCAGCGGGGCCAACTCCACGGAGGAGGCGGTGTATCTCACCAAGTCTGCCGAGTACGCCGGGGCGGATGGTTCGTTGCAGGTGAGTCCGTATTACAACAAGCCATCTCAGGACGGCCTCTACGCGCATTTCAGTGAGATTGCCAAGTCCACCAACCTTCCGATCGTACTCTACAGTATTCCCGGCCGATGCAATGTGGAGATCTCGGTGCCCACGGTGGTGCGATTGGCAGCCGATTGCCCGAACATCGTGTGCATCAAGGAAGCCGGCGGTGATGCCGATCGCGTGAGCCAGTTGCGTGCGGCTTTGCCCAAGGACTTTTCCATCCTCAGCGGGGACGATGCGTTGACGCTGCCGTTCATGTCCGTCGGCGCCCAAGGTGTCATCAGCGTGGCGAGCAATCTGCTTCCCAAGCAATTGAGCAAGATGGTGCACAGCTACCTCAAGGGAGATCAAAAGGCCGCATTGAAAGTGCACGAGAAATATTACCCGCTCTTCAAGGATCTGTTTATCGAAACCAATCCGGTGCCGGTGAAGGCGGCCATGGCGATGAAAGGCTTGGTGAAAGAGGAATATCGCCTGCCGCTGGTAAAGATGAACCCCGACAACCGACGCCAACTCCGCGCCACGCTCAAGGCCACCGGCGTGATCAAGTAACATGACCAAGGTAATCATTCACGGTTCACAAGGCCGCATGGGCCAGATGCTCATCGCTTGTGGCGGGAAAATGGACGGGCTGGAAGTGGTCGCTGGAGTGGACGAAGGCGATGCGCTGGCCGATCACATTGCGAATTGTGATACGGTCATCGATTTCAGCCTGCATCACGCCACCGCCGCCTGCGCTGCCCTGTGTGCCGAATACGGCAAGGCGCTCATCATCGGAACCACCGGCCACACCGATGAGGAGAAATCCGAAATCCTAAGCCACCAATCCAAAATCCCCATTGTTTGGGCCAGCAACTATTCCACCGGCGTGAACACGCTCTTTTGGCTGACCCGCAAGGCGGCGGAGATTCTGGGGCCGGATTATGATCTGGAGCTGGTGGAAATGCATCACCGCCACAAGGTGGACGCCCCCAGCGGCACGGCCGCCACGTTGGGCGAGATTTTACTCGAGGTGCGCAATCAACAAAAGGATGCTCTGCGTCACGGCCGGGAAGGCATTGTGGGCGCACGAACCGACGAGGAAATCGGCATGCACAGCCTTCGCGGTGGAGATGTGGTAGGGGACCACACCGTCATGTACGCCGGCGCCGGCGAACGGCTCGAGCTGACCCACAAGGCCGCCAGTCGCGAGACCTTTGCCAATGGCGCCCTTCGCGCCGCCCAATGGGCCAACGGGAAGGAGCCGGGCCTTTACAACATGCAAAATGTGCTGGGTTTGGAATGAACATGGATGAGCATGATATTCAGGATGAAAATCCTGTGCATCGTGCTGATCCCTGTTCCAAAACCCTCATCGCCATTGGTTCCAATTTGGGCGATTCGATGGAAATTGTCGAATGGGCGTTTGAGCAACTGCAAACGCTTTCCACAAAGGTTATTCAAAAATCATCCCTGTGGCGCAGCACGCCGGTGGATTGTCCGGAAGGGTCGCTCGATTTCATCAACGCCATCGCCGGTATCACGCC
This sequence comes from Verrucomicrobiales bacterium, assembly GCA_038145765.1. Taxonomy (GTDB): domain Bacteria; phylum Verrucomicrobiota; class Verrucomicrobiia; order Limisphaerales; family UBA1100; genus UBA1100. Next base: position 10,464 of record JAYQQG010000016.1, read on the forward strand.
AGTAGAAGACGAAACACCTGAGTCTCTATTGGTGAAACTACAGGCGCTTGAGATGGAAGCCGGACGCCGGCCCAAGGTGGTGCTGAATGAACCCCGCCCTTTGGATTTGGATCTGATCTCTTTCGGGGAAGAGCAATGTGGATCTCCCACGTTAACCCTGCCGCATCCGCGCTTTCACGAACGCCGTTTTGTGCTCGCGCCTTTGGCAGAAATCGCGCCTGAGGCTATTTTGTCCGGCCAAACACAAACTGTTGCCGAATTGCTCGCCGCCTTGGAAACCGACGAGATTCTCGTTCGCCTTTAAGCTTCTCACCAGACCGGGGCCCCGTACACTCCGCGCATGGCTGACGATCAATCGCCCGCTCCCCGCAAATGGTATCACGCCCTCGGGCCCGGCCTCATCACCGCCTGCGTGGTCATTGGGCCCGGCAGTATTATGACCAGTTCCAAGGTCGGTGCTGATAACGGGTTTGCGCTTAGCTGGGTGGTGGTGGCCTCGGTGGTTTTCATGCTCTCGTTCACCACCATGGCGGCGCGACTGGGGGTGATGGCCAAGGATTCACCGGGTAAAATGCTCGCGAACGAAGTTGGGCGGTGGTTGGCGGTTTTGGTCGGGGTATCCGTTTTTTTTATCGCGTCCGCATTTCAATTTGGCAACAACCTCGGCGTTCATACGGCGTTCAATGCCTATGTGGATTTCGAGTATATCGTCATCCTATTCAATGCCGCTGCCATCGCGTTTTTGTTTTGCTTCAAAAATCTCTATAAGGCGTTGGAGAAATTGATGATGGGATTTGTCGGGCTGATGTTGCTGGCCTTTGCCGCGAACTTGTTTTTCGCCAAGCCCAAGATGGGTGAATGGGCACGCGGGTTTGTGCCGGCCGGATTGAGCGAAATTGACATTACCGTGTTGGGATTGGTGGGGACGACCTTTGTGATCGCCGCGGCGTACTTTCAGATTTACCTCGTCCGGGAAAAGGGCGTGATCAAGGAGGGGTTGGCGGACAGCCTGCTTGATTCGCGGGTCGGCGCCTTGATCATGGCAGCCATCACACTGATGATTATGGGCACGGCTGCGTCCGTGTTGCGCGGGCAGGAGCTTACTGATGCCGGAGCGGTTGCCGAACAGCTGCAACCGTTGTTCGGCGACAAAGGAAAGGCGCTATTTTGCCTCGGACTCTTCTCGGCGGCGTACTCATCATTCCTGATAAACTCCATGATCGGGGGGTTCGTGTTAGCCGATGGATTAGGCCTGGGTAGTAAACCCGATGATCCTTGGACGCGCCGGTTAACCGCGGCGGTGTTGCTCACGGGCATGGGCGTGGCTTTGTACGTGATCAAGACAGGGGTAAAACCCGTCGGAGCCATCGTGATGGCCCAGGCGGTAACGGTGATCGCCGCGCCGTTAATGGCCGGCGTGCTGTTGTGGTTGTGCAATCGAAAAGACACCATGGGCGAGCATCGAAACGGACCGCTCCTTAATATTGTGGGAGGGATTGGCTTTCTGGTTCTGCTCGCCATGGCGTGGAACACGGCTTTTAACAAGGTCTTCCCGAAGGTGCAGGATTGGCTCGGGTAATTTCCGCTTGTCGGCGGGGAAACTTTACGGGAAAGGTGGCGCGTGGCTTCTGGGAAGATTACCGCTGATCGCATTCGCCAAATGAAAGGCGAAACGCCGATTGCGGCCTTAACGGCTTACGATTATCCCACGGCCAAGTTTCTCGACGGCTGTGGCGTGCCGCTGCTTTTAGTGGGGGATTCGCTGGGAATGGTTGTGCTGGGTCTGCCGGATACCACGGGGGTGACCATGGCTGACATGGTGCATCACACCCGCGCGGCAGCCCGAGCCCAACCGCAGGCGTTGTTGGCGGCCGATTTACCGGCGGGCAGTTATGCCACGCCGGAGATGGCGGTCGAAAATGCGCAGCGCCTGATTGAGGCCGGGGCTGAGGCCGTGAAAGCTGAGGGCGGTCTGGCGATTGGTGAACAGGTTCGCGCGATTGTGGCCGCGGGCATTCCGTTCCTCGGGCATCTGGGAATGTTGCCGCAAAGTGTGCATGAGGAAGGCGGCTACAAGGTCAAAGGCCGGCAGGCCGACGAGGCAGCCGCGTTGCACGACGACGCCGGGGCACTGGTGGATGCAGGGGCATTAGCGATTGTGCTGGAATTGGTGGAGCCGGGGGTGTCGGCGGAATTGACAGCGGCACTGCCGATCCCGACCATCGGGATCGGTTCGGGGCCGGATTGTGACGGACAGATTTTGGTGGCAAGCGATTTGTGGGGCACCTCACCGGATTACATCCCGAAACATGTGCAACCCAATGCGGCGGTGAAGTTGGAAATGGAAAAGACGATTGCGGAATGGATGGAAGGATTGGCGAATTGAAAAAACTGACTCACATCGATGCGAAAGGCGAAGCACGGATGGTGGATGTCTCGGGCAAGCCGGTGCAGTTGCGCACGGCAGTGGCGCGGGGGGAGATTCGCATGGCGCCGGCGACGTTGAAGTTGGTGCGCGGGGATAAGATCGCCAAGGGCAATGTGCTGGCGACGGCTCGGATCGCGGGCATCCAGGCGGCGAAACGCACCGGGGATTTGATTCCGATGTGTCATCCGCTGCCGCTGGATCATTGCGAAGTGGATTTTGAGTTTCCCAAAACGGGCAATGCGATTGTGATCACGGCCACCACGCGGGTGGCGGCGAAAACCGGGGTGGAGATGGAGGCTTTGGCGGCAGTGAATTTGGCGGCGTTAACAATTTATGACATGTGCAAGGCGGTCGATAAAAAGATGCGCATCACAAACGTGAAACTGGTTTCAAAAACAAAACAATGAAAATTCAGGTTGGGATTATCACGGTGTCCGACCGCGCGGCGGCGGGCCAGTACGAGGACTTCGGCGGGCCGCTGGTGGCCGAGGCGGCGGACGGCTATGGCTGGGCGGTGATCGCCGAAACGGTGGTGCCGGATGACAAGGAACAGATACAGCGCGCCATCCGCGAGCAAATCGCCAAGGGCGCACACTTGGTGCTGACGACCGGAGGCACGGGCGTGGCGCCGCGCGATATGACTCCCGAGGCAGTGAAGGAGATTGCCGACCGCGAGTTGCCGGGCTTCGGCGAGGTCATGCGGATGGAGTCGATGAAGATCACGAAGAACGCCATCCTCTCCCGCAACCTTGCCGCGGCCGTGGGTAATGCGCTGGTGATCTGCCTGCCGGGCAAGCCGAAGGGCGCGGTGGAATGCCTGGGCTTTGTGGAGGGCGCCATCCCGCATTGCGTGGAGGTGGTGGCGGGCGTGCCAACAAGCTGCTGATGGCCGATTCCGGCATCCAGTTTTTCAACCGCTACACCGGCGAGGTGGAAACCGAGGTGGTGTATGGCGAGTCATGGTTGCGGTTCATTTTGTTTAACCCGTTCGGGCGATTGGCACTGCACACGGTAGCCAAGCGGGCTTGGTTTTCTCGCTGGTACGGCTGGCGCATGAGCAGCACCGGCAGCGCAGCGCGAGTTCGGCCGTTCATCGAACAATACGACATTGCCGAGGACGAGCATGTGAAGGCGGCGGATGAGTTCACGTCGTTCAACGATTTCTTTTACCGCAAGCTCAAACCCGAGGCGCGGCCGGTGGATGCGGCGGCCGATTCGGTGGTGTTTCCCGCTGATGGAAGGCATCTCGGGTTCGCCAAAGCGTCGGAGGTGGAGGGGGTATTCGTTAAGGGGCAACGGTTTGACTTGGCGCGGTTGCTGGATGATGCGGAATTGGCCGAGCGTTATGCAGACGGCGCGGCGGTGTTTTCGCGCTTGTGCCCGGTGGATTATCATCGGTTTCATTTCCCTGCAGCCGGCGTGCCGGGCAATGCGCGCTGGATCAACGGGCCGTTGTATTCAGTGAACCCGCTGGCCTTGCGTGATCGGTTGGCGATTCTGTGGGAGAACAAGCGGTACGTGACCGAGATTGAAACGGAACAGCTTGGGCGCGTATTGATGTTGGAGATCGGCGCGACGAACGTGGGCAGTGTGCATCACACATTTGTGCCCACGCGGCCGGTGGCGAAGGGCGAGGAGAAGGGCTACTTCGCCTTCGGTGGCTCGGCGACGTTTACCATCTTTGAGCCGGGTCGTGTGCAGTTGGCGGCCGATTTGCTTGAGCAATCGGCGCAACAGCGGGAGTTGTACGCGAAGGTGGGCGATTCCATGGGCACGATCCTGTCTTGATAATCGCCCGCCGCTGCGGATAATCGGTCCATCGATTGCTTATGCGCACGTTACATATCCTAATTTTCACCGGCAGCTTATTGTCTGCGGCCGATTATCGTCCCGGGCCGGATGCCCAACGGCAGGAAGGTGTGCCGCGCGGCAAGGTCATCGAGGGGGCCTGGAATGACTGCAAGGCGTTTCCCGGCACGACGCGCTCGTTTTGGGTGTACATCCCGGCGCAGTACGATCCGAAGCAGCCGGCCAACCTGATGGTGTTTCAGGATGGTGGCGGGTTTGTACGCGAGAATGGCCACACGCGCGTGCCGATTGTGTTTGATAATCTCATTCATCGGAAGGAATTGCCGGTGACGATTGGGTTGTTTGTGAATCCCGGCAGTGTGCCGGGCGCGGAGCCGGGCAATCAGCCGCGCCGCAACCGGGCGTTTGAGTACGACACGGTGAGCGCGGATTACGCAAATTTTATCATTGAGGAACTTTGGCCGGTGGTGGCCAAGGAGCACGGGCTGGTGATCGCCAAGGAACCGGCGGCGCGCGCAATCTGCGGCAATAGCAGCGGGGGCGTGGCGGCGTTTACGGCGGCGTGGCATCGCCCGGATTTTTTTGGCGGCGTGATCAGCCACATCGGCAGCTTCACCAATATCCGCGGCGGCTACGTGTATCCGGCGCTCATTCGTAAAACGGAAAAGAAAAATCTGCGCGTGCTGTTGCAGGAAGGCCGGAAGGATTTGGACAACCTGCACGGGCATTGGCCGCTTTCGAACGTCGAGGTCTCCGCCGCTCTGCGGTTCAAGGGATACGAGCACAAGATGGTTTGGGGCGACGACGGCCATAGCGGCCGGCATGGCGGGGCGATTTTCCCGGACTCGGCCAAATGGATCTTCACCGCGCCGGAGGCGAAAAATGAAATCAAGGCCAAGCCGAAAATTCCGGAGTTCAAGCTTACCGCTGATTCGGAGCGGCAGCCGAATGTGCCGCGCGGCAAGGTAACGAAGCACATTCTCGAGAGCGATATTTTCAAGGGCACCTGGCGCGAATATTCGGTGTACGTGCCGGCGCAGTACCGGGCGGATCGGCCGGCGTGCGTGATGGTGTTTCAGGACGGGCACGCTTATCTGAAGGAGGGCGGGGATGTGCGGACGACGATTGTGTTCGATAACCTCATTCACAAGGGCGAGATGCCGGTGACGATTGGTGTCTTCGTGAATCCCGGTCATCGCGGGGAAGCGTTTCCGGAAAACCGTTGGCGAGCGAACAATCGGAGTTTTGAGTACGACTCGCTCGGCGATCAGTACGCGCGTTTTGTGCTGGAGGAATTGCTTCCGGCGGTGGGCGAGAAATACAACCTCTCCGACAAGGCCGCTGATCGTGCGATTTGCGGAGCCAGCAGCGGCGGCATCTGCGCCTTCACGGTCGCCTGGGAACGGCCTGATGCGTTCAGCAAGGTTTACAGCATGATCGGCAGCTTCACCAATATCCGCGGCGGCCACGTGTATCCCAGTTGGATTCGCAAGACGGCGAAGAAACCGGTGAAGGTATTCCTGCAGGCCGGGCGTAATGACCTCGACAACACACACGGACACTGGCCGTTGGCCAATGAGCAAATGGCGGCGGCGCTGAATTTCATGGGCTGGGATCACAAGTTTGTTTATGGCGAAGGCCAACATAACCTGAAGCACGGCGGCGCGATCCTGCCCGATGCGCTGCGGTGGCTTTGGGCGGATCACGTGAAGAAGTAAGTTGAGATTGGTTTTGGGTTTTGCTTTTTTTTTATGAAAACGGTTGATGAAATCAATTCAGCGATTGAAGACTTGTCAGGTCCGGAGTTGGAGCGGGTGGTGAATTTTCTCGTTCAACATGTGGAGAGCCTTGAAGATGAAGCTGATTTGAAGGATGCGCTGAAGGCAATTGCTGAACCCGGTGAATGCGTGCCTTGGGAAACGGTGAAGCGCGAAAATGGCTTATGAGATCATCGTCACCTCTAAGGCCAGACGGGGCTTGAGGAGGCTGCCCGCGGCGATTCAATCGCGTGTGGCTGAAGTGGTTGAGCGATTGGCTGAAAATCCTCGGCCGCCCGGGTGTCGGGCTTTGCAGGGGCGACGGGGCATCTGGCGGATTCGGTTTGGGTCATATCAGGTGCTATATCAAGTATTTGAACAACAGGTGCGGATTCTGATTTTAAAAGTGGGTCATCGAAAGAATGTTTATCGACTATGAAATTAATTAAGTCATTAATTGGCATGCTTGGGTTTTGCGGAATGCTCTCGGCACAGGATATGCCGTTGTCGCAGGTATTGATTCCGGGTGAGGACTGGCAGTTGACGGCGTTTGATCATGAATTCACAGATGCGCCCACGGCGGATGCCGACGGGAATTTTTATTACTCGGACCTGCGCAGTGAACAGGGGCTGTACAAGATTATCCCGCAGGGAAAGGTGATTCTGTATCTCAAGGGCATGACGGGGATCAGCGGCATGAAGTTTGGCCCGGACGGGAAAATCTATGCGTGCCGGGCGAGGACCCGGGAATTGGTATCGATCGATCCTGAAACGAATAAAATGACCGTGCTGGCGAAGGACGTCCGCCCCAATGATCTGGTGGTGACGCACAAGGGGTATCTGTACTTCACGGAAACGCCGAAAAAGCAGGTGACGTTTTACAACATCAAGACCGGTAAAATGAAGCCGGCGGACGTGGGTATCACGGGGCCCAACGGCATTTGTCTGTCGCCGGATCAGGGCACGTTGGTGGTGTCGGACTTTCGTGGCAAACATTGCTGGGCATTTCGCATTGAGCCGGACGGCACGCTAGCTCACAAACAGCCGTACATGACCATGCGACGCAAACCGGCGCCGAGTGAAGAGCGCACGATCCTGCCGGCGTTCCAGCCCTCGTGCCGTGGCGATGGGATGATCACCGATGCCTACGGGCGTTATTATGTGGCGACGGAACTGGGCATTCAGTATTTCGATCCCACCGGCCGCATTAGTGGCGTGATCCCGGGGCCGGCAGGTATCAAGGGAATCACCAGCGTAACATTTGCCGGGCGGAATCTGGAGTACCTGTACATCACCAGCTTCGATAAGATTTATCGGATGAAAACCAGAACGCGCGGGGTGCTGTATCAGAACGGGCCGCAGGCGTATCCGCCGAAGAAGAAATGATCAAATTTCAATTATCAATTTTCAAGGAATGATCATTGAAAATTGATAATTCTCAAAGGTATTTTGCGAGGATTGGTGCGAGCGTTTTTTTCGTTTTCGCCGGCCACACTTTTCGATCCGTCATGATTGCGTTCTCCAGTGCTGAGTGACACGGCCAGTTGGCGGGTTCATCAGGGATGCGCGGGAGCACATCGGCCAGCACGGCTTGAGCGGTGGCGGCGTTGCGATTTAGGTTTTCAATCACCATCTCCACGGTCACGTGGGCCTCATCGATTTTCCAGCAATCGTAATCGGTGATCATCGCCATGGTGACATAGGCGATTTCCGCCTCGCGGGCGCACTTGGCCTCGCCGAGATTGGTCATGCCGATGACATCGTACTTGAGTCGGTGATTGGTGAGCGACTCCGCGCGCGTGCTGAAAGCCGGACCTTCCATGTTCACGTAGGTGCCCCCGTTGTGTACACGGGCTTTTTTGCGGCGGGCGCTCTTGAGCAGCAATTGGCGCAGCTCCTCGCAAATGGGGTCCGCAAAAGCGATATGTCCGACGATGCCGTTGCCGAAAAAGGTGTGGTTGGCCGATTGCTTGGTGCGGTCGAGAAATTGGTCGATCAACACGATGTCGCACGGCTTGTATTTTTTCTGCAAAGAGCCCACGGCACTGACGCTAATGATCCACTGCACGCCGAGCTTTTTCATGGCCCATATGTTGGCCCGATGATTGAGCTCGCTGGGGAGAATCCGATGCCCACGTCCGTGACGAGGCAGAAAGGCGACGTCACGACCACTCAGCGTGCCGGTCAGCAACTGGTCGGATGGCGTGCCAAAGGGTGTTTTGACCGTGCGCCATTTCTGGTTTTCAAAGCCCTCGATGTTGGACAGGCCGCTGCCGCCAATGATGCCGATGCGGTGGGGAAGGGTGGGCATGTGTTTTTTGTCGCTTCCGAAACAGGTTTGGGTCTAGGGTGGGGCCTTCCAACGTCTTGCGGGACGGCCGCGCTCATCGTGGGCGAGGGTTGTGTCGCGGGCAAGTTGATTCCATGCCGGAAGATCACGATCAGAGTCTGGACGCCTCACGTGTGTTGGCGGTCATCCTTGGAGGTGGCCGCGGTACGCGTCTGTTTCCTTTGACGCGCGAACGCGCCAAGCCTGCCGTGCCTTTGGCCGGCAAATATCGTCTGGTGGATATACCCATATCCAACTGCATTAATGCCGGGATCAAGCGCATGTATTTGCTGACACAGTTTAATTCTGCGTCATTGCACCGGCATGTTTCGCAATCGTATAAGTTCGATCACTTTACCCGGGGATTTGTGGAGGTGCTGGCGGCGGAGCAGACCTTGTCGGATTCGTCATGGTACCAAGGCACAGCCGATGCAGTCCGGCAGCACGTGGGGCACTTTTTGAATCATCGGTTTGATTACTTTCTGATCCTTAGCGGCGATCAATTGTACAACATGGATTTTCGTAAGGTGATCGAACAGCATATCAAGAATGATGCTGAGTTGACGGTGGCCACGATCCCGGTAGATCGCGAAGCGGCCGCTGGATTCGGGATTATGCAGAGAGATGAGGATCGGCAGATCCGGGAGTTTGTGGAAAAGCCACAGGAGGCGGATGTGATCGATTCCTTGCGCATTCCGGCCGAAACGCGATCGGACTTGGGGTTGGGTGATGATGAAGATCAGTTTCTCGCCTCGATGGGCATCTATGTATTCAACCGGGATGTGATGTTGGATTATCTGGACAGCGAACATATTGATTTTGGTAAACACATCATTCCTGAAGCCATTGAGAAATGCCGGTCGTTTTCCTATGTGTATCAGGGCTACTGGGAGGATGTGGGGACGATCCGAACATTTTTTGACGCGAATCTTGATGCGGCCAGTGAGCTGCCGAAATTTAATTTTTTCGACATGAAAGCTCCGATTTTTACCCGGCCGCGTTTTTTGCCGGCCAGTAAAATAAATGGAGCGGCAATTGATCACGCTGTGTTGAGTGATGGCTGCATCATCAACCGGGCACAAATAAGTGACAGCATCGTGGGGGTGCGCAGCGTGGTGGGGAACGGCACGATGATTCAGCGCGTAGTGATGATGGGGGCGGATTATTACGAGACTGCTGATTCGATTGAGCGCAATGCCACACTGAACCGGCCGCCGATTGGCATTGGCAGTAACACACGAATTCAAAATGCCATTATCGATAAGAACGCACGGATCGGAAACAACTGCATCATCAGTCCCGCGGGTAAAGAGGAAAACTTTGATGGAGATTTATACTACGTGCGGGACGGCATTGTGATCATTCCAAAGAACGCGGTTATTCCGGACAACACCGTCATTTGAAGATGGGGGACATCTATCAAATACGCACACGAGGGGAGAGTCCAGCCGGGAAACTGCCGCTTACCGAAGCGCAATTGCGCGAAGCCCCCAGCGGAGATTTATTTGGCCTTACTCAATCTGCGGGGATGGGCTGGGATCCTGCGGCTTTGGCGGGGGATCCGTATCTCATTCTCAACACGCACGGAGGCGTGCGCGCGCCGGACGGCACGCCGATAGCTCTGGGGTATCATACGGGTCACTGGGAAATTGGACTGCAGGTGCAAGCGGCGGCTGACCGATTAAAATCTGCGGGCAAAGTGCCATACGCTGCCCATTGTTCCGATCCCTGTGATGGTCGTACACAGGGCACCGAAGGCATGTTTGACAGCCTGCCGTTCCGAAACGATGCCGCTATTGTGATGCGGCGGCAGATTCGTTCGTTGCCCACTCGCAAGGGCGTGATTGGGGTGGCTACCTGCGACAAGGGGCTTCCGGCCATGATGATGGCCTTGGCGGGGTTGGGTGATTTGCCAGCCGTACTCGTGCCAGGGGGAGTTACACTGCCGCCTTCCGAAGGAGAGGATGCGGGGACTGTGCAAACGATTGGTGCACGGTTTTCACATGGAATGCTTTCGCTGGACGAAGCCGCGACATTGGGCTGCAAGGCCTGTGGATCGCCGGGTGGGGGCTGTCAGTTTTTCGGGACTGCGGCCACATCGCAGGTGGTTGGCGAGGCGTTAGGGCTCGCGCCGTTTCATTCGGCCTTAACGCCGTCCGGCTCTGCGGTCTGGCTGGAGTTGGCCACGCGGGCGGCGGATTTGATTCAGATCCTGCAAGCGGCTGGGCAAGGAGTGAATCAAATCATCACCGATGCGGCCGTACGTAATGCCATGGTGGTGCACGCGGCTTGTGGCGGGAGTACTAATTTACTGCTGCATCTACCTGCCGTTGCGCATGCCGCCGGCTTAAAGCGGCCGACGGTCGCGGATTGGCAGGAGGTGAACGCAGCCGTCCCACGCCTGGTCAGCGTGCTGCCCAACGGGCCGGTGATGTATCCGACGGTGAATGTATTTTTGGCAGGGGGTGTTCCGGAGGTGATGTTGCATTTGCGTGCGTTGGGGTTGCTGGAAACCTCAGTGGCAACCGTTGAAGGGCGTTCGTGGGACGAGTTGCTGGATGAGTGGCAGGATTCAGAGCGTCGTCGGCTGTTTCGTGAAATATTGCAACAACAGGAAGGGGTGGATCCGGATGAGGTCATTATGAATCCGGCCCGCGCGAAGGAACGCGGCCTGACCAGCACGGTCACTTTTCCCTCGGGGAATTTGGCGCCGGAAGGAGCACTCATCAAAAGTACGGCCATTGACCCAAGCGTTTTGGATGAGGACGGCGTGTATCGCATGGAAGGGCCGGCCAAGGTGTTTCCCAGTGAGGAAGCGGCCATTGCTGCGATTAAATCAGGCGGCATTGAAGCGGGAGATGTGATGGTGCTGGTCGGCATTGGGCCGATGGGGACGGGGATGGAGGAAACCTATCAAGTGACGTCTGCGCTCAAGTTTTTGCCATTTGGTAAGCACGTGGCAGTCATTACTGATGGGCGATTTTCGGGGGTCTCCACCGGGGCCTGCATCGGGCATGTCGGGCCGGAAGCACTATCGGGCGGGCCAATCGGCAAGGTGCAGGACGGGGATGTGATCCGAATTGAAATTGATCGCAACACAAACACCGGCACGGTCAATTTGGTGGGCTCAGGAGAGGGTTCATTTTCGCCTGAAGCAGGCGAACGTGTGTTGGCCGCTCGGGAATCCCGGGCAGATCTCGCGCCTCATGATCGGTTGCCTGAGGATACGCAACTCTGGGCCGCGTTACAGGCGCAGAGCGGCGGCACCTGGGGGGGATGTGTTTATGATGTGCCGTCATTGACGGCAAAGTTGATGGGCTAATTCTGCACGCCCTGATACATGCGAAACTGGTCCGCGCGCCGGCGGCCTTCTGCAATCATCGCCGGTGAATAGGATTGCTCCAAAGCTTGGCGGGCCGCGATGTGTTGGGTGTTGCCGGCTTCGGCTGCGAGGTAAATCCACTTATACGATTCCATTGGGTCCCGCGGGACACCGCTGCCTTCCTTGTAGGAAAGGCCAAGGAGGAATTGGGCATTCGGGTTGTCGGCTTGCGCCGATTTCAAATACCAATTGGCGGCTTCCATGAAATTTTGGGCCACGCCGTGGCCATTTTGGTACATGCAACCGAGGGCAAACTGGGCTTCGGTACTGCCATTTTTGGCAGCTTGGCGAAAGAGTTCTGCCGCCTTGTTGTAATCCACCTTTCTCCCTTCCCCAGTGTAATATTCCACGGCCAATGCTACTTGGCCAGCGGGCGTGACGGGCATTTCCTCGGGCTTGGGGTTAGCTTGGATGACCTTGGCGTTTTCGGATTGTTTGGATTCAGCCGCTTCTTTGTTGCTGCATGCAGAAAACAGCAGGCCGCCCCAAATCGCTAGTCCCACGCCCCAGATGGAATACGTTTGCTCGCTCATGATGTGTGCGCCCCTCCTTGATAGGAACGCCGATAGGGTGAGGGAAAATGCTAAAAAGTCAAGTCAACGCCGTTGACGGATGGGCTGTTATTCGTGAACTAAAACAAACGCCGTGGCGGCTTGCGCAGTTTCAATGTTGGTTTCGTAATTGCTCGTCAACGACACTTGAGGGGCAGGGAGCCTCCCTTTAACCAGAGGCAACGTGGCGAGGAAGGCGTGGATCTGGGAGCTCTTCAGAGCGTAGTTCACATTTTGCGGCAGGCTGCCGGTGAGTCGGAATGTCTTCAGATCATCCAAGCGCACCGTGATCATGCCGGCGACCTGACCGGTTTCATCCACCAAAGCGCCGCCTGAATTGCCCGGCTGCACCGGCACACTGATTTGCATCATACGAGGGTCATCCTTAACGCCAGTCAGGCTGCTGATGCGTCCTTCGGTAAACTTCAATTTAATGCCCTGCACAGCTGGGTTCGGATAACCAAGGGTGAACACGCTCTGCCCCAAGCGTGCGGCAGGAAGCGGGCTGAGGCGCAGCGGGGTGGAGTCGGTCTTGATCCGCAACAAGGCGATGTCGTTGGTGGGATCGGCCTTGATGAGTTCAGCCGGAAAATTGCCGTTACTCGTGCGCACTTCGATTCTCCGGCCATTGGCGATCAGGTGGTGGCTGGTCAGGAGATGCCCTTCGCTGGTGATGAAAAAGCCTGTGCCCGTGCTCAGTGCCGTCTCGGTACTATCGGCCTGAGCGCCGGCAAACTTGGCGCGGAAGGTGGTGGATTCCCGGAAGGCTTGTTGGGCTTGTGCAGGGGATAGTTTCTCTGCAATGGCTGTCCGATGCTGGCGTGCCGAGGGGTTGCCCAGATTGGCGGCAAGATCCATCCATTGGTAGGCCTTGACCAAATCGCGTGGCACCCCTTTGCCGAAGTAGTAGGCGGCCCCGAGGAGAAATTGTGCCTGCGCATGGCCTTGTTGGGCGGCCTTGGTGTACCAGTCCGCGGCAGAGGCGGTATTCAACGGCACACCGCGTCCGGAGGCGTATAGTTGGCCCAGGTTACATTGGGCGTTGGGGAGATTCATGCGGGCTGCCATGGTGTACCATTTGGCGGCTTCAGTGAAATTCTGTGGGACACCTTGCCCCTGCTCGTGAAGGGCGCCGATGTTGTTCATGGCGGCGGCGTGGCCTTTGGCAGCGGCCTTGAGGTAAAAGCGCATGGCTTGAGTGGGGTCCCGCGGAATGCCTTCTCCGGAGGCGAGGAGGGTGCCATACAGAAAATGGGCAATGGGATCCTCTTGTTGGGCGGCGCGTTGAATCCAATGGGCGGCCTTGGCGCGATCTTTGTTCACGCCGCGCCCGGTCCGATAGCACTGGCCGAGCATGCCTTGTGCTTGCGGGTGATTGAGTGCGGCGGCCCGTTTGAAATGATCCACGGCTTTGGCATAGTCCGGCGCATCGCCAAGGCCGTCATAATAGTTCAGCCCCATGTGGTAGTGAAAGGCAGCCTCATCACGATCCCTCGGGGTGCTGTTTGCCGGCGGATTGGGTTGCGCCCAGATCCCAATCGCCAGCATCCATGTGATGCAAATGTTTGTGAAATTCATATTCCCCCTCCTTTGGACGATCGTCCGAGAACAGGATAAAACGAAGTTGTGTGCGGGCAAGTGGCAGTTATGCACAAGGCGGTTGCACCGCTGGCAGGCCCATGGCACGGTTGGGGCATGACGACGCCTTTTGTGCCGTATCCCGGCAGTGGGATGAATCGGCGGGATATTCTGAAGACGGCATTAACGGCTGCGGGCGGGGCTGCCTTGGCTCGGTCAACGGCGGTGTCTGCAGCGCCGGTAGCGGCCGAACTGCAAGCTTCGCTCAAGCGTTACAAAATGAAAAAGTCCATCAATCTTTGGGCTTTTCCTTATCCGGACCGCATGGATTTGCGGGCCTGTTTGCGCATGGCTAAGGAGGCGGGGTTTGATGGCATTGAATTGAACTATGATCTGGATAGTGAACTGTCACCCAAGAGCGGTCCCAAAGAATTCGCGGCTATTCGCAAGGAGGCCGAACGCATTGGGATCGCCATCAGCGGGCTGTGTTCGTTTTTGTTTTGGCCGTATCCGTTGACCAGTAATGATCCTCAAGAACGCGCCCGCGGTATGGAATTGGCCGCGAAAATGACTGAGGCGGCACATCATTTGGGGACGGAAAACCTGCTGGTCGTGCCGGGCGCAGTCCACATGCCTTGGCGGGAGGATCATGAGCCTACACCTAATGATGTGTGCGACCGTCGGGCGCGGGAGGCCATCAGGAGGTTATTGCCGAAGGCCGAGAAACTGGGGGTGCACCTCAACATGGAGAATATATTCTTCAATGGCTATCTAATGAGTCCGATGGAAATGAACGAGTTTGTGGACAGCTTTGACAGTGATCATGTGCATGTGCATTTCGATACCGGAAACATCATGCTGTTCCAGTTCCCCGAACACTGGATTTCCATTCTTGGCGATCGCATCCGTAATGTGCACTTGAAGGAGTTCAGTAAAAAGGCCACGGACCATTCTTTGGAATCCTTCCGCCCGCTACTCGATGGCACCACCAACTGGCCGGCGGTGATGAATGCCTTCGATCAAGTGGATTATGACGGGTACCTCACGTTTGAGTATTTTCATCCTTACACGCATTATCCGGAGGCACTGATTCAGCAAACGAGTGATTCGCTAGACCGAATGCTTGGGCGTAAAGGGTAACCGATGCTGTTATGGCGCGCGGAAATTCCCGATGGTTGGTTACCCAAGGTCTTGGCTAATCTGGATAGTGTCTTACTGGATCACTGCCACTTGGAGCGCAAGGCGGCGACCAGCGCGCTGAATTTGATCAAGTACCCGGAGTTGGCATCGCATGCACGGGAGTTGAACGCCATCGCCTTGGAGGAATTGAGCCACTTTGATTTGCTCATGGAGGTGTTGGGCAAACGCGGGGTGACCTTTGGGTTATCCCAAAGCAGTCCCTGGATCAGCGGCTTAATGCGCTTCATTCGGAAGGGGCGCCGGGAGCAAGTAATTGATCACTTAATAGCGGCATCGCTGGTAGAAGGCCGAAGCTGCGAGAAATTCCAGCTACTTGCTCGAGCATTGAAGGAACGGGATCCGGCTTTGGCCGCGATGTACGCGGATCTTGTCGAGAGTGAAGGCGGACACTATTCGCGTTTCTGGTTGATGGCCTGTGAGATCGATGATGCCGAAGCGCATCGACGGCTCGATGCTTTCTTGGATCGGGATGCGGAACTCATCCGGCAAAACCACGCATTGCCAATCCTGCATTAGGAATGCTTTTCGCCGATCGATCGGAGAGATTCGTGCGTATATAATCCCGTTCCGTGACCGTCCTGCCAATGGATTTGGACGGCATAGCCGCCGACTGGTTGAAGGCGCTTTATTTGAAAAGAGGTCTCGGTCAATTTCGTGTCCGGCCCTTTGGCCATATTTCCCATAATATCCATTTCACCGGCACAAGAGGCGCAAGGGCAGGCCCGGCGCAGGTTCTCCAGAGTGATGAAATGCTCCACCCCATCGTCCCATTTGAGTGCGAGATCCGGTCCAATAGGTTGTATATCCACCAAATGCATCGCTGATTTGTACTCAAAATTGGCTGCGCTGTAAAAAGTTTGTTAAGGCAAACTTTTTTGCTTGCGGTGATGTTTGTCCTTGGGCAAATCTCGGGACATGCGAACGGTTGTGATGAATCAGTGGGCTCGCCGGAGTTTTCTCGTTGCGGGCGTTTCCTTGTTGTTAATGGGTTGCAGCCAGCCGGCTGAGGAAGCGGGCGGCGAAGGGGGTTCCTCTTCCGGTAATGGCGCCAGCGGCAAGCTCAAGGTGACGGCCACGGTCAACATGGTGGGCGATCTGGCCCGTCAGGTGGGCGGGGATCATGTGGAGGTGACCGAGATCATGGGGCCCGGAGTGGATCCGCATAATTATGATGCGACGCAAGCGGATCTATCAAAACTTCGTCAGGCGGATGTGATTCTTTATGTCGGGATGCATTTGGAAGGCAAGATTCAGGATACCCTTGAGGAGATGGACGGTAAGGGCGGTAAACTTTCCATTTCGGTTGCCAAGAATGTGGACAAAACCACGCTACTGAAAGATCCGGAAGCGGAGGACTTCCCTGATCCACACATCTGGTTTGATGTGACGTTGTGGGCCCAGACGGTGGATGCCGTGGTGGAGGGACTCAGCAAGGCGGATCCGGATCACAAATCCGATTACGAGAAGAATGGGGAAGCGGCCAAGGCCAAGATGGCTGAACTACAAACTTGGGTGACGGACACCCTGAAGGATTTGCCGGAGGAGCAGCGGATTTTGGTGACCAGTCACGATGCATACAACTATTTTGGCCGAGCCTACGGTTTTAAGGTGGTGGGCTTGCAGGGGATTTCCACAGTGAGTGAAGCCGGTTTGGCGGACCGCACGAAGCTGGTGGATTTCATCAAGGAACAAAAGGTGAAGGCTATTTTTGTGGAAACCAGTGTGTCGCCCGAAGCCATCAAGGCGATCGCCTCCGATGCGGGGGTGGTCATCGGCGGCGAATTGTTCTCTGACGCCATGGGTGAGCTCGGCCAGATTGAGCACGGCAATGACGTGGGCACGTACGAAGGCATGATCAAGCACAACGTCAGTACGATCGTTAACGCACTGAAATAGGCAGGATTCGGTTTCCAACCAACTTCATTCAATTCGGCACGCGGACTGGCCGGGCCGCGCACCATTATTCATCAGATTATGAAAACCAAACACATCATGTTGGGGCTGGCCGCGGCCGCCCAAAGTATTCTGGCTCAGGACGATCCGGCTGTCCCGGCGGCTCCGGAACCCTCCATCTGGGATCAGGAAGTTTTAACCGGCGACTGGGGTGGAGCCCGCAGTCCATTATTGGAAAAGGGTTACGAGTTTACTTTCGAGTACACGGCAGAGGGGTTCAGCAATGTTTCCGGCGGCACCAAGACCGGCAGTGTTTACAACGGATTGGGCTACGGCGCATTGGATGTGGATGCCGAAAAGGCTTGGGGTTGGAATGGCGTGAATCTTCGAGTCAGCACAATGTGGACGCATGGGGCGAGTCCCGGTCAATATACGGGAGATGAGCTCACTGTGAGCAACATGGACGCCTATGATGGGCTGTGCCTTTACGAGTTTTTCGCCGAGAAAAGTTTTGGGCAATTCAACGTGCGGGTGGGGAACCTGTTGGCGGATGAGGAATTTGTCGGAGCCGAATATGGCGGGGCTCTGATCAATGCGGCGTTCGGACAACCGGCGTTTTGGGCCGCGAACACGCTAAACACCGGTCCGGCCTTTAACGTGGCGGGATTGGGGGCGCGGTTCCGGTATGATTTCGATGAAGCCCGATACGCTCAATTCGGGATCTATGATGGGGACACGTTCGACGACGCCGGTGGGGATCCGAAAATTAACCAGCACGGCACCCATTTTGAATTGGGCAATGGCCAAGGTTGGACGAGTCTCTACGAGGTGGGCCACAACGGATTTAACACCGATGATGGGACGGGATTGCCCGGTTGGTATCGTGTCGGTGCCTGGTATCACAGTTCGGAGTTTGACAAAAACGACGGAAGCAAGGGCGAAGGCAATGGCGGGGTGTATGCGGCCGTGGACCAAATGCTGACCCGCGAAGGCCTCGGCACTTTCGCCCGTCTGGGGATCAGCGAGCCCGATCGCAGCCGGTTTCATTGGGTGCTGGACACCGGCTTCAGCTATACGGGATTGTTTCCCGGCCATGATGAGGATATGACCGCATTGGGTTTTGTGTATGGCAAACACAGCAGTAGCATCACCTCCACCAAATCCCACGAATTGGTGATCGAGTTGACCCATCAATTTCAGGTGAGTCCCTCGGTGTACGTGCAGCCCGATATTCAGTGGATCAATCGGCCCAGTGGTGATAGTAGTGTGGATGATGCGCTGGCCATTGGCTTACGCATTGGGTTCACCTTTTGATGGAGAAGAATAAACTTCAGTACAAGGCTGCGGCGCCGCTGGAAATTCATGACCTCACGGTTGCGTATCACAAACGGCCGGTGTTGTGGGGCATAGATATCGAGGTGCCGGCTGGACAACTGGTCGGCATCATCGGTCCCAATGGGGCCGGCAAATCCACCCTGATCAAGGCGGCCATGGGCCAATTGCCGTTGAGCAGTGGCTGGGTCAAGGTGTTTGGCGAACCGGTTGAGAAAAACCTCAAGCGGGTGGGCTACGTGCCCCAACGCGAATCGGTGGACTGGGATTTTCCGGTCAACGTGATGGATGTTGTCCTGATGGGCCGCTACGGCCATCTGGGCCTGCTTCGCCGCCCCAAGAAAGCGGACCGCGACATTGCCCGGGCCTGTCTCGACAAGGTGAAAATGCTGCCTTATGCCGACCGGCAGATCTCCAATCTTTCGGGTGGTCAACAGCAGCGCGTGTTTCTCGCCCGGGCTTTGGCACAGGAAAGTGATTTGTATTTCATGGATGAACCGTTTGCCGGGGTGGACGCGGCGACGGAGGCATCCATCGTGGCGATCCTGCATGAACTCAAGGAGCAGGGCAAAACCCTGCTGGTGGTGCATCATGATCTGCCCACGGCCAAACAATATTTCGACAGCCTGCTGCTCCTGAACATGCGTGTGGTGGCCTTTGGGCCGACCGAGAGCGTGTTTCAATACGAGCTGCTTCAAAACACGTATGGCGGCCGGCTCACCATCCTCAGTGAGGTGGCCGATGCCGTTGCTGAAAAATCACGTTAATGCACCGCCCCGTTCCCATGCTCGGCCTCGCGGCCGTGATGTTGCTGATCTGTCCCGAGTTGGCCTGGGCGGATCGGATTGGGGACATCGCTGAGACGAGTCTCAAGGAACAGGTGGGCCGTTTCTTCAGCCTGCGCGATCCGGCGGTTCGGTATGCCTTGATTGGCTCCATCCTGTTGGGGGTGAGCTGCGGCCTGCTGGGCAGCTTCATTGTCGTTCGAAAAATGGCACTCTTCGGGGACGCCCTGTCACATGCGGTATTGCCGGGGGTGGCGATGGGGTTTCTCTGGAGCAAAACCAAGGATCCGGTGGCCATCTTTATAGGGGCGACCCTAGCCGGCCTGCTCGGGGGCGCCGTCGTGACGCTGATCCGGCAAACCACGAAACTCAAGGAGGATACGGCACTCGGGATCGTGCTCGCTTCGTTTTATGCCGTGGGCGTGTGTCTCATCGGCCGCATTCAAAACATGAAAAATGTGGGCAACACAAGCGGCATTAAGGATTTCCTGTTCGGGAAAGCTGCCAGCATCGGCGCGGACGATGTTGCGCTCATGGCGGTGGTCACCGCCTTGGTGGTGGTCATCGTGGGTTTGTTTTACAAGGAACTGTTGGTCACGAGTTTCGACAATGCGTTTGCCCGGGCCGTCGGTTTTCCGGCCGGCTTAATTCACTATGCCTTGATGCTGCTCCTCTCCTTTAGCGTGGTCATCGCGCTGCAAGCGGTGGGAGTCGTGCTGGTATCGGCCATGCTGATTACCCCGGCTGCCGCCGCCTATCTCCTCACCGATCGCATGCACCGGATGCTGGGTTTGGCGATGTTATTTGGTGTTTTCGCCGGAGCTTTGGGAGCGTTTCTCTCTTATCTTGGGACTAATCTGCCTACGGGCCCGTTAATGGTACTGGCGGCCACCACTGTGTTTGTCATGGCCTTTTTGTTCGGCCCGCGTCACGGCGTGGTGGCCCGGGCATTCCGCCAGTTGTCCCGATCCAATCGCGTGAAGCGTGAGAATACACTGAAAGCCGTATATCACGTGTTGGAGCAACGGGAGTTTGATGGCGAAAGCGTTTCCATGCGTGAGCTGGCCGAACGCCGGCGTGAGACGATCAGTGAAGTGGAACAACAGGCCCGCAAACTGCAGTCCCATGATCTCGCCACGCTGGACGCTGACGGTCAATCGCTGCATCTCACGCCGGAAGGGTGGCAGCGGGCGTGTGAGATTGTGCGCAATCACCGCTTATGGGAGTTGTACCTGACCGACGAGGCCAAGATTGCACCGGACCACGTGCATGATGACGCCGAGGAAATGGAGCACGTACTCGGGGAGGAAACCGTGCGCCAAATCGAGCGCACACTCAACCATGCCAAGGAAGATCCGCATGGCCGGCCAATACCGGGACTGGCCGACATGCAAACCGGAGCCGGCACCTTGGCCCCCGCCGGCCCCGTGATTGGATACGGAGGACGTTCATGAACGGCGAATCCTCGACAACCGAATCATTCATGCCGCCCTTCGATTGGCAGCAGCATGTCGTAAATCCATGGAGCGCCGATGGCGGCATTTTTGATACTGTGTGGATTGTGCTCATGGCCGTGTGTGTGATTACCACGTGCGGATTGGTGGGGAACTATCTCATTCTGCGTCGCATGGCGCTGGTGGGGGACGCCATTAGTCACAGCGTGCTGGCGGGAATCGCCGTGGTGGTGGTGGCACCGTTTGTCTTTAAAAGCAGTCTCACCCATTTTCATCCCGGCACCACGGAGTTATTTATCGGGGCATTGGTGGCCGGAGTGTTTACCACGGTGCTGATTGAACTCATCCATCGGTACACGCGCGTCAAACAGGATGCGGCCATCGGCATTGCCTTCACCAGCTTGTTCGCGCTCGGCGTGGTGTTGATTACTGTGTATGTCAAAAAGGCGCACATTGATACGGACTGCATCCTGTATGGAAATTTTTTGGAAGTGGGGATGGATACCACCAATGTGGCACTGAGCCCGGGGCTGGCAAAAACACTGGGGGTACATCCGCACGGTGCACAGTTTCTAATGGGCAACCATGAACTCATGCTTTCCGAGCCAGTGCTGCGCATGGCTGGGGTGATGGGGTTCGCCGCGGTTCTGATTTTTGCCTTTTACAAGGAACTGCTGGTCAGCTCGTTTGATCCGGGCCTGGCGGTTTCACTTGGCATCAGGGCCAACGTGGTGCATTACGCGCTTATGTGCGTGCTGTCGTTGGTGGTGGTCAGCGCGTTTGAATCCGTGGGCGCGATTCTCGTGGTGGCCATGCTGATCCTGCCCGGGGCCACGGCCCACCTAATCTCCGCCCGTTTGCCGGTGATCATGGCCCTCACCGTGCTGCACGCGATCGTGGCCTCCGTGCTGGGGTTTCACCTGTCTGTCTGGTGGGATGTTTCGGTGGCCGGCTCGCTGGTGGTGGCCAGTACTCTCCTGTTTGCATTGGCCTGGCTCCTGAGTCCGCATGACGGCCTGTTGGGGCACTGGTACCGGCAACGCCGCGTGCGGCATGAGATGCCGGGGAATCCTTCCGGAGAATTATCCGGAGAACAAGAAGCCGAGCCTGTTGCTTGACGCACCGGCGGTTCCCGACGCACAGTCCCTTTCGCGGGCCCTTAGCTCAGCGGTTAGAGCAGGGGACTCATAATCCCTCGTGGCATTCGCCTTTTCCGTTGATTTCTAGCGTTCTGACCTGGCTGGACACCATTTAAGTGCCACTTCCTTACCTCGGGAGTCTAATAGATGTGGGGGGCTTGAGCAGGGTGTCCGCAATCAATAAGAATATGGAGCGCGTTGGCGAGCCTCCAAAAGGGCTGGACGGCTGAGGGCGATGGCATAGGCTGCGGGCATGAAGCAGATTCTATTGATGATGGCGATGGTGGTTAGCTTTTCCGTGATGGCTGATGAAGTGGTCTTCAAAGACCGAGCACTTGGAGAAGCGGTTGCAAGGAAATTGAAAAAACCCGCTGGCAAATTTCTCCCTCCACCAAAATTTACCAAGGCGGAATTGAAAGATATCACCAGCCTATCATTGACCAACACCAAAATCACCGACTTGGGCCTCAAAGAGTTGGCCAAACTGAAGAATCTCAATAGGCTTTATTTGGAAGACACTAAAATTACCGACGAGGGCCTCAAGGGATTGACCAAATTGCAGAAGCTCACTGATCTTGACTTGGAAGGTACCAATATCACCGACGAGGGCCTCAAGGAGGTGGCCAAGTTGCAGAAGCTCGAATGGCTTTCCTTAAAAGTCACCCAAATAACCGACGCGGAACTAAAGGAATTGGCAAATTTGCGGAGCCTCAGACAGCTTTATTTGTCCGACACCCAAATAACCGATGCTGGCTTTAAGGAATTGGTCAAATTACAGAAGCTCGTAACCCTTTATTTAGATAAAACCAAAGTCACAAAACAGGGCGTGGTTGAGTTGAGAAAGGCGTTGCCGAAATGTAATGTCTGGGCCCCTAATCCTCTTCCGTGAAACTCATTGAGCGCGTTGGCGAGCCTCCAAAAGGGCTAGACGGGAAAAAATTAGCTGATTCCCGATTACCGGATCAACAAGCAGCAGCCATTCTGGTAGCCATTTAGGTGCCATTTTCACGCATCACAACCTGCATTCATGTGCATACAGGGTTTTGCCAGGGTGTATCGATTGGCCTTGAAATAATAGGTGGTTTTCCTCAATTTCCATGTTTTCGGGCCCTTAGCTCAGCGGTTAGAGCAGGGGACTCATAATCCCTTGGTCGCAGGTTCGAATCCTGCAGGGCCCACCACTTAAATCCAGCTCGGTATAACAGAGACCGACGGATTGCCTCCTCCCCAAACCCTGAGCAAAACAGGCCAAAATTGCACCGGTACTGCACCGCTCAAGGTATTTTGGAAACCGCTAGGCATTACCCTAATACCGCGAACGAAGCGCGACGATAACGCGCTAACGCAAGCCATCACCCTCAACCGTCCAGCCCTTTTGGAGGCTCGTCAACGCGCTCAAGGGGTTTTGCGGGGAGGATTAGGGGCCAGAGATTAGGCAATTTGGCAACGCCTTCCTCAATTCAGCTATGCCCTCGGCCGTGATTTTGGTGCCGGACAAGTAAAGCAAGGTGAGCTGCTTCAACTTGGCCACCTCTTTGAGGCCGGCGTCGGTGATTTTAGTGCGGTTCAATTCAAGAATCTTGAGCTTCTGCAATTTGGCCAATTCCTTGAGACCCGCGTCGGTGATTTTAGTTTCGACTAAGGTAAGGTAGGTGAGCTTCTGTAACTTGGCCACCTCCCTAAGCCCTTCGTCGGTGATCTTGGTGTCTAACAAGTGAAGCCGATCGAGGTTCTGCAACTTGGCCACGTCCTTGAGGCCCGTGTCGGTGATTTTGGTGCCGTATAAGTCAAG
>JAYQQG010000017.1:0-33879 GCA_038145765.1 Verrucomicrobiales bacterium
CGATGGTGATGCCCGCGGTGGCGCCGCCCTCTCGCTCAAGAGCGTGACCAGCCGGCCTATCAAGTTCGTCGGTGTCGGCGAAAAGCTTGATGAATTTGAAGCCTTCCATCCCGAGCGTATGGCCGGTCGCATTCTGGGGATGGGCGATGTGGTGAGCCTCGTGGAAAAGGCTGCTGAAGCGATCGAGGAAGATGAAGCCGCGCGCATGGAGGAAAAACTGCGCAAAGGCGAATTTTCGCTCGAAGATTTTCTTGAGCAAATGCGCGCCATGAAAAAACTCGGGCCGCTCGAGAATATTGTCGGCATGCTCCCGGGTGGCGATGCGGCACTCAAGGACGCCGATCTGGACAAGGGTCAAGCCGAACTCCAGCGGATGGAGGCGCTGATTTGTGCGATGACCCCAACGGAACGCCGTCAGCCCAAGATCCTCAATGCCAGTCGACGCCGCCGTATCGCGGCGGGGACAGGAGTGAAAGTCTCCGATTTAAATAGTATGCTCAACAAATTCTTCCAGATGCAGCAAATGATGAAGAAGATGGGCAAGATGCAAAAGATGATGGCCAAGATGGGCGGGGGTGGTCTGGGCGGACTGGGTGGCCTGATGGGGCGTTAAACGGTCGTTACTCCGGTAGTTGGTAATCCGCCAAGTCAGCAATGAAGGTGCCGTGCTTCACTTTGGTGCGGATGCGCAGGGCGGCGCGGCGGTCATCGTCACTGAGCCAAATCTGTAATTTGGCGTCGGGGTCTTTCTGAAACACCCCACGCAACTGGCCGAGATCCGGTTCCACCAAAATGGTTTGGAACGTCTTCTCGCCGATTTGAATTGCTTCACGGCCCACCACCGTGACCTTGCAGGGAAACGTGGCTTTCCCGTCACAAACGGCGCTGGCAAATTCGCCGGCACGGGCCAGTTCCATTTCACGAAATTTAAAGATGATGCTGAGTGGATCAAACGTGCTCGCCTCGGTTTCCACTTCGCCATCGGGATTGCCGTTCAACAGTCGCCGACAGCGTTGGTTTTCGACATCAAAGGTCAGCGTGACATTGCGCGAAGCGAGGTCTTTTTGCACGGTGTGATACTCGAGTGAGTGGGTGAAATCCACGTTCACAATTGACCGCGCATCGTACTGCACCAAGCCGCCCAGGGCGCCGCCCTTGAGGGTGAATTGCCAGGCTGGAGTGCCGTTGTGATCAATCTGTTGCGCAGCAAAGGTCACCTTGCCGGCCGGCATCTTGAGAATGCCCCTCTCCACACGCACCTGATAATGCGCCACCTCCCCGTCGGCAAAATGACGGGGTTGATATCCGACCGCAATTTCCGTGGCATTATCTTCAAACCGCATGCCGGGGCGCGGTTGCCGGTAATTACTCTCGGTTTTGCCCAGCCACGCGAGCAAAAGCCATAGACTGAAGAGGCCAGTGAGGCAGATAATCCCGATGACTGCGGCGCGTTTCATGCCTGAAAGATGGCGTGATGCGGCGGACTTGTAAACGCTACGACAGCCGTTACTTCCCGGAAGGGGTGGAGAACGGATCCGCGGCTTCGGGTTTGACCTCGGGTTGAGGTCCGATTTGGGTATGGCGAATGACTTTGGGCTGACCGACGATCAGCCAGCCTTCGTCTTGAAATTCGACGCACTCAAAGGCGATCCCCGTTTCCAATTCCTTGCCCGCTGCCTGATAGTGCAGGATAACCAGTCCGCCATTCAGGCCGGCATCGAGGTAATTCTCTTTGACGCGGGAGGTGTCGATTTTGCTCAGTTCCGCCTCCGCGGGGTTGATGCCCGCTTCGGTCAGGGCGAGAACGAACTGGAGATATTGCTCCTCCATGAACTGCCGACGGAGTTTGGGGAGTTCGGCTTCCTGGGCCTGCCAATACTCGGCGGTGTGGGACTGTTTGATTTTACCGATGAGACTGTGGAGGGTGAAGTAGCGGGCTTGCTGCTGCTCAGTGCGGTCTGCGCGCGGCTTCGTTTCGGCTTCGGCGAGCTCGGTTTCATAAGCCTTCAAGGCCAATGCATTGCGGGCTTGGGCGATGACTTTCCAGTTGTGGAGCCCGTGCCCAAGGATGGAGAGCATCATCATCGCTTCGGCATCATTGATGGCGAGCGTCTGCTGGAAATCGGTGGCCAAATCTTCGGGGGCGCGCTTGGCTTTGGCAAGGCGTAAGCCGGTCGTTTTGGGCAGGCCGGATGCTTCTTCATTTTTTGGGGAGCAGCCGATCATGACCCCCAATAGGATTAGCCATACATAACGCACCTACCCAGTGTAGCCTTGAAGGGTCGAGGCTCAAGATGGGGTTATTGACCGAGGGCCTTTTTGAGATCCGCGGTGAAGGCCTTGGCGTTTTTGTTGTTGAACCCTTTGAGGCGATGGATGGGTTTGCCTTGAGGGTCCATCACGATGATGGTGGGGAAACCATTCACTTGGTATTCCAAGGCGAGTTGGGCATGAGCGGGGTTTATTTTGGTTTCATCCCGGGGAAAATCGAGTGCGACCAACTCCAAGTGTTGTTCTGCATAATTGAGAAACTCGGGTTGGGTAAGCACATGTTCATGAAGCGCGATGCAGGGAGGGCACCAGTCGGAGCCGGTAAAATCGACAAATACCAGTTTGTTGTTTTGGGCGGCGCGCGTCTTGGCGGCGGTGAGGTCAGTACCCCACATTTGTTGAGCGCGCGGATCGGGTGGTGGCGCTTTGGCGGTGGGCTGGTAAGCCCCCTGTTGAGGTCCGCAGGCGAGGGTGGCCAGTGTGGCGATAAGGGGAATGGCGGTCCGGAACTTCATGGCTTGGCCGGGGGCGTTGTGGGTTGGAGGGTGAGTGACCGGATAAAATCAGCGGGTTTAGCTCCGTTAAACCCGTTGAGGCGTTGTACTTCGGTGCCGTTGGCTTCCAGCACGAGCACGGTAGGGAAACTCTGCACGCCGTAGGCGCGGGCGAGCACTTGGTTGGCTTCGCGTTGCGGATCGGCCTGTGGTTTGTTGCGCGGAAAATCAATCTTCACGAGCACATAATGTGCTTCGGCGTGCTTGAGGAATTCCGGTTTGGACAGCACTTGCTCTTGCAGTGCAATGCAGGGCGGGCACCAGTCGGAGCCGGTGAAATCGACGAGCAGCCGTTTGTTTTGTTCGGTGGCCCGGAGTTGAGCCGCGGCGAAATCCTCGGTCCAAGCTTGCTCAGCCTCGGCTTGAGCGGCGAGGTCGATTAACTCGATATCCGCCCCGAGCACCCAGCCATGCCCGGGGAGCTTAACGCAGTTGTTGAGCTTGAGCTGGTAACTGCGATCGGCACAACTGAAGAGGATGTCTGCCGCGCCTTCGGGCAGCGGGGTAGCGAGGTTGAGGCCCGGCCGCACGACAATGCTGGGGGCGGTGGCCTGCTTCCAGTCTGGGGCGCCTGCGGCGTGAGCTTCGGTGAAGAGGTCGGTATTTTGTGTTCTGTATTCCTGAATCCCGGCCGTGAGCTCGGCCTTCATGGGCTCGAATTGGCGATCTGGTTCGGCGAGAAACAATTCCAGTTGATTGAGCGTGTTGGTATGGATCGCGGTGCGATTCGTGGTTGGAACGGCCTTGATGCGGGCGGCGCTGATGCGGGCATCGACAATGTACACCTGTTTCATTCCGGCATACAGCGTGGCTTCCGGCAAACCCCACAGGGCAAGCGGGGCGAGTTGCTGGGGATCGCCGCTCAAGAAGGCGGCGTGCACTTGGGTGGCGAGTTCGCGGATGGCTGTTTCTGCCTGAGCTCGGGCTTCGGCGTTGACACCCGCCATTGCCGGCGGCTTGGGCTTGGCCGGTGCGGTTTGGGGCTTGGGTTCGCACCCGGGCCCGATGAGCACAGCAAGAGTAACGGCTAAGGCAGGCATCCAGCGCATGAGGGCAAAGTAAGCGGGAGATGCAAAGGCGTCAATCACCAGCCGGCAGATCGAGGATAATCTCCAACCCTCCGCCCGGGCGGTTGCGGCAATGAACGTCGCCCCCGCCGTTTTCGATGGCGTTTTTTACGATGGCCAAGCCCAGCCCCGTGCCGCCGGTTTCGCGGGAGCGAGAGGATTCCGGCCTGTAAAAGGGATCGAATAATTGGGGCAAACTCGCCTCGGGCACGCCGGGCCCGCGGTCGGCAAAGGTGACGGTAATGGTGTCCGGATGTGCCTCGTTTCGGCGAGCGGTGATCTGGAGTTCGCCGCCCTCGCGGGCGTGCTGTTGTGCGTTGCGGGCGAGGTTGCCAAAAGCCCGCGCCAATCGGTCCGGTGCGGCGAGGACAGTGCAATCTTCCGGAACATCCAGATTGATTTTTAAATCGGTTCCCTCGCGGTTCATGGCGGACTTCAGGCAGGGCAACAAGGCAACAGTTTCCAGTGCTTGTTCCGTTTGAACGCCGGTGCGAGTGAAGAGCAGCAGTTCATCCACCAGCGCGGCCATCTGCTGCACTTCTTCCTGGAGATCGCGGAGTTGATCGTCTTGTTGGGGGGAGGCGTGCTGTTCGAGGATTCCCAATGCGACCTGGGCGCGCGCCAACGGGGCGCAGAGTTCGTGCGCGACATCGCCCAGGAATCGGCGCTGGCCATCGGCAAAGCCTTGCAGGCGGTTGGCCATTTGATTGACGGCCAACGCCAACCGGCCGATTTCATCGCGCGGATTGATGTGGCCCGTGCTCAAGCGGTTTTCAAACCGGCCATCCGCAATGTGTTCTGTGAGCTCGGTGACTTTCTCCAGTGGGCGCGTGATCCCCCGAACGATGGGCAACCAAAAGAGGGCGGAGAGGCTCAGCACCAGCAGCAGAATGGTCACCCAAGGCCACGGCTCGGCGGCAAAACTGTTGGCCGCCGAATGATTATCAATCAACAGCGTGGCATGATGGTGCGTTCCGTTCGGGCCGGGGCGCAGGTCGGCGACGTCCCAAGTGGAAAATGCAGGGCTGACACCGCGCACGCGTACCGGGATATCCAGCGCGGCCCAAATATGTGAAGATTGGGGCTGACTGTAGGTGTGCACCTCGGGGCGCACCTCGGGCAAGCCAACGGCCGGTGCCGAAGACGGCCCGGGAGGGTTCGTTAAGAGCGCGGTCAGTTCCTCGAGATTTAACTCGCCATTGCCATCCAGATCGGCGGCGAGGAGTTGGGCTTCTGCCATGGTTGCGGTGCCGCCTTGGGGAAGGAACTGAGGCTGGGGCAGGCGCGCAAATTGGGCGTCTTGTTCGGGTGTGAGCAGGGCGCGCAGGCGGGATTCGAAGCGTTCGCGGGCGGCGGCCGGTTCGGGGTGATTCCGGAATGCGTGGAGGCTCTCAATCCATAATGCTTCCACCGAATCCAGTTGGGAAACGGTCAGGTTTAGACGCTGGTATTGCCGGGCCAGATGCCGGCGCACGGGCGAAGGTGGCGCGGCCGGGAAAGCATCTTGAAGCCACGCGCGAACTACGGCGGGCGGTCGCGCGCCGGGAGGGTCCACCGGTTGGGCGCGATGGTTTAAGAGTCGGAATTCGGCCTGATGACGTTGGCCATGGCGGGTCAGCAAGGCGGACCATTGATTCCGTGGAGCGCGGATGAGTTCGTCACTCAATGCGGCGGCCGCGCGCCGAACGCGTTCCTCGCTCAGGCCGGCCAGCGGCGCATCCGGGCCGTGGCGAATTTGGTAGAAGATCCACAGGAGTGCCGCCACCAGCGCGAGGTTCAGGAGCAACCGGGTCAGCACCCGGACGAATAGGGTGTCGCGCGCGCGCATGGCTAGTGGCGGATCATCAGATAGCCGACGGAGCGAATGGTGCGAATGAAGTCCGGCTGCTTCGGGTTGTCCCCGAGTTTTTGCCGCAGCATGCTGATGTGCACATCGACCGAACGATCGAATACATCGTATTCACGACCGGTGACATCCGCGAGCAACTGTTCCCGCGACCGCACGCGACCGCAGGCTTTGATAAGGCTCAGCAGGAGGTCAAATTCCAGCGCGGTGAGCTCCAGCGGGGCGTCGTGTAGAAACGCGGTGCGGTCACTGGGTTGCAGGCGCAAGGGGCCGTTGATCAGGGCGGCTTCGGTATTGACCAAATCCGTCGGCCCGGACCGCCGCAGCACGGCTCGCAGGCGGGCCAGTAATTCGCGGGTGGTAAAGGTCTTGGGCAGGTAATCATCCGCGCCGGATTCCAAGCCACGGACGCGATCTTGTTCTTCCCCGCGTGCAGTGAGCATCAGCACGGGCACGTTGCTGTGGGCACGGATGCCTTGCAACACGGCAAACCCATCCATGCCCGGCAACATGACGTCGAGCAACACGGCATCCGGCGCGGTTTCCAGCGCGGCTTTGAGGCCGTCGGGCCCGTTGTGGACGGCTTCCACCTGGAAACCGAGCGGTTCCAGATAGGTGCCCACCAGTCGGCAGAGTTTGGGGTCGTCGTCGATCACCAACAGCCGTGGAGTCGCCTCGGATTCGGCAGCAGCGGGGGCGCGGGATGAGACAACCGGCGTGGGCATCGGGATTATTGCTAAACCACGAGTGGCCGGACGGGAAACTTTTTTTCCAACGGCGTGTCAGTAGATTCGGCCGGCACGGTCATAGTTATGGCCCTCGATCAGGCGGCCTTTGAGATACTCTCCCTTCAAGCTGATTTGGTCCGTGCCGGCATAGTAGAAATACACGGTCCCGGTAAAGAGCCGGCCTTGTTTCCAAAGGCCCTCGCGATGCGTACGGCCGCTGGCATCGCGCAGCACCCCTTCGCCTTCGCGGCGACCCGATTGGAATTCGCCTTCGTAAACGATGCGGCCAGTGGCATCGGTTTCTTGCGCCAGCCCGCTAAAGGGAGTGTCCGCCTCGGGCGCATACGCCAACCCATCTTCCTTAAACGTGACTGTTTGTACGATCGCCGGAATCGGTTGGGGGGCCTGTTCCGGTGTGGGAAGTTGCGGCAGCGGGGCCTCTTCGGGCGCGGGCGTGGGTACGGGGTTGATATCGGCAATCAACGGTGGGGCCATGTAGGGGCGTTCCACCGTGGGAACCTCAGGCTCCGGCGCGGAGGAGGGAGTGCCGGGCAGTTGGTGGACATCAACGCGGGCTTGGTCCGGCCCCAGATTATCCGGAATGCGAATCAACGGCTGCGGGTCTTCGGGCGAGACCGAGTTCGGGAGGGTAATTCCGCAACCCAAGCTCAGCAGCGCCAAGCCAAGCGACAGCCCAAGTGTGGGGTTCATGGTCTTCACAGTACCTGCTAGCAAAGCAGATGCAATGCCAGTTAAAGCCCGCCCAGCCCCTATTCCGGCTGTTGCAGGCCTGCTTTATATTGTTTCCACCGCTCGTATTCCGTCGAGGCCCGATAACGGGCAAACGGTTCGGCCTTGTTGAAATCCACTGGGAACCGCGTGGAGGTATTCGCCTCAATCGCCTTCAGCACGCGCGTGGTTTCGGCATGGTTTTCGGTGTGGATGGCAAAATCAAGCATCGCGCCGTACGCATCCATGGCCCGATCCGGCAGTGCCGCGATGAACGCCTCTGCAAATTGGCGCACCGCCTTGGCATCCCCCTGCCCCACCGCAATGTTGGTGCGGATCAGGTTCAGGTAGGGATCGCGGCCAACCTGTTGATCAAGCTGATCCACTGCGGCGGCCGCCTTGGGAAAATCGCGGGCGAGGAAATGATAATCCATCAGCAGCAATGCCAGATGATCCGCCTTGGGGAACGCGGCCTGAAAGGCGCGGACCGCTTTCTGGTAGCCATCGCTCAAGGGCCGGCCGGCCTCGAGGTTTTGGGCGGCGACCCCGTTTGCGGCCACTATGCGCATTTGCATGATGCTCTTTTGCTGCTGCCACCGTGCGGGCAATCCATCCAGCACCGCAAGGGCGCGCGCCGGTTGTCCGGCCTGCAGCGCCGTGGAGGCCCGTTGCATGCCTTGAGCCACCGCCATGCTTTCATGGCCGCTGCCGCCTGAAAGTTGGCCGACCATGCGGCCCATGGTGTGGCTGAGGGGTTCGCCGGTGACATACACAAACACATCCACCACCGTCGGTTGCTGTGCCGCGTTGCGGCCGATGATCAAGCGGTGATAGTTCAGGCTGCCGTCACCGGGTAATAGCCGCATATGGGCACTGGCCCCATCGGGGTCGGGGGTTGCGCTGAGAAACCGGTAATCGCCGGCATTCAGGTTTTGCAGCAAGTTCCCGCTCAACGTGCTGAGAATGCCGTGCGTTACCTCCTTGGCTTGCGCCGTGCCGCGCAGATCTGCAGGCATGCCGTGGTCCACCATGGCTTTGAGGTCAAATATCCGGTCAAATGCAGCGGCATTATTGCGTTGCACTGCTTGCTCGAGGGCGCGGGCGACGGTTTCGGCTTCGGCCTCCGTGATCTTGGGCCCTTGGGTGACCGATTTGGGCGGGGCTTGAGGTGGATCAATCTGTGCCAGAGCCTGCGGTTTCTTTTTGCAGGCGGCAAAAGCCAGTGACAGAGCGCAGGCAACAGGGAGAAGAGGCTTCACAAACCCGAGGCTAACGGGCGCACGAGTAATCGTCTACGGCAAATCCGCCGGCCACCCCAGAAATGACGGACCCCACCACGAATGGGGATATTACCGGATACCGGTGCCGTGGTTTACAACTTTACCGCTTGCGGCTAACATCGGCCGATGCCGATTTATGAGTTTCATTGCGCGGATTGCGAGAAAAACAGCGAATTATTGGTGCGAACGAGCGATTGGAGCGATGAAGAATGCCCGCATTGTGGGTCGAGTCGGCTGGTGAAACAGCTTTCCTCTTTTGCCCCGACCACGGCGGAAGGGCCAGTGGCAGCGGCCCCCCAGTGCACGGGAAATCCGGGAGCATGCGGAATGTGCGAATAATCGTTCAGTGCGGGTCACTAATTTAGTGATTATTCTTTTTTTTAGAAAAAACATCAAATTTACTTTAACGGAATCCCCCTTTTTGCTATTTCCCCGCCTCCCGCAGCGGTATGGAGGATCCTAACCCCAACAAATCATTCGATAAAGCCATGGCAATCATCGCCATTTTGGCATTAATCGGGTTTGTGGTGGGCCTCATCAAGATCATGGGCTGACCGGTTTTTGCCTTGTTTTGCAGGGCCAAATCGTGTCTTTTTTCCAGATTAAGTAGTGAATGGAACAGGCCGAGATGCCGTCCAAAACCGATTACCCATGATGCGACGATTTTATTTCTTAATAGCTGCCGCTGTCTCACTGAGCGGCGCGGCGGTGGCCAAGGAACAGCTGGCGACCGCGGAGCAGCGGTTTGGGGGTGCGACGGACGAGGCAGAAAGCCCGAGCTTCCGCCGGCATGTAGTGCCGCTGGCAAGCAAACTGGGCTGCAGTGGGCGCGAGTGCCACGGGTCATTTCAGGGCCGCGGAGATTTTCAGTTGAGCCTGTTCGGCTATGACTTCGGCAAGGATCACAAGGCGATCACGGCGGACGAAGAGCATCGCATTCGCGTGAATCTCGATCAGCCGGAAGAGAGTTTGTTCATCCAAAAACCGCTTAAGCAGGTGAAGCACAAGGGCGGCGAGATTTACGATGAAGGCAGCTGGGAGCATAACGTGATGCTCAAGTGGATCCAGGAAGGCGCGAAGCTGGACGTGGAGGAAACCGGCGCATTTGACCGGCTCGAGGTGTTCCCCAAGGAGTTTGTCGGCAAAAAGCTGGGCGATACGATGCAGCTCAAGGTGTTGGCCCATTGGAAGGACGGCACGGTCGAGGATGTGACCGGCTTCACGCGGTTCGATACGAATGATGAAAGCGTGGCGACGGTGAACGAACTGGGCGAGGTAAAGATCGTCGGCAAAGGCGATTCGCACATAGTGGCGTTTTACGATAATGGCGTGCTGCCGCTGCCGGTGATGTTGCCGGTGAGCGATCAGGTGGGTGCCAAGTATCCGAAGGTGAAGGCTACCACGCCGATCGATAAAGCCATCGTAACCAAGCTGCAGAAGGTGGGCATCGTGCCGAGCGACGTAGCCACCGATCAGGAATTCCTGCGTCGCGTGACGCTGGATGTGACCGGCACACTGCCGACCGCCAAGGAGGTGAAAGATTTTCTCGCCAGCAAGGATCCCAAGAAGCGGTCCAAGAAGATTGACGAACTGCTCAACCGCCCCGCGTATGCGGCGTGGTGGGCCACCAAGCTCAATGATTTTCAGGGCAACAGCCCGCAACAAATTCGCGCCAGCCAATATCTGCCGCGCGACGTGAATCTCAGCAGCGATTGGTACAACTGGGTGTACAAGCGCGTGCTGGAAAACCAGCCGTACGACAAGCTCGTGGAGGGCATCGTGATGGCCTCCAGCCGATCCAATCCGGAACAATCCTACATGGATTACGCCAAGGAAATGGCGTCGTATCATCGGGACAAAAATCCGAAGGATTTTGCCGAGCACAAGGACATGCCGTGGTTCTGGGCCCGGCGCAATCTCCGTCAGCCCGAGGAAAAGGCGATGGCCTTTGCCTACAGCTTCCTTGGGGTCCGCATCCAATGCGCCCAATGTCACAAGCATCCGTTTGATCAATGGACCCAGGCCGATTTCAACTCGTTCAAGGCCTTCTTTGAGCGCATCACCATGGGCAACCAAAATCTGGCGCAGGACAAGGGGAACGGTTACCGAGACCTCACCAACAAGCTGCGTGAGATGGCCGATTACGATCCCAAGGACCCGAACCAAAATCTGAACCGCGCCCTGCGGCCTGTGGTGGAAAAACGCGTGGCCGCGGGTGAGCCGGTACCTTGGCAGGAGGTTTACATTCGCGCGGAACAAAATCGCAGATATACGCCCGAACAAATTGAGCGCATCAAGAAACGCAATCCCAATTTCAACACCCGCGTGATCACTCCCAAGGTGCTGGGCGGCGATACGATGGATGTGAAGTATCCCGATCCCCGCACGCCGCTGATGGCGTGGCTGCGCGCGAAGGAAAATCCTTACTTTGCCCGAGCCTTCGTCAACCGTGTGTGGGCCCATTACTTCAACCGCGGCCTCGTGGAACCGGCCGATGACTTAAACCTCGCCAACCCGCCGACCAATGCCGGCGTGATGGAGCACCTCGCCCAGGGTTTCGTGGCCAGTGGCTACGACATGAAATGGGTGCATCGCGAGATTCTGAACACGGACGCCTATCAACGTTCCTGGCGCGTGAATGCCACCAACGAGCATGATGACAAAAACTTCAGCCGCTACGTTATCCGGCGCCTGCCCGCTGAGGTGGCGGCGGATGCCATCCGGTTGGCCACCGGCTCCAGCGAACGTGTGGCGGAGTTTGCCAGCAACATGGACATGCGCATGATCGGCAACAGCAGCGTGGGCAATTACCGCGGCCGCTCCGCCAACTACATGCTCGGCATCTTTGGCAAACCGCAGCGCGAGAACAATTGCGACTGCGAACGCACCGTGGATCCGACGTTGTTGCAGACGCTCTACACGCGGAACGATCCCGAGATGCTGACTCAACTGTCGGCTCGCGGGGGTTGGCTCGATGAATTGCGGCGGGAACACAAGATTCCATCAGCGGCCGATAACCAACGCTTAATCGTGCGATATCAGGCCAACATTAAGGCCGCCCGCAGACGGCTCGTGCAACTGCAGGCCACCTTGCCCAAGAAACCGGCCGCCGATAAACCCGGGGCGCTCAAGGTTTATGAGGCGAAGTTGAAGACCTATCAAAAGCAGAAGGAAAAAATCGACAGCGCCCTGCGTGATTATACCCAAAAGCTGACTGAGCTACGGCCCCAACCCGGCGCACTCAGGGAATTGCCCGAGGGTGCCGAGGAATTGATCACCGAGACGTTTCTCCGCACCTTGAGCCGTTATCCCACCCACAAGGAAATGGAGCTGGGCCGGGCCGACCTCAGCAAGGCCAAGGATATCGCCGAAGGCGTGCAGGAACTCCTGCTGGCGCTGCTGAACACCAAGGAATTCATGGTGAATCACTAGGGTGGACTGGCGACATTAGACTTGAGACTGGAGAATCAGATTAACCTTTAACAACACACTACAATGGCAACACATACATTCTGCGACGGCGTTCAGCGGCGCGACTTTCTTAAGGTCGGCGCGGTGAGCGGATTCGGGCTGGGCTTGGGCCTGCCGCAATTTCTGGCGAAAGCAGAGGAAGGCGGTCTCAATCCCAAGGCCAAAGGAAAGGCGGCGATTTTCGTGCGTCTCGCCGGCGGTCCCACCCACATGGATACCTTTGACCTCAAGCCCGACGCGCCTGACACGCATCGTGGCGAGTTCAAGGAGATCAAGACCAACGTGCCCGGTGTGCGCTTCAGCGAACACCTACCCAAGCTGGCCAAGGTGGCCGATAAATTCGCCATCCTGCGCGGCGTGAGCCACACGCTGGCCGCCCACGCACTCGGCACCCAGTATTTGATGACCGGCAACCGCCCCCTGCCCAGCCTCCGTTACCCGAGCTACGGTGCGGTGGTGAGCAAGGAGATGGAAAACCCCAAGGAACTGCCTGCCTTTGTGGCCGTGCCGAGCCAGGGCAATTATCCGACCGGCTATCTTGGTGTGGAATACGGTCCGTTTGAGACCGGCGCCACGCCGACCGCCGGCCAGCCCATGCAGGTGCGCGGTCTCGCCCTGCGCGGCATCACGCTTGATGATGTGGATCGCCGCAACAACATGGTCGCCAAGTACGATCAGGCTTTCGGCAGCTTCGCCAAGAACGACAAGATCCTTGCCGGCATGGACGAGTTTAGCGCCAAGGCCTATCAGATGATGCGGAGCACCAAGGCGCGTGAGGCCTTCGATCTCACCAAGGAAAGCGCCGGCATCACCGGCCTGTTTGATGATCAGCCGTTCTCCCAGAGCTGCCTGCTGGCCACGCGACTGGTGGAAAGCGGGGTGAAGTTTGTGACCCTCAACCTCGGCGGTTGGGATACCCACAACGACAACTGGAACCGCCTCAAGGACCGCAACCTGCCCGCGCTGGACGCCGGCTTGAGCGGCCTCTTCAGCGCCCTCGAGGAAAAGGGACTGTTGGAAAGCACCTCGGTGTTTGTCACCGGCGAATTCGGGCGCACGCCCAAGATCAACCAGCGCGTGGGCCGCGACCATTACCCGCGGGCGATGTTCTGCCTGATGGCCGGCGGCGGTATGCAGGGCGGCCAGGTAATTGGCGCCTCGGACGCCAAGGGCGAAGGCCCCAAGGATCGCGCCATCTCGCCCGACGATGTGGCGGCGAGCTTCATGCACTCCCTGGGCATCGATCCCACCAAGGAATACCACACACCCACTGGACGCCCCGTGATGATCGTGCGCGACGGCACGGTAATTCCCGAGCTGTTCAGTTAAACGAATACAAATTGCCATTAGTGTCAAAAACCCCGCGGGCAACCGCGGGGTTTTTTGTGGGCCGGCCAATCCTTTTTGCTTGGCGCAAGGGCACCCGCTCGTTTCAAATCACGCCGTGATGTTGCTGCACCTGCAAAATTCCTTTCACCTGCACACCTCCGATGCCGCTTGGCTGGTGGCCGGGGCGGCGGCCTTGGTGGTGGGCTTTTGGCTGGCGCGCCGCGTGCAGTGACGGGCACCACACCTTCTTCGCTTCCATTTTTTTCGTGTATTTGGCATAGACCGCGTTCCGTTTTTGCCAAAATATTTTTTGAAACTGAAAGCCGTATTGAACGTCTGAAACCGCTCAACTTATGAACCCGCTCGAACATCAACCGCAGCCGCAGGATTTCTTCCAGACACGGCGTCAATTTCTCAACCGCCTCGGAATGGGCATGGGCACCGTCGGCCTGGCCACTGTGTTGCCGGGCCTGCACGCCGCCCCGAATCCCAGCGCCGCCCTGCAGACCGCCGCGACCGCCAACCCCATGACCGCCCGCAAACCGCAGTTTGCTGTCAAGGCCAAGCGGGTGATCCATATTTTCTCGCAGGGCGCGCCGTCGCATTTGGACACGTGGGATCACAAGCCCGCGCTGGCTAAGCACGCGGACCAAAACGTGAAAGAAATCGGCGGCGTCCCGTTGCCCGCGCAGTTTGGGTTCAAGAAAATGGGCCAGAGCGGCACGCCGGTGAGCGAGGTATTCGATCAAGTTGGCGAGCACGTGGACGACATCGCCGTGATCAACTCCATGCACACCAACATCCCGTCGCACGAGTTTGCTACGGTGATGATGAACACCGGTGCCGGACGTATGGTGAAGCCTTCGATGGGTTCGTGGCTGTTGTACGGGCTCGGCACGGAAAACCAAAATTTGCCCGGCTACATTGTGCTCGGCAACGGCTTGGGCGGCGCCAAGAACTGGCGCAGCGCCTTTCTGCCCGGCGCCTTCCAGGGCGCGCTCATCCCGCGCGCGGAAGCCAACGTGGAACGCACCATCGCCAACATCAAAAACTACAGCTACACCC
This sequence comes from Verrucomicrobiales bacterium, assembly GCA_038145765.1. GTDB lineage: Bacteria > Verrucomicrobiota > Verrucomicrobiia > Limisphaerales > UBA1100 > UBA1100. The sequence goes on from JAYQQG010000017.1 coordinate 14,341, forward strand.
TCAAGGAACAGCGCGAACAACTGGACCTGCTGCAGACCCTGAACCAGCAGCACCAAAAGAAGTTGCAGGGCGAAGCCGATCTGGAGGCGCGCATCCGTTCCTTTGAGCTGGCGTTTAAGATGCAGGCCGCCGCCACCGATGCCTTTGATTTTACCAAGGAAAAACAGGCCACCCGCAATGCCTACGGCGACACCGAGACCGGCCGCCGCATGCTCACCGCCCGCCGCCTGGTGGAACGCGGCGTGCGTTTCGTGCAGGTGTGGCACAATGGCTGGGATCATCACACGGCCCTGAAGGAAAATCTGACCACGCGCGCCAACGAAGCCAACCAGCCCATCGCGGCCCTGCTGGCCGATCTCAAGGATCGCGGCATGCTCGAGGATACACTGGTGATCTGGGGCGGTGAATTCGGCCGCACCCCGCGCCATGACCGCGGCGGCCGCGGTGAGCCGGGCCGGGATCATCATCATCATGGATTCTCCATGTGGATGGCCGGCGGCGGCGTGAAAGGCGGCATTGTCCACGGTGCCACCGACGAATTCGGCTACAAAGCCGTGAAGGACAAGGTGCACGTGCACGATCTGCACGCCACGATCCTCAAGCTGATGGGCTTCGATCACGAGAAGCTCACCTATCGTTATCAGGGCCGCGATTTCCGCCTGACCGACGTGTACGGCAACGTGGTCGACAACCTGATCGCCTAACCATTTTGATCATGCGCAACACGCTCGTTATTGGCGCCCTGCTCGCCGCCGGTTTCACTGCCACGGCTGAGGAGCCGCTTCTGCCCAAGCAGCTGGAGTTTTTTGAGAAAAAAATCCGGCCCGTGCTGGCCACCCAATGTTACTCCTGCCACAGCGCCGCCGAGGGCAAGGATAAGGGCGGCCTCACGCTTGATACCCGTGACGCGCTGCGCAAGGGCGGCGACAGCGGCGAGGTGATTATCCCGGGCGATCCCAAGAACAGCCTGCTCATTAAGGCCATGCATTGGGATCCCAAGGAAGGCCTGGAGATGCCGCCCAAGAACAAGCTGGACGAAGGTACGGTGGCGGATTTCGAGGCATGGATCCAGATGGGCGCACCCGATCCCCGCAAAGGCAAGGCGGCTTCCATCAAGAAGGTTTTCTGGACGCAGGAACAGGCCGACAATCACTGGGCCTATCAGCCGATCGCCCAGCCCGTGCCGCCGACGGTGAAGGGCGACTGGGCCCGCACGCCGGTGGATCAATTCATCCGCGCCAAGCACGAGGCTGCCGGCCTGCAACCCGCGAAACCGGCTGACAAACGCACCCTCATTCGCCGCGCCTATTACGATCTCATCGGCCTGCCGCCCACGCTGGCCGAGGTGGAAGCCTTCGTGAAGGACAATTCGCCGAACGCCTTTAAGAAGGTGATCAACCAACTACTCGCACGGCCGGAATACGGGGAGCGCTGGGGCCGGTACTGGCTGGATATCGCCCGCTACGCGGATACCAGCGGCGACCGCGCCGGTGGCAACCGCCGTGACCCGCGTTATCCCTATGCGTGGACCTACCGCGATTACGTCATTCGCGCCTTCAACGACGACAAACCGTTTAACCAGTTTATCCGCGAACAAATCGCCGCGGATCAACTGGATCTCGACGACGAACGCGACCTCGCCGCGTTAGGTTATCTGACTGTTGGCAAGCGGTTCATGAACGACGTGAACGAAGTCATTGATGACCGCATCGATGTCGTCGGCAAAGGATTCATGGGCCTCACGCTTGCGTGCGCGCGCTGCCATGATCACAAGTTTGATCCCATCCCCACCGCCGACTACTACTCACTCCACGGCGTGTTCAACAGCACGCGTTACCGCGATGCATTGATTGAGGAAATCGACGAGGACGATCCGGAGTATATCGCCTACACCAAGGCGCGGCAGGCGGCCGTGGATGGCTCGCGCGAGTACGGTCTGCGCGCCTACAACCAGTTGCTCACGCGGTACACCAAGGAGTCCGGCAAATACCTGTTCGAGGCGCAGCGGTTCATTGACGGCAAAACAAAGGCCAGGCAGGCACCCACCGCCGCCACCGCCGCCGGCCTGAACGGCACCGCTTTCCAAAACTGGGTGAACGCCCTGCAGGCGGCCAAACGCCGGCCCAACCGCGTGTTCGGCCCGTGGTTTTTCTTCGCCAAGCTCACCAACGCCCAGATCGCCGCGCGTACCCCGGCGCAATGGGAGCGATTGAGCGAGCAGAAAACAGTGAACCCCATCATCGCCCGCGCGTTGGCCGAGGCGCAGCCTGAGTCCCTGCGCGAGATCGCCGCGGTGTATCAGAAAGTGTTTCTCGATATCGAAGACCGCATGGACGGCCAGTACCCCACCGCGCACGTGGTGACCGCGTTCAACATGGGCTTCCGCTTCCGCACCGCAGCGGATGCCGCCAAGATCGAGGGCATGCCCAAGCCGCTGGCTGAGCCCGCTGCGGAGGAAATCCGGAGCGTGGCATTCGGCTACCGCTCGGCGCTGGGCATGGACCCGCGCGCATTCAACCGCCTGGGCGGCAACCGCGTGCGCAACCGGCAAGTGGCCATGTTTTACCGGACCACCGGGCTGGACCTAAACCACCCCGGTTCCCCGGCCAAGGCCATGACCCTGCAGGATCTGCCGGCCCCGCGTGACTCACGCATTTTCATTCGCGGCGAACGCACCAACCTCGGCGACCGCGTGCCGCGCCAATTTCTCGAGTTGATCGAGGGAGAGAAACGCAAGCCATTCACCGAGGGCTCCGGCCGGCTGGAGTTGGCGCAATCCATTGCCAGTGAGGACAACCCGCTCACCGCGCGCGTGATCGTGAACCGCGTGTGGCAATGGCACTTTGGCGAAGGAATCGTGCGCACTCCGAGCGATTTTGGCCTGCGCAGCGATGACCCGAGCCATCCCGATCTGCTCGACTGGCTGGCGCGCCATTTCATGAAGAACGGCTGGTCCATCAAGCAGCTGCACCGGCTGATCATGAACTCCGCCGTGTATCAGCAGTCCGCATTGAATGACCCCGCCTTCGGGGAGATCGATCCCAATAACGCGCTGCTTTATAAATGGAACCTCCGCCGCCTCGATTTTGAGGCCATGCGCGATACCCTGTTGGTTTTGGGCGACAACCTCGACCCCGCTCAGGGCGGCCGCCCCGTCACCACCGCCGCTGCGCCGCGCCGCACCGTGTACGGCATGGTGGACCGCGCCGCGCTGCCGGATGTTTATCAGGTTTTCGACTTCGCCAACCCGGACATGACCACCGCTGAGCGCGTGGAAACCACCGTGCCGCAGCAGGCCCTGTTCATGATGAACAGCCAAAGCGTCCTCCGCCAAGCCCGCCGCCTCGCCGCCCGTTCCGAGGTCGCCCAGGCTGAAGACATCGAAGACAAAGTGAAGGCGCTGTACGAAATCGTGTTCCAACGTGCGCCCGCGCCGAAAGAGCTGCAGGCAGCGGCCGCCTTTGTGAAACAGCAACCCGAGCTAAAGCCCTACCGCATGACCCAGTTTCATCGGCAAGTGCAGGCGGCCGAACAGCGCGCGAAGGACTACGCCAAGCGCTACAACCGCCCGGCACCCGCCGCCACGATCAACAACATCCCTATTCCCATGGGGCCCGTCGATAAACTGGCGCAGGTGCTCCTGGAAACCAACGAGTTTCTGTACGTGCGTTAGGGATTTGTGGTAGGTTATCGCATGCACGATGATCCCAAATCGGAATCGCCCCAATCCGCACCCCAGCAGGATGACGCAGAATCCAAGCCAACCCCGTCGGCTGAGGATCAAATGGCCGCATACGAAGAGGATTTGAAGAACACAGATTGGGGGCATCAGCCCTGTTAACGGCCGCCCTGTGTTTTAGCGATTGACGATCGCCTCAAGAAAAAAGGCGGGCTTCGAGCCCGCCTGTTCTTTTGCACTAATAACTTCTTCGTTTAGCGCAGTTCGGATGGCTTGGCGGCGATGAGCGCGTGCATCTTGGCCAGCGTGGTGGCCAGTGAGTTGGATTGATGTTGGCCAAATACCACCGCGCCTGCCGGGGAAACCCCGGTGATCACGTGGCAATATTGGCTATTCGCCATGATGCCCAATAGCTCGCCGGTTTGGCTGAAAACCAGATCACCTTGCGCCGGGCTGAAGTCACCCATGATCGCGCGGATCAGGCTCTTGTCGAATTTGACGTATTCGAGGTTCCGCGAATCCCTCCGGAAGATGACTTCACCAAAGCTCCGGCCATCACGTTTCATGATAAAGGCTTTGGGAAATTTGAACGGCTTGGCGGCCAGTTTATAGGGTTGAACATCCAATGCCTTGACCTGCGGAGAGTCGGGCGGTCCGACCGGGGCGATCACAATGCGGGGATCGCTCTTCAGAAATCGGACGTGATGCAGATTTTGCGGGCCGGTTTGGCCACTGGAGATCTGGGCGTGCGATTCCCGCCAGCCCAATGCATTGGCGGCCAAACGATAGGGAGTCTCGCGCACGTGCGTGATGGCATGGACGTAGGGGCTGCTTTTGCGCGTCGCCGGATCGTATTCCATCACCTCGATTAACACGGTATTGCTGGCCTTTTTGGGATTGGAAAGCGCGCGGGAGGCGGTGGTGTGAATCTTTACCTGATTTTGCGCGTACAAGGTCGCCATTAAGTTGGCATTGATGGGCTTGTCTTTGACCTCCTTCAGGATTTCTTCTCGAAGTTCCACCGCGGCCCGCTGGGCAATCTCTTTATCCTGTTTCTCATTGATGACCGCCTTGGTGAGTTCCTGTTTTTCCGCAGTGGTGGCGGCTAGTTGCTGCTCCACCTGGGCCTTGGCCTTGGTGGTAGCGATCACTTCAGCCCGAGCGACCTCTTCGCGCTGGCGTGCGGTGGTGGCGATGGTGTTGGCCGCTTGGACGCGTTTCTCGGCTTGGGCGCTGACGGTGGCCACGCGTTTGTCGGCACTTTCACGGACTTGGGCAATCTGGGCGGCGGCGTTATTTTTGGCAGCCTGCGCTTCGGCGTTGGCGGTGGCGATGAGAGTGTTGGCCTTGGCGGCAACTTCCTTGGCGGCATTGGCCTCGGTCTTGGCGAGGGCGGCGGCTTCTTTTTCGCGCTGGGCCAGGGCTTGGGCGGCCCGAAGATCGGCGGAGAGGTCGGTGACTTTGCTTTTTTCCTGCTCCAGTTGTTGGTTTGTGTTGTTGAGGTTGAGCTGGAGATCACCCATGCGGGCGTTGAGCTGGGCGACCTGATTGGTGAGGTCTTTGTTGTTGTTTAACAAATCCTCGCGTTGCTCGTTGACCTTGGCGGCGAGTTGTTTTTGTTTTTCAAATTCCTGCAAGATGGCAAGGCGCTGCGCCTCGCTGGTGGTAAGCGCTTTCTCTTTGTCGCCCCTTGCCTTGCGTTCGCTCTCGAGTGCACCGGCAAGCCGGGTGCCTTGGATTTTGGCGGCGGCAAGTTGGTTCCCCATTTCCTCTTTGGTGGAGGTGAGGGCGGTGCGCAGAGCGGCAGCGGCGGCGGCTTGATTTTTGATTTCTTCCTCGCGCTCCCGGAGGCGGACCATGGCGAGTTCCAGGTCACGGGTCGGATCGCCCAGTCCTCCGGCTTGCTCAGCGGCGCCGCCTTGGGCGGGAGCGGATTCTTCCTCCTGATCCAGCTTGTCCCAGGCGGTGAAGTGGATGAGGTTGAGCAACAAGAAGTCGCAGAGAATGAGCAGCAGTGTCTTGTTCATGGCTGTTGGACTGGTTTGACGTTCAGGATGCTCCGGGGCTTCAGGCTTGTTCCTGGGCCTCAATCAGCAGGGCCTCGCGGGCGGGGCGAACATGCATAATCTTGACCAAGGCGACACACAGGATCCCAAAAATATTGGAGGCGTATGCGACGGAAATGCTGATCTTCCACGCGGGCATGAGGATCATGACCGCGAGCGTCAGCGCCGTGCCGGCGATGCCGATGTAGAGGCCCATGTCGAAGAGGTTATCTTCATTTTCGAGCAGGCGCAGTTTGAGGTTGGGGTCGCCTTCGCCGCGGCGAATTTCACGGATCTTGCTCACGCAGGTCTGAAATACAAAGACCTGAATGGCTCCGAAGAGCACGAAGATGACGGCGCTGAGGATGATGTTGGTTTCCATGTCGGTATTGTTGGTTGATTCGTTGGTTTCTTCGGGGGTTTGTAATTGGGCATCGGCCAGCAGGGGCACGTTGACGGCGACTTGATATTCGGAGCTGTGGGCTGGTTGGAAAAAGATCGGTTCACTGAGGATCACCAGCGTCAGACACAGGGCAGCCGCCAGAGCGCGCCGGCGGAGTCGGTAGCTGTGCAGCGTTTCATGGTCGGGAGCCGACAGGACGAAAAAGCTGTTCCACGCCCGCATGAGGACAAAACAGCCGAGCCCAAGCAGGAGATATTTTACGGCGAGGGCCAGGCCGGGGCGTTGATATGCAAATTGGGTGATGGAACTAGGGGCCGGGGTGTTCCACGAGGATAAGGGGCGTTGCTGATCCAGCAGGACCGTGAGGGATCCGTGACCATGGCGCAGGGCTGTTTGGAGCCAGTCATCGCCCGGTCGGCCGTAGGTCATGAGAAATTCAATCACATGCGCCGCATCGTCGGCCCAGAGGATGGCCGCGTACACGGCGGGGAATTCGGTGTATTGCAGTGGGATAAAGCCAATATCGCGCCATTCGTCGCGGCTGATTTTGCCATCGTCACCGGCGTATTGCTGGAACAGCTTGGTTGTGCCGAGGGGCGATTTGTTCAGGAGCTGATCTTGGGTGAGAAAATCGCCGACCACATCGTGATGCGCAAACTGGGGGTCGCTGATCTCGAGGGCCTTGTAGTCCAGTTGCTTCCATTCATCGGGATCAATGCGCTGATCAGTGCCGGCGTGTTGTGAAAACCGGTTCGTGTCACTCAATCCAGTTCCTGCCAGCTCACTGCGGCTCAGTAAACCGTCCGCCGTGCTAAAGGTATCAAAGGGATAGATGATAGTTTGCAGTTTGGCGATCTTGGCCAGTTGGATAAGGTTTTCCGTGGACGGAACGCGTTCGGTCAGCTCGGCTAATTGGTAAAACCCAAGGCGCAGGCCGAGGGTGGTGACGCCGTGCATGACCTGTTCCAAGCGATTGGTTTGGCCGAGAGTGTGCAGGTGAAGCAGTTCAGCCCGCAGTTCACTGTGCAATTTGCGGTGGCCTTCGAGGTTGGAAAGCAACGTGATTTGCGCTTCAAACGCCGGCGTGACCGTTCGGAGGTTGAGTAATTCGGCAGAGGCTGCCTGGGTGGATAACAGGTGGTTTTGGACCTGTTGGCGCGTGATGGAATTGAAATATGGATCCAATGCGTTGGAGGCCAATGGGTTGTCCGGTGCTTTTTCTGGGGTATATTGATCTTCCAGTTGAAGCTTAGCGATCTCCAGCAACTGGGAAACTTCCTGATGTGCTTTATTATTGGCCGCGCCGTAGGATTCTTTTCGGAAATCTTCCAAGCGTGCGGTTTCTTCGCCGGCTTTGGCGAGCACGCGTGGGTGAAGGATTTTGTATTGAACGGGAAAGAGCCAGCCGCCCACCAAAAGAATTGCCGCCAGCACCCCGTGCAAAATCAGGTGCTCAATCAAAAATCGTTTTTCCGGCTTATCCTGCAATTTGAAATTCCCCAACGAGCCGTTTTGCCAGCCTCCTTGGCGTCGCTAAAATGGACGCACGTTTCGGACGCATTCTTCACCCCATCACGCCCGCGGTATTTATTCACAAAACGAGCCAAAAGCCAAGCATCGCCTTACGGTTTGCAATGAAATATGCAAAATTGATGATCCTGAATTTTTTTTGAATAACCCTTAAATCGCAGCGCCTGCCTCGGGCCCGGTTTTCCGGGAGTGTGTGGTAAAGCGGTTTTGGCCGCGGGAATAAGGGATTCCAGTACCGCCGGATACACCAGTATCCCCGAAAGACACAGGTGCCCGTTTTCAGGGTATGCTTTCTGTTAGGTCCGGCTTTACCCAATCAACTTTCCATCTTTCCAATCCGGAGCAATCCGCGCAGGATAGGCGTCCAATCCGCCATGAAAACCTCCTTGTTTACCCTCATATTGCTGGCTGGGACCGCTGGGGCCCAGCCGGTGCCCGTGCCGCCCGATGTGTTCCTAAGTGAACCGTTCCCGCCGGAACCCATGCCGGAACCGGGCATGATGGAGCCCGGTTTTCCCGGGGGGATGTTTTTTGACGGAATCCCGGATCGGTACCAGATTGTACCCACCCAAGTGCAGGTTGAGGGCAAAGCCCAGCCGTTAGTGTTGAAGATCGACACGATGACCGGTCAGGTTTGGCAGCTTCAAATCACCCTCGCCCAAGTACTCCGGAACGGCCGCGCCCAGACCGAGGCGAAGTATCAGTTTGTCCCCATTACGACCCTCGGAGGAGAAGGCGGGGGGCCCGGCGGCGCGGGTGGGGCCCGAGGTGTTTTTCCGCCAGGACTGAACGGCGGGACGCAGCCGTTTAACCCGCCGCCATTGACCCTGCCGACGGGTGGAGAAATTAACGAAGGGACCACGCTCCGTCTCAGAGTGCCCGCCTCGCCCACTGCACCGTAAGTCCGCCTGCTTGCCGCTCAGCCGCCCCTCAGCTAGGCTGCGGCGCATGCAGACACGAAGGCTCGGCAATACCGATCTTGATTTTACACCTGTGGGGCTCGGCACTTGGGCCATCGGCGGTGATGACTGGGGCATGGGTTGGGGACCGCAGGACGAGGCGGATTCCATCGCCGCTATTCTGGAGGCGCTAGAGGCCGGCATCAACTGGATCGACACCGCGCATGCTTACGGCTTCGGCCTCTCCGAGGAGGTGGTGGGCAAGGCCGTTCAAGAATGGGGCCAATCGGTTGCCGTGGCCACCAAGTGTGGCGTGTTGCCCAACGAAGATCGGACACCCAACCGGTTTACCTCCCGCGCCACGATTCTTGATGAGGTGGAAGGCTCGCTGAAACGGCTCCAAACCGATTGCATCGATCTCTATCAACTCCACTGGCCCGAGCCCGATGAAGGCGTGGAAGAGGCGTGGCAAACGCTGCTCGATCTCCAGCAACAGGGCAAAATCAAGTGGGCCGGAGTCAGCAATTATTCCGCCGCCCAACTCCAGCGCGCCACGGCGCTGGGTCCCGTTTCATCCCTGCAACCCCGCTATAGCCTGCTGAACCGTCAGATTGAGGACGAAGGCCAGCTCGACTGGTGTGGCGCCAACAACTGCGGCATCGTATGCTATAGCCCGATGGAGAGCGGCCTGTTGACCGGTAAGGTGACTGAGGAATGGATCGCGAATTTGCCGGATACCGACTGGCGCAAGCATAAGCCGGATCATCCCGTGAGCGCCCTGCTCCATCCGCCGCGCAAGGGACCGTTTCTCAAACTCGTGGCAACACTGGGCGAGATCGCCGCAGGCAGCGGCCGCACCGTCGGGCAACTCGCTGTCGCCTGGACCCTGCGCCGGCCGGAAGTCACCAGTGCCATCGTGGGGGCCCGGCGCCCCGGTCAAATCGCCGAAACAGTAAAGGCCGGTTCCTGGATCCTGAACGACGAGGAGCTCACGGCCATCGAGGCCGCCCACAGTGATTTTATCAATGCGGTGAATGAACATGGATAAGCACGATATTCAGGATCCATTTTAAAAATATATCCTGATCATCTTGAACATCCCTGTTATGAAAAATGCTGCCGCCCTTGATCCCGACGCCCTGCTTGACAAGGTGCAACGGCAGACGGGCTTGTCGGACTTCGGCGGCACGGCGTTTCGCGAGCCTTTTGAGATTCTCCTGCAATCCCTGCGCGACGAAGCGCAGCTCAATGCGCGTGGTGTGTTCATGCTTAACCGCACGATGCTGCGGCTGCTGACCAACCGCCTTCGCACCGAGCAGGCATTTGCCGATAACCCTGCGTTGGCCGAGGTGTCGATTCCGCGGCCGTTGTACATCATCGGTTTCCCGCGCACCGGCACAACCTTGCTGCACAATCTGCTGGCGTGCGATCCCGCCGCGCGCTGGATGCGGCTTTGGGAAGGGCTTTACCCTGCGCCGCCGCCGCAATCGCTCGAGGAGGATCCGCGCATTGCCGAGGTGGAGGACTGGGCGGCCGGCTTTGAAAAGGTCGCTCCGCGCCTTGCGTCCGCGCACAAGCTCGCCCCGCGCGGCCCGGAGGAATGTCTCTGGCTCATCGAGCATACGTTCAACGATCTCATCTTTGAGCTGCGCGCCAACGTGCCCACCTACTCCCGCTGGCTGGCCGAGCACGAGGCGGATGTCGACATTCATCAATATTACCGGCGCCAACTCCAAATGCTCGGCGCTCATTGCAACGGCGCCCACTGGGTGTTCAAGGCGCCCCGGCATCTGCCCGGCTTGGCCGGTTTGCTCGCGGTATTTCCCGAGGCGCGCATTGTGCAGACGCACCGCGATCCCGCCGCAGTGTTGCCTTCGCTCTGTAGCCTGTGCGAAATTCTCCGCAGCGCCGCCAGTGATGCCATCGATAAACCCGCCATTGGCGCCCACTGGCTCGCGCGGTTAAAGGCGATTTTTGAAATGGCCCCCGACGTGCGCGCCACCGCCGCCGAAGGCCAAATCCTCGACATCCAATACACCGATCTCGTTGCGGATCCCATTGCCACCGTGCAGCAGATTTACGATCATCACGGATACGAGTTCACCGAATCCTTCGAGGCCGCCATGCGCCAATGGCTCGCCGGCAATCGCCAGCACAAACATGGCGCGCATCAGTACACGCTGGAGGAATTTGGATTGAATGAGGCGCAGGTGCAGGAAGAATTGGCGGTATGACCAATTTGCAATGTTCAATGACCAAGGAATTCCCAAAACCCAAATTGGACATTTGAAACCATGACCGATCTCCAAACAGCTTGGACCAAATGGAACACCGCGCTGGCGGATGCCGCGGCCAAGGTGGAAGCGTTGACCGAAGGCCGTGACGCATCGGAGCCGGCGGAAGGATACCGTTTTCTCACGCGCATCACGGCGGCGATGACGGAGTTTCAGATGGAACAATCAGCCGCCTGGCCGAGCCTCGTTCAGGTGATGTCGCCGGCGCAGAAGTTTTACGTGGACAACCCCGACACACTCTACCACCGCGCCACGCTGGATCCGCGCCTGGGCTATCGCGTGCGCGGGCGGCGCGGGGAGGAGTTGTATTTGGCGTTTTGCGTGTACGGCTTGCGCGGGCGCAGCAATGCCATTCTGGCCAATGTTTGTGATGATGAAATGGAGTTTGCCGAGGATGGCACGTTTGAACTGGTGCTGTCCGCCGAGCGGCCGGACGGCGCCGTCAACTGGCTGCCGCTGGACGGCAACGCGCGAACGCTGGTTACGCGCCAGTATTTTACCGATCGCAACCAACGCCCGGCGAGGATGCACATCGAGACGCTGGAACCCCAACCGCCACCATCAACGCCGGATGAAAAACAAATCGCCCGGCGCATCCGCGGCTTGGCGGAATCCGTCACCCGCACACTGGCCGCCACCGAGGCCGCGGCCGAGCAATGGCTGCAGCAGCCGAATACCGTGAGCGTGGACAGCCGCGATGATGATTGGGCCAGTCTCTTCGCCACGCCGGACAACGCCTACGTGGGCGGCTGGTACACGCTGGCGGAGGACGAGGCTCTGGTGATGGAAGGCCGCGCGCCGGCTTGTCGTTACTGGAGTGTGCAGTTGTGCAGTCGCTGGCTAGAGAGCCGCGATTATCGTAGCCGGACGGTGATCCTGAATCATGCGCATGTGCCGCTGGAAGAGGATGGTTCGTTCCAGATCGCCATTGCCCATCGCGATCCCGGCTTGCCGAATTGGCTCGATACCGCCGGTCACCGCGAAGGTGGCGTGATCTTTCGCTGGCTGTTGCCCGATGGAGAATGGGGGCGGCCGGCGTTTCGGGTGATCAAGATTTGAGATCCTTGGCGAAAAGCTGCGAAGGATCCTTGAACGATTTGAACTCCAAAAAGTTTCCGCTGGGATCCGGAAAAAACATGGTCGCCTGTTCGCCCGCCTCGCCCGCGAAGCGGATGTACGGCTCGATGTGAAACTGCACCTCGGCCGCACGCAGGCGATCAGCCAGCGCGTGCCATTCCTCCCACGGTAATACCACGCCAAAATGCTTTACCGGGACAGCCTGTTCATCGACGCCGCTGAAAGTGCCATTGCCCGTTTCCTCCGGTGCCACATGGGCGACGACCTGATGGCCGTACAGATCGAAATCAATCCAGTGCTCACTCTCCCGCCCTGTCCCGCAGCCGAGCACGTTGACATAAAACTCCCGCGTGCTCTCGAGATCGTTCACCGGAAAAGCGAGATGAAACGGCGTTTGCATGGGCGCAGCATAACCAGGGCATGGCCTGCAGGCGAGGCCGGTCAATCAAGCTTGGGGGGCGGAGGAATGAATGAGGGATCGACGCTTTCGATCACGTTGCCCATGTCATCCCAAAATTCGGATGCCGTGAGCAGTCCGTTGGCAAACGTTTCCTCAAGTCGTTTCTCACCGTTGGGATGGAAATAAACCAGAGTGCCATTGCCGTTGATGACCTGCCCGCTTTGGGTGTCGGTTGCATCCCACGTGGTGGCGCGTTCCAACTTGGGCGTGCCGTTGTCGTCTTGCCAAAAGCCTTCGTATTCCAGCGAGCCATCTTCACGATACCAAGCGGTCCGGCCTTGCGGGATGCCCTTGAGATATTCGGCCTCAAACTGTTTCTGGCCGCTCTCATACCACCAAATGACCGTGCCCTCGTGTTTGCCAATGACGACGGGTTCCTCGCGTTTTTTCTGGGTGCGGTTCTTGTCCCAATAATCCACCACGGTGCCGTTGAACGGGGTGGCTGCGGCGAGCTGGGCTTGGAGGAGTTCACCCTGTAACCGGGTGCGTTCATCCGGATCCGTAGCGGCTTCGACCTGTTGATTGAGCGTCTCCAGCAACGCATCATCGGCGCGTTGGTAAATGAATTCACCCCGCACTTCGGAATTGGAAACCAGAATGGCCCCAGCCGGCAGCGGTTGCACCCCGGGCGGGAGTGAGGGAAGTGTTGGATCGATTTGCGGACGTTGTGCGATGAGTTTACCCTCTGAATCCCATTCTTTGGCCCGAGTGGGATAACCGAGTTCGTCGTAATGGTTTTCGGCCAGGACAAGTTCACCGGAGTCGTTCCAAAGCGTTCCGGTTTCAGCGAGTCGACCGCGATTGATGAAAGCAACGAGCACTTGGGTGCCGTTGTTTTCAAGAATAACACGGCCGGTGTATGGTTCGGCTTCGTACGCAGTCGGTTTAATTTTGGTGGTACCCGCAGTGTCATCCACCTCATAAGTTAAAGCGCCGAAGTCCGTGCCCATGATTTCTTTTACCGGAGGCAGAAAGCTGAAGTCGCGCGAATCCTCTTTCACAGCATAGTATAGAGAAGTCTCCCACTGGTCCGTTTGTGGCACGGCATTCGTGGGGATCGCTCCAGCGCCTAGGTCATTGGGATCGGGCATAGCCACCGCTTGACGATTGCCGTCCAGCCGGGCGAGAAATTGGGGTTCGATCGCGCGGAGATATTGTTCGTCGACCGTTTGCCTGGAGAGATGGTCTTTCAGCATTTTGGCGCCCGTGGCGAAGGTGACGACATTTACTGGCCCAGGCGCCGAGCACCCTGTGGACCCTACGAGGAGTCCACAGAGGCCCGCTGTCGCGGCAAAAAAGCCGATATTCAGCAGTTTTTTTAGGTTAACAGCCTTATTCGGCGTCAAAATCACCTTATTCATAGCCGGATTGCGAGGTGGACGGAGCAATTCTCGTACCGTTTTGTGAATAACTTTGCAATCCCACACCGGTCGGCTCATGGCCAAACGAACAGGTTCCCCCTAACCTAACCCGCATGGCGCATACGCGCAAATGCCCTCAGTGCGGAACTTCGGTGGCCGGCATGCGGTCGGTCTGTCCGCGTTGTGAAGCCGAGGTGCAGGTGCCGCACCGGTGGGATGATTCTGAGGACAGCCGGAGTTCCCGTGAAGAGAAACGGCACGCGGCGAATGTGCGCATGCGGAACAGCGGGCTGGGGTTGTTTGTACTGGGGGTGCTTTTGTTGAGCCGTGGAGTGGATGATGCCATTCAACGGCTGACGCCTATCGGGGCGATGGGGATCCTGTTTATCGTGGTGGGAACAATCTGTTTTCTCTGGGGCTGGAGGTTGATTCAGTTGGAAAAATAAAAAAGCGGGCCGAAGCCCGCTGAAAAAAATGGCTGTGGTGTGCGGCTACTTTTTCTTGGGTGCCTCTACTTTGATTGTGATCTTCTTGGATATCACCGGCGGATCATGCGGGATATGGGCGAAGTCTGCGAACACCAGCTGCAAGGTATGTTCGCCGGGGGGCAGGTCCAACACCGTCTCGGTTTGACCGCCGCCAAAGTGAATCAATGTCTCCGAAGCGGCCAAGGGTAAATTCATGGGAGGCATTTCCTTGGCGTTCACTAACAGGTGATGGTGGCCGGTATTTTCCTTTGGTTTGCCGTCCGGCAGCACGAGGCCGGCCGGGCAAACGCCCATGCCTTTCAGGCCAAAGATCACCCGTACAGGCCCACGCACGGTCTTGCCGTTCTTGGGCATCAGAATCTCCACCTTCGCGCCCTTGGGGGATGGGGTGCGGGGGATTTTTTTGTCGTCTGCGGAAATGGATTGCGCGAGCAAACCGCCCGCCAAACAGGTCAATAAAAGGTGTTTCATTTCAAAAATGGTTCGAGCCGATTGTGCCGGTCTAAACGGGACGCACAAGCCATTTATTGGTGTAAGAAGAATTGGTGTAAGACGATAGAAATGCGACTTACTCTGCGGCGGGTGTTTCCGCCGGAACCCCTTCACTCGCTACCGCTTGTGCATCCTGCTCCTCGGCCGCATTTTGCGCCGCCTCTGCGTTGGCTTGTTGGGTATGATAGAGGCTTAGATGCAATTCAGAAAACATCGTGCGGGCGAACCAACGGGACATTAACCCGAACGCCGCCGCGGCAATGCATGCCCGCATCAGGGATACGCCGAGTTCATTGCCGTTCAATGTGTTCAGCCCGAACACCAACAAGAACCCAATCATGCCGCCTTGGATGATAAACGCTTTCATTAAGTCAACAGCTACCCAGTACCCATCGGCTGAACAGAAGGAAACTTTAGGCTTATTTTAAGCCGGAGACAATCGGTGGGCCAAGGGTGTCGCCTCCATCGAGCGGCAGAATGTGACCGGTGGTGTGTGTAGCGCGGATCATGGCCAGAATGCCAGTTGCAATATCGTTTGGCGTGGCCACTTTGCCGAGCACTGCTCCATTGGCCTTGGCTTGGCGAACGGTTTCATAGGCGTCCCCCAAGCCCTGCTGGAGCCAGTCGCCTTCAATAAAGCCGGGGGCCACGGCATTGACCCGGATCTTGGGGCCCAAAGTGCGGGCGAGGGATTGGGTCAAATTGATCACTGCCGCTTTACTGGCACAGTATGGAATGGAGCTGCCGGCTCCTACGATGCCGGCGATGCTGGCGGTATTCACGATTACTCCCCCATCGCCTTCGGCCAATGCGGCCCGCGCTGCGCGGGCCATTTGGAACGGGCCCTTTAGGTTGACGGCGAAGATACGGTCCCAGTCTGCATCCTGCACCGCTTCGAGATCTGGGAAGTCAATAAACCGTGTGGTGCCGGCGTTGTTAATCAAGATGTCGAGCCCGCCAAAGGCTGCCAGAGTTTGGCGCACCATTTCCCGGCAGGCGGCATCCTCCGCGACATCGCCCTGAACGAGTACGGCCTCCACGCCGGCCTCGCGGCAGTGAGCGGCCACGGCCTCCGCGTGATCGGCGGATTGATGATAGTTGATGGCCACGCGGCAACCGGCTTGAGCCAGCTGCAATGCCGTCGCCGCCCCGACGCCGCGGGAAGCGCCGGTGATGAGGGCGGCCTGTCCTGAGAGACTGTCCGCCACGGATTACTTCAGTTCCCGGAGGGACAAATTACGCCAGCGCACTTGGGCTCCAACGAGGTTTTTGTTGCCGCCGATGCCGTGAACCTGCAGGCCGATGAAGCCCTTGGCAGTCAGGGCATCCTTGAAATCAGCGCGGGGGACTCCGTTGAGCCAAGTCTTAATGGAATCACCGCGGCACTCCACGCGCACGCGGTTCCATTGGCCGGGCTTGTAGGCCTTTTGGCCTGCCGCAGTGAACTGGGCCGCATCACCGCCGCGCAGACCGGGGTACAGCCAGCCACGCCGGCCTTCATCATAAATGCCGCCGCTCCACATGCGATCGGGTTTGTTGGGGTCAATCTCCACCTGATAGCCGTGCACCCGGCCCCTGCCGATTTTCTTGGTTTTGCCGCCGTCGAGGTCCACGGTGGTGTCCTGCTCAAATAAATTGGACCGGATCTGCACGCCGGAATTGAGGCGGTTGTCACATTGGTATTCGTATTCCAAGATGAAATCACCGTAGCGTTTCTGCGTGCAGAGGAAGGAATTGGGCGTGCCGGCTACGGCCGTGCCGACGATGACGCCGTCTTCCACAGCGTACTTGGCCACCCCGCCTTTTTGGGTCCAGCCGGTGAAATCCTTGCCATTGAAGAGTGCGTGCGCGCCCTTTTCCGCCGCGAGATGGAGTGTGGATGCCAGAACAATCAGCGAACACAAAATCGGTTGTTTCATCGCCGCGAGCGTAATGCGGGGAATCTCGAACGGCAAGGATCGACCAGAGTCGTGGCGCTTAAAACGTAATGGACGTTTGTTTGAAGAGGCGCTGAATTTGACTGTGTTCAGCGATTGGGATGGGTGTTTCGACGAGGTGAAGGCTGTTGAGATGCTCGAGCTGAGTCAGGGGCCGGAGCCGGTTGCGGGCGGAGCCGGTCAGGTGGGTGGCGGATAGGTTGAGCCCTCGCAATTCACGCAGGCTGGCCAAAAACTTGAGGCCGTTGCCGTTGATGGGATTGCCCGATAGATCCAATTGCCGAATGGAATGGGCTGGGCCAAGGTTTTCCAAATGATAATCCCGCAATTCAGTGCTGCTCAGGTCCACTTCCGTCAGCCGCGGGCAATTGGCCAGCCGGCGTAGGAGCGATTTGGGAAACTGGGTGTTGCGGCATGTGAGTGCCACCAGAAAGCCTTCTTCATCCAACCGCCCGGTGGCCCCATGGTCCTCAAAACGGGCCAGCAATTCCTGCCCGCGCATCCTGGCCAAGGTCTCGCGTTTTTGGTGGTCTTCAATCGCCAAGATCGTATGCGTCCAAGCCTCCACCTGTTGTTCGCCATATTTGGCAATGAATAACTGGTCCATCAATTGCGCATCCCGTTCCAATGCAGCGCGGGCCTGTTCGATTTCAATGCGATTCAACCGATTCCGTGCCTGTGTGAGATTGGTCTCGGCCGATTGCAGTTCATTCACCAGATTAGCAAACAACTCATACTCCCCTTCCGGAATACCGTGATCGATCCCCTGAACTAGCTCGGATGGCCCTGATTCCGTGCGGCCACAACCCAATCCCAGCAGGCCCAGTAGGATCAGCGCACAACAAGCCACGTGTACGGGCTTTTCCATGATTAAAAGACCCTAGCCGATTTCGTGAAAAATGATGTTTTAAGGAGGTTTTCCTCTTTTGTGTGGATTAAAAAAAAGAATTTTGATACCGTTGAACTCAGGGTAAAACGCGCTGTGGAAATTATTTTTGAATGCCGCCCCCAACGCAGCGTCAGACGTGGCTGAATTTGGGTTGGAACTCATTCATCCCCGATTCAATTTGGGTTTCTAGGTCGGCTTTTGTTGACTTAGGTTGGTAAAACTGGATGTCTGCTGGCAACGGCAGGCATCCTTTTTATTGATCGGGTAGGCCCCAAGAAAAGGCGCCCTAATTGGGCGCCTTTCGCGATTGGGTGGGAGGGAGCGGTGCGGAGTCGGGAATGGCTTGGGCTATTCGCCCGATTCGCTTTCTTCCGCGATGGATTCCGCTTCCTCATTGGCGTTGGCTTCAGGAGTCTCGGGGCCTTCTTCGGAGCCATCATTGCAACCGGTGAATGAAAGCGCACCCGCCATCGCAATAGTGGATACGATTAGTAATTGAAATGCCTTTTTCATCGCCCAAAGGGTGAAGGATTTCGCGCCCTTCATTCCAGACAAAAAACACGCAAATGCGTGATAATTAAACACGCTAAATGGATGTTGCTCCCTGAATTCGTTAGTAAACCCATGAAACACGCCTGTTTCCTATTGGCACTGCGCATGCTAAAGGGAGTTCGCTGAACTGCAGCAGCTTAATGCCTGCACAACCCACACTCATACCCATACATTGCAACAACAATGAAAACCCAACGCGGCTTTACGCTCATCGAGTTGTTGGTGGTGATTGCCATTATCGGCATTCTCGCCTCCATGCTCCTGCCCACCTTGGCCAAGGCCAAGAAAAAGGCCAACCGCCTCAAGTGCTCCGGCCAAGTCAAAAACATCTCCCAAGCCTTTGCCGGCTGCGATGGGGAATACGGCAATGTGCCGTGGATGCTCACCGCCGAAGACGGCGCGGCCGTGTACGGCGATGCCTTTGCACCGTCCGACCCCAACGATCCAGCCACCTTCACCAGCGGCCGTGCCGGTTGGTGGTACGCCAAGGATATCCATCAACTTTGGTATGCCGGGGCCATCAAGGATTCCCTCGGCAGTTGCAAAGCCCTCGCCTCACCCAGCGATCCTTCGGTGAAACGCCGCAGCGACCAGGAAGCCGCCGCTTCCGGTCCCAGCGGGCAAACCGGCTGGGGAATCGCCACCTCCACCCGCAATGGTGGCCGGAATAAGTACGGCGATTTGCAGGAATGGTGGAACGATCCCAAGACCGGCACCCGCAATGCCTTCGGCATTGACCGCCGCGCCCAGAGCTATGGCGTGTGCATGGGGGGCGATACCCTCGTGCCTGAGAGCATCATGGTCGTCACCCGCAACGCCGGCGGCGATGCCTTCCTCAAAAATGGCAAACGCTCCTACGTGCGCACCGACGGCAAGGTCTTTATGGCCGCCGGCCAAAACTGGCAGCACCTAGGTGGTCGCGACCGGATGCATCTGGAGCTAAATCACGCGAGTGCCGGCGCTTGGAGTGACCCGGTAGCACTGGCCACCAGCGAACCGGAGATCAAGGCCACCTTTCCCGCTCAGAACGGCGGCGAACCCCGCCCTTACACCGGTGGCGGCAAGTACTACATCATGAACGGCCTCGATGCCTCCCAAGGCACCTATGCCTTGGCCGACGGCAGCGTAACGCAGGCCTCCGATGCCGATCTGGGCAGCGCCATTCAGGCGCATCTCAACGGCGCCGGCGGTGTGTTAACCGAGAAAAACGCCGCAGTCCTGCGCCCTAACACCACCAAATAACGATTTGGGGAACCCCGCAGCCTTAAATAAAGGCTGAAAGAAACAGCCTCTCCGGATGGGAGAGGCTGTTTTGTTTTGCCTGCGGAACCAAAATGAAGAAGCACAAAAAAAAGCCCCTCCAATAGGAGGGGCTGGTAAAACATTCAAGCGTTATGGGGTCTGTTCGACCGTCGCCTCGGGAAGTGCGGCTT
>JAYQQG010000018.1:0-33755 GCA_038145765.1 Verrucomicrobiales bacterium
GAACAATGGTCTGTGCCTCCGGGCAGTTTAAAATCCCGCGTCCAAGCCTTTCGCGAGGCTGTGAAGCAGGAAACGGGGTTTGATGCGCAGCACAAACGCGCGCGGCCTGCATGGGAAAAAGAGGCGGATCGGTTGCAACAATGGGAACCGGGCAAGGATCTGTTGGGCACCGGAAGCCTGCTGCCCCAGGCCTTCGAGGGCTTGGCGCGCCTGGAATCCGGTGCCTGGACATTTCAATTTTACAAAAAAGAATTTAAACCGGCCGCCGAGTTTCAGCAAACGTTGGGAAACCTGTTGCGGCATTGTTTGGCGACGGAATTGAACCGGTTGCTGGAGCGGACGCGTGGAGTGTACGGCATACTGCAGGAGTACGAAGGCCGCTACGATGCTGCCGTCCGAAGGCAGGGGATGTTGACCTTTGCCGATTTACCGGTGTTGCTGGCCCCCAGGGAGGGTCGGCCGGTATTAGGCGGCGAAGGCCCCGATCGGTTGTCCATGGAATACCGGCTGGACGGTGCGTTTGATCATTGGTTGATGGACGAATTCCAGGACACCAGCTTCGGCCAATGGCACGTGCTGGAAAATCTGGTGGATGAAGCGATTCAGGATCCGGACCGCACTTTTTTTTGCGTCGGGGACGCCAAGCAATCCATCTACGGCTGGCGCGGCGGTGATCCGAAATTGTTTGGGCGGGTGGCCGGTCGTTATCGGCATGGAGCCGGTCAGGAATTTACGGAGAACACGATGGACGTGTCCTGGCGCTCGTCGCCGGATGTGTTGAAACTGGTGAACCGCGTCTTCGAGTCACCCGAATTGCTCAGCGAATTTAACTCCACGGCGGCGGATGAATGGAATCAGGTTTGGGACGAGCATACCGCGGCTGATCCCAACACGGATCTCCCGGGGCACGCTCTGCACCTGACAGTGAGTGATACGTCGGAGCGCTATGAGGTGATGGCGGAAATCCTACGACAACTTCAGCCCGTTCAGCGCGGCATGAAGTGTGCTGTCCTGGTGCAAACGAACGCGGAGGCTGGCCGGGTGGTGGGTTACCTACGTGAGCACGTGCCTGACCTGCCCGTTGCCGCAGAATCCGCCACGAGGCCGGCGACGGATAATGCGCTCGGGATGGCCCTCCTATCCCTGTTCAAATCTGCGGCACACCCGCTGGACCGGTTCGCGCGTGAGCATGTATTGATGACGCCGCTGCGTGGGCGGTTCGGTTCGGATCCGGATAAATGGGAGGGCATTCTTCGGCAGGTGCAGGTGCAGGTGTACCGGGAAGGGTTTGAGGTGACGGCGCGGGAATGGTCGGCCCCATTGGCCACGGACGAATTTGCTCGGCATCGGCGACGGCAGTTTATGGAGGTCGCGCGGCAATTCGACGAAACCGGCCGCCGTGATATTGATGAATTCATCGAATTTGCGGCCAGTCGCGACTTGAACGAAGGCGGTGTGGCCGGAGTGGTCCAGGTGATGACGGTACACAAGGCGAAGGGATTGACCTTTGATGTGACGGTGGTGCCCGATCTTGAAGGGAACCGGTTGGATTCCCGTCGATCCGAAGTGTTGCATGCGCAAGAGAATTCCGATGGCGAAGTGAGTTGGGTGATGGATCTACCCCGTCAGGATTTGTGTGCTGCGGATCCGGTGCTTCAGGATGCGGTGGCAGCCGGGCGCAGTCGGGAATGTTTTGAGAATTTTTGTCGCTTGTACGTGGCGCTCACCCGGGCGCGACACGGGCTGTATGTCATCACGACGGCACCGCCGGAGAAAACCCCGCCCCGTAATTACGTGTACCTCCTAAACCAAACCTTGGGGAATGCCACCATCGATTGGTGTTCCGGTGACGTCACGGCGAATCAGGCATTTACATCGGGAGACTGGACCTGGGTGAATGAGTTTGTGCCGGAGAAATCTCGTGAGGTGCAGGACGCGGATCCGGCGCCGGTTCAGACTGGCCGGGCGTTTCCCAAGCTCGAACGGCGCAAACCGTCCGAACACGAGGGCGCGCTGGTAAATGGAATCCGGTTGTTTGATCCAAACCCCCGGCAGTCGGTTCAATTTGGCGATGCGGTGCACAGGGTGTTTGAGGCCATCGAATGGTGGGATGAGACCGTTGAATTCACCGGGCAGGATCCGGAAGCGGTCGCCATGGTTCAGGCTTGCTTGGCTGAACCCGAGGTGGCGGCCCATTTTACACCGGATGCCGAGGCTGAAATCTGGCGTGAGCGACCGTTTGGGATCGTGCTGGATGGAGTGTTCTATTCGGGCGTCTTCGATCGCGTGGTGTTGTGGCCGGATCGGGCGGAAATCGTGGATTTCAAGACGGACCGGGTTCAGGGCGAGGAAGATTTGTCCGCCGCCGTGGACCGCCATCGTGCCCAACTCGAATGGTATCGGCGGGTGCTCGCTGAGATGACCGGGATAGCACCGGATCAAATCACGTGCCGACTCCTGTTCACCCGATTACCGCGATTGGTGACGGTGACATAAAAAAACCCCGCCGTTGGGCGGGGTGTGAAAAGGGTTGGAGAACCGGATTATTTGAGGTTCTTCAGGTATTTCTCCGGATTGGACTTAAAGCGGCTCACCGCGCGAGTCTTGGAGAAGTAGATGGTTTTGCCACCGTGCTCAATGCTGGGGCTCTTGGGGTGTACGCGGGTGTCGGAGTACACCGGGCAGAACTGTTGTGCCATCGGCTTAATGTCCTTGGAGGCCACAGCTTTCAGTTGCGGGGCCTGCTCTTGGGACACCACGGCAAAATAGTCGGGGTTCTGAGTCCACATCTTCTTGCAGGTACCGCAGCACACGAACACTTTCACGCCCTTGTAGACAAGGAACTCTTCCACATCGATTTCGTCCTCAATCATGAGGGGGCAGAGCTTTTGCGCGGGGGCGGCTTGGGTGGTGAAAGTGAATCCCGCCACAATGGCGGCCATCACGATTACATTACTGATCAGTTTCTTCATGGTTTGTAGAGTCGTTGTAAAAAGGCTCGGAGGGAGAGACACCACACAGGGGCTGTTTATTCAATGAAAAAACTGAAAACCGCCTTAAAACAGATGTTTTGTGCGTGTTTTCACACTTTCCGAGGGCGGTGATACGAAAAAACCCGCACCGGCCGGGGCCGATGCGGGTTGAAGATTGTGGAGCTCACACGTCCTTCCAAGCGCGGTCGGCCGCTGAGGCGAGGACGGCGTCGCAGACTTTGGCGGTCTCGAGGGCGTCGCGGAAGGTCGGGTTGCACGGGGTGCCTTCGTCGAGGCTCTTGAGGAAGTCGGCCACTTGATGGACGAAGGTGTGTTCGTAGCCGATGCACAGGCCGGGCACCCACCACTTGTCCATGTAAGGCATGTCGCCGTCGGTGATGTGCACGCTGCGCCAGCCGCGGGTGGTCGATTCATCGCTGTGATCGAAGAACTCGAGGCGGTTTAGGTCGTGCAAATCCCAGCGGATCGAGGCGTCGGATCCGTTGATCTCCAGCGTGTACAACGCCTTGTGACCGCGCGCGTAACGGGTGGATTCAAACAGGCCGAGCGAGCCGTTGCCAAAGTGGCAGTGGAAGATGCAGGCGTCGTCGATGGTGACTTGCTGTTTCTCGCCGGTGGCCGTGTGCACGCGTTCTTTGATGAACGTCTCGGTGACGGCGGACACATCCTTGATGCTGCCGTTAAGCCAGATGGCGGTGTCGATGCAGTGGGCGAGCAAGTCGCCGGTCACCCCGCTGCCGGCCGCGGCGGCGTCGAGGCGCCAGAGGCCTTCGCCGCCCTGCGGGAGATCGGCGCTGATGGTCCAATCCTGCAGGAAGTTGGCGCGGTAATGGAAGATCTGGCCGAGCTTGCCGCTGTCGATGATCTGCTTGGCGAGGGTGACGGCGGGCACGCGGCGGTAGTTGTACCACACGGTGTTGGCCACGCCGGCTTTTTCGACGGCGTCCACCATTGGGGCGCTTTCCTCGGCAGTGCGGGCCAGCGGCTTTTCGCAGAGCACCATCTTGCCGGCTTCGGCAGCGGCGATGGCCACCTCGGCGTGTTGATCGTTGGGCGTGCAAATATCGATTGCGTCGATGTCGTCGCGCTTGATCAACTCGCGCCAGTCCGTCTCGTGGCTTTCAAAGCCCCATTGGTCGGCGAACGCCTTGGTGCGGTCCTCGGTGCGGCCGCACACGGCCTTGAGCACGGGGGTGTGGCCGAGGGCGGGGAAGAAGTCGCTGACGCGCTTGTAACCGTTGGAGTGGGTGCGGCCCATGAAGCCATAGCCCACGAGTCCGATGTTGAGGGATTTCTTTTCGCTCATCGTTTGAAGTCTTCTTTAGTTTTGGCTATGCGCGTTGCGGACGTCGATCATGGCCTTGAGAATGGTGTTCCAAGTGTCGGCGTTCTCGAGGGTGGCATTGGGGAACATGCAGCCGTCCCAGCAGATGTGCTCGATGCCGCGGTCGGCGGCGTCCTTGAGCCAGTAACCGGCACAGCGGGTGATGTCCAGTTTGCCATTGGGATCGTCGGCCGGGCAATGTTTGCCGGTCTTGTCGTGGCTGCCGGCGCCGTGCACTTCGCCGTCGTTTTGGGCAACGTGGAAGTCGATGGTCCACGGGCGGAGCGCGTCGGTCATCTTCTCGTAGGCCGGCCAAAATTCCTCTTCGCTGTAGCCTTCCTGCACGAGTGCGTGTTCCGGGGCATTGTAGCCGAGGGTATACAGGTAGGTGTGGGCGAGGTCGGCCTGGAAGCCGAGCGCTTCGGGCATGCCGACGCCTTCGAGCACGTCGAGCATGTCCTTCCAACTGTGCATGCCGGCCCAGCAGATTTCGCCTTCGGCGGCCAGACGCTCGCCGTGGTCAGCAGCAATCTTGGCGGCTTCCTTGAAGGTGTTCACGATGGTGGCGGTGTTGGCCGCGGCGTCTTCGCGCCATTTCTCCACGCCAAACTCCGCGGAGTCGATGCGGATCACGCCACGCTTGCGGGCGCCGTGTTCGTTGAAAATCTTCGCAATCCGGCAGGCCATCTTGACGGCCTCGAGGAATTTACCGCGCTGCTCTTCGGTGCCCATGGCGGAATCGCCCACGGTGCCGGGCCACACGGGTGCCACCAGCGAGCCGATGTCGAAACCCTTCCCCTGAATGAGGTCGGCAATGTCCTTTAGCTCGTCGTCGCTGGCCTCAGGATTGGTGTGGGGCAGGAACAAAAAGTAATCGATGCCGTCGTATTTCTGGCCGTCCACCTCAGCGGCGGCAGTGAGATCGAGCATGCGCTCGAGGCTGATCGGGGGTTCCTGGCCTTCCTCGTCGCCCTTGCCGACAAGACCGGGCCACATGGCATTGTGTAGTTTCAGTGCGCTCATGATTTGATTTAATTAAATCCCTCGCTCAAAAGACACAGCTGGGCTGCATCCAAAACAGGCGGAATCGGCGGACAAGTTAGCAATCCGACCAGCGGGTTCAACCCAAAAAGCGCCGAATCAAGCACCGGCCAGTTGCGCGGCGAGGGCTTTCTCAGCCTTTTTACGGGCGTGCTCGTCGAGGATCTTCTTGCGCAGACGCAGGGTGCTGGGGGTGGCCTCGACGTATTCGTCGGGAGCGATGTATTCCAGCGCGCGCTCGAGGCTGAGCTGGAGCGGGGCCTTGAGCATGATGCCTTTGCCGTCGCCCTGCGAACGAATGTTGGTGAGATGCTTGGTGCGAACGGGGTTCACGGGCAGGTCGTTGTCGCGCAGGTTTTCACCAACGATCATACCTTTGTAAACCTTGTCGCCGGGCACGACCATCAGCTTGCCGCGGTTTTGCAATTGGTCCAGCGCAAACGCGGTCACGTCACCATCCTCCATGCTCACGAGCATGCCGTTGCGGCGCGAGGCAATCTCACCGGCATCAGCAGCGTATTCGTGGAAGAGATGGCTCATCAGCCCTTCGCCGCGGGTGAGGTTGAGCAGCTCGACCTCGAAGCCGATTAGGCCGCGCGTAGGGCCGATGGCCTCAATGGTCATGCGATCCCCGGCGGGGGCCATGTCGGAAACGGTCGCCTTGCGATTGGCCAGCGCTTCCATCACGTCGCCAACGGCGTCGTCGGGTACTTCGAGAAAAACCTTTTCCATCGGCTCCAGCCATTGGCCGGATTCGTCCTGGTGCTTCAGCACCTCGGGACGGCTGACGAGCACCTCGTAGCCTTCGCGGCGCATTTGCTCGACGAGCACGGCGATCTGCATCGCGCCGCGGCCGGTGACGTGAAAGACCGTACTCACATCGGTTTGTGCCACCTGCACGGAAACATTCGCGCGGCCTTCGCGCTCGAGTCGGTCCCAGATTTGTCGCGCGGTCACCTTCTTGCCGTCCTGCCCGGCGAATGGGCCGCTGTTGACAGCGAAGGCCATTTTGATCGTGGGCGGATCGATCGGCTTGAACGGCAACGCCTCGCGCTCGGGGCTGTCCGCCAACGTCTCGCCGATGAGCACATCCGGCAGACCGGACACGCCCACGATATCTCCGGCGTGTGCTTCCTCAACCTGGATTTGTTTCAGCCCCTCAAAATGAAACAGTGCGGTCACCTTGCCGACGGCCGTTTCCGTTTCGCCTTGCAGACTGTGCAGTGGGTCACCCAGCCGAATCGTGCCGCGCCGGATTTTGCCAAATGCAATGCGACCGAGGTAATCGGAATAATCCACGTTGGCCACGGCGAGCTGATAACCCTCGCCGGCCTCCGCGCGGGGAGCGGGCACGTGTTCCAAAATCATGTCGAAGAGCGGCGTCATGTCGCCCTCGCGCTTATTGGGATCATGCGAGGCATAGCCGTCCTTGGCACTGGCGTAAACGTACGGGAAATCGAGCTGCTCCTCGCTGGCATCCAGCGCAAAGAACAGCTCGAGCACCTGATCATGCACCCAGTCCGGCCGGGCGTGATCACGGTCAATTTTGTTGATCACCACAATCGGCCGCGCCCCGCTCTCCAGCGCCTTGCGCAGCACGAAGCGCGTTTGCGCCTGCGGGCCGTCCTTGGCATCGACCAGCAACAGCACGCCATCAATCATGCTCAATGAGCGCTCCACCTCGCCGCCAAAATCCGCGTGACCCGGCGTGTCCACAATGTTGATGTGATGATCGCGATACTGAAACGCCGCGTTCTTGGCCTTGATGGTGATGCCCTTCTCGCGCTCGAGATCCATGGAATCCATGATGCGCTCTTCATTCGCGATGGCCTGGTTGGACCGGAAAGTGCCCGATTGCTTGAGCAGACAATCCACCAGCGTGGTTTTCCCGTGATCCACGTGCGCAATAATGGCGATGTTTCGGATATGTTCCATGCGATCCCCTCCCGGAGAGCCGCGCACTATGCCCGTTTGCGGATGGAAAACAAGAAACTTCAACAACAGATTGGATGGATTTCGGTGGCCACGAATCCGCGAGGGCTTATAGTTCGCACATGAAACTATTCGTGGCTTGCTTCTCATTTTCGACATTGTTCCTGAGCAGTTTCCTAGCGGCGGACAACTGGCCGGCTTGGCGTGGGCCGAATGAAAACGGCAGTGCCACGGGGGGCACGTATCCTGTGCAGTTGACCGATGAAGGGAAATGGGAATGGCGCGTCGCCTTGCCGGGCAAGGGCTGCTCCACGCCGGTGGTATGGGAGGATCACATTGTGGTCACCGTCCCGGTCAATGGACAAGACGCGTTGCTGGCATATGATTGGAAAGGTAAGGAACGCTGGCGGACCACTTTCGGCAAGGAAAACGCCGGTCGTCATCGGAATGGCTCGGGCAGCAATTCGTCAGCCGTAACGGATGGCCAGGCGTTTTATGTTTTCTTTAAAAGTAAGACACTCGCCGCAGTGGATTTTGCCGGCAAAATTTTATGGCAACAAAACCTGAACTCCCTTGGCCGCGATACCTTGTATTGGGATTTTGGTACATCACCGGAGCTCACCGAAAAACACGTTGTGATGGCGCTGATGCGCGAAGTCAATTCCTGGCTGGTGGCGTACGACAAGAAGACTGGCAAGCTGGCTTGGAAAGTGGAGCGCAATTATAAAACCCCGCGCGAAGGCGATCACAGCTACTCGACGCCGCTGGTGATTCAACACGCTGGTCGCGAGGCGTTATTGGTTTGGGGCGCGGAACGCCTGACGGCGCATGATGCAGCCAATGGCAAAATCCTCTGGAGCTGCGCTGGGTTTAATCCGCAAAATAAAAACAACTGGGTGGTTGTTTCCTCGTTTGTGAAAGTGGGAGACATGGCGGTGGTGCCGTACGGTCGCGGCAGCAAGCTGGCCGGTATACGGCTGGGCGGCAAAGGGGATGTAACCGAATCCCACCGCGCTTGGGAAACCGAGGCCAGTAGTTTTGTGCCCACACCGGCCGCACACGGCGGTCGCGTTTACACCGTGCGAGACCGGGGCGAGGTGTTGTGCACTGATCCTAAAACCGGGCAGACAATCTGGAAGGGCGCTTTGCCGAAAGATCGCGCGAGCTATTACTCCAGCCCATCCATTGGCGATGGCAAACTGTATGCCGCCCGCGAAGACGGCACGGTGTATGTGGCGCAGATCGAGGGAGAGTTCAAAGTGCTTTCAGAAAACGTCATGGGCGAACGGATCATTGCCTCGCCCGTCCCGGTAAACAGCCGCTTGCTCCTCCGCGGAGAGAAGCACCTCTACTGCATCAAACCCTAAAGCCGGCCCGATTGCTGATTGAGATGCTTGGGGCGTGTAAGCCTGAAGGCTATTTCTCGTCCAATCGACCGGCGGCCCAGAGCAGGCCGCGGGCGACGTAACCGAGAAAGACGGGATCCTTGAAGGTTGCGTCCGAGTGGCCGTAGGTCGTGCCGAAGACGCGGGCTTTGCCGTATTGATGGGTCCAGATCACGGTGTGATCCTTACCGTCGCGCTCACTCTTGCTCGCGGCCAGCGCGGTGACGCTCGGAAGCTGTTTCTCCACGATGTACAGTTCGTCCTTGGGCGTCTTCCAATCCTTGGGCATGCCCTTGAGGATGGGGTGGTTCACGAGCTGTTTCACAGGATAATTGGCCTGATGATCGTGTTTCTTGCTGGTGACGCCGAGAAAATCGCGCCAATCATCAAAGGTCGCCGCGCGATAGGTGTGCATCGCGCAATGGATCACCACCGCGGGCACGCCAGCCTTGTGCACCTTGGTGATGCTTTGCACGTAGGCTTTGTCGTCGGTGTTGGCGAAACATTCGTTGTGCACTACCACGTCGTAGCCCTTGGCCCAGTTGGGGTTTTTGTAGAGCGGAATCATCGCCTTGGTGCCGCGGCCGCCTTCGTTGACGATCTTCCAGTCCACTTTCGCGTGCTTCGCCACGCCGGCGATCAGTGCCTGACTCTGGAACACATAGTTGTGGCAGCAACCACCGGTAATCAGCAGCGCCTTGATGGGTTTTTGTTTGTCTTCGGCGAGCAGGCTCAAAGAGCCAACTGCCAGCAGCGCGATGGAACGGATGAGTTGTTTCATGATTAATCGAATTTGCGTTTGCGATAGTCGCCAATGTTCGGCGCGTCCTTGTTGACCTCGGGGCCGAAGTAGCGCAGGAGCACGAGGGGCTCGGTGGCGCTGGTGTTCTCGAAGGTGACGCCCGCTTTGGCGCCGGCTTCGGTGCAGAAATATTCGTCCTCGGTCAGCTCGTGGAAACGGATCAGCTTCGGGCTATTCAGCTGTTGGCCGTTGATCGTGCCTTGGCCCTGCACGCAGGTGCCGCCCCACGCGCCTTTGTCGGTGATGGTGCACTTGGCGCCGGGATCGACGGTCAATTCCTTGGCGGTGAAGAGCTGTTCTTTCTTGATGCGCCCGTACACGATCCAGCGATCCACGTAGCCTTCGCTGCGGGTATCGGCCACTGGGATCGGCTCAAGGTAATGGTTGTCCTTGAAGTTCGGATCCACGTTGCCGGCCCAGTCGAGCTGGTCGATGATGAAATCCAGATCCCGATGCTTGCTCTTGGGCATGTTCTTCACAAGCATGCTCCACGGCACTTCACGGCCTTCCACGAGGTTCTGGTACATGCCGAATACATCACTGCCCCATTGCGGTTCGTAGGTGCAGAGACTGCCCGGCGCGTGTAGCACGCAGGGCGGGATCAGCCAGCCGGTGCCGGTCTTGAGGCGATAGGCCTTGGAGAGATCCAGAATGCCATTGTCGCCCTTGTTCCAATCCTCCAGGCACTGGCGCACCTGCGCCTTGGTGGTGCCGGGCTCGAGGCCCATAAAGGTGTACGGGAAATTGTTGCCCACACTGTTGTGTTGCGGCGGAAAGTAATAGCTCTCCGGCTTGCCCTCCTGCCCGACCAGTTTGGCCTGCTTGGCGTTCTGGTGCATGTGATGCGGAATGGGGCCCATGTTGTCGAAAAACTTCGAGAACACCGGCCACTTGCCGTATTTATTCCAGATGCGTTTGCCGATGATGTCCGCGCCGCATTCGGCCACTGCATCGCGCAGGGTAAACCGGTGGCGCCCGTGCACCACGTAGCTGAGGCCCTCGTCCGGCACGCGCCCTTCATTGGCCGCTTCGGTGGTGGAGCTGAACCACCGCTCATCAATGCCGCCGCGGTTCAGGCCGTACGCGTAAGTGTCATCCGGATGCAGCTTCAGCCGCAGTCCCGGCTGCAGGAACTGGCGCGGCACCCAAGCCGGCGCCAGTCGCAACAGACCGCCAGTGGCCTCCAGTGCCGCGTCCACATGCTTGCGAACATTCTTTTTGACCGTCTTCAGCTGCTTAACAGATTTCGGAGCCATAGCCATGATGAGTCTTTCGCCCGGAATAGATTCAGGCCGCACTTAAGGCGGGGTTCGATTCACTGCCTCATTTCCTATTCCACCACCAACGTCCCCCACATGGTCAACCCGTGGCCGGGATAGGTGCAGACGTATTCGTACTTGCCGGGGGTGGCCGGGGCGAGGAAATGCAGCTTGTAGGTGTTGCCGGTCAGCACCAGTGGCGTGTAGGCCACCACCTGTTTGCTGTCGGGGACAAAGCTCTTGGCCATGCCGGCGGCGCCCATGGTGGCGGCAGCGGTGACAATCTCCAGGCGCGAGCCGGGCTTGACGATCACCAAGTTATGCATCATGGGCATGGGATCGTTGTTGATGAAGGCGAGCTCCACCCCGGCTCCGGCTTTTACCTTGAGCTCGGCCTTGTCGAATTTCATCTGTGGGGCGACGCCGATTTCCAAGCGGGTGTCGATTTCAAACGGAGGGCCGGCATCGACTGGTTCGCTCTGAATCTTGGCGATGACGGGCAGCAGTTTTTCGGGCACGCCGGCCAAGGCTTCCTTGCGGAAGTTATTGAGGAATCCGCCAAAGCTGTTGCCGCCGCGGAAGGTGCTGGCCTTGCGATACCAGCGGAAGTACTCGACGTACTGGGCCTCGGTCCAGTGCTGTTTCAGGTTGCGCAATTCCTTGGCGTAATGGATCTGGTCACGCTGGGGAGAACTGGCGGCGGTGGCGGCAAAGGCACGGGCATAGCCGGCATTGCGTGCGAGCAACTCGGCGCTCCAGTTGTGCTTAGATTGATCGCTGCTTTGCGACATGAGCGCCAGGGTTTTGCCGGCGACATTCGGTGATTCGAGGTACACGAGCAGGGTGCACAGTTCGTAGTTCAACGCCGGCACCGGGGCCGGGTACACGGCATCCAGTTTTTTCTCCACAGCAGCAGCGATAGCCTCGCCGGGTTCGCCCATGCGGATAAAAGCGAGCTGGTACACGCGCAGGAGTTCGGCTTTTTGGCCGAGATCCAGCTTGGCCCAATCGAGCCGGCCCAGAGCCTCGATGAGTTTGCCTTGCAGGGATTTATCGCCGTGACGCGCGAGGGCGCAGAGGGCGGAGAGGGAGGCCTGCGGATCTTTTTCGGCGAGGGCTTCTTCCTGCCACTCGGTGACGGGCTGATGCTCCACGGCGACACGGGCGGCCCAGCGGATGTGGCGGTCGGCATGACCGAGATGTTTCCACGCCTTGGCCGCCGCTCCGGCCTGACGCTGGTGGAGGGATTCCAATTCATGGCGAAGGGCGCGGACGTCGGCATGGGGCGATTGGGCCTTCACGGGTTCGGTGCTATCCTTGCCAGTATAGGTCACGCGGTAGAGCGCACTTTGGCCGCCGCGACCGCCGACGGTGAAGTACATGGCGCCATCTTTTGGATTGATGGCAGCATCGGTCATGCGCAGCTGGGAGCTGGCCACAAATTCTTCGCGCTCGGCGGTGTAGGAAGCCCCATCGGCGGTGACGTGCATGGCGGACATGGTGCCGTAGGTCCAGTCGAGGCAGTAGATGGCCTTCTGATATTTGGCGGGGAACTTGGCTCCAAGGCCGGAGGTCACACCCACGGGCGAGCCCGGGCCAATGCCGTATGCGCCGGGGAGGCAGTCCGGATACCATTGCGGCCATTTGCCGGTGCCGGTGCGCCAGCCGAAGTCAGCCCCGCTGGTGACGTGGTAAAAACGGGTGGGCCGATACCACGGAGTGCCGGCGTCCCATTCCATGTCGGAATCGTAAGCGAAGAGTTCACCATCGACGTTGAACGCCATATCATAGGTGTTGCGGAAGCCCATGGCGACGGTCTCCCAGTTTTTGCCGTCCTTGTCGAACCGGGCGATCCAACCGCCAGGCGCGCGAATGTTGGCCGCATGACCGCGGGCATCGGGCAGGCGCTTGAGCAAATGATCCTCGCCCCAGTTGGTGGGCACGCGGGAGTGGGCAAATTTATCCTGAGGCAGCGGGGTCATATTGCCGCCGACGACATAGATGTGTTGGCCGTTCGGACTGAGCACCAGTGCGTGTGGGCCGTGTTCGCCGCCGGCCCGAAGGGGCATGATGTGTTCGTCCTTATCAAATTGGTCGTCTCCGTCAGTATCCGTGAGGCGATGGACGCCGGAACCGCCGCCCCCGTTGATGTTCACCCACAGGGCGCCGTGGGCATAGAGCAGGCCTTGGGCGCTGGAGATGCCGATGTTGAGTTTCTCGACCTTGATTTCCTCTCCGCGCGGATCGATGCGGTACAGGCCTTTGTTACCCTGATCACTGGCGATCAGTCGGCCCTGATCATCGGCGCAGATGGCCACCCATGAGCCCTGTTCACCCTTGGGCACTGTGTACAGCAGCTCGACCTCAAAACCCTTGGCAACCGTGATGGCTCCACCGTTGCCGGGGGCATCACTGCCGCGCGCTGCGCCGGTGAACACATTGCCCCACGGGCCGTCTCCCATTTTGCCGGTGGCAATCACTTTGCCCCAGTCATTGCCCTTGCCGGCCTTCCATTGGCCGAAAAAGGTGCGGGTGGATTGCCAGGTGGTGTCGGTAACCAGGGTGGTTTTCTTGCCCCCCACGGTCACCTCCAGCTGAGCGACAAACCCGGCGATGCCGCCCTGGTTGCGGCCTTCCACGGCGATCACATTGGTGCCGTTGGCGAGCAGTTTGGTGACATCCTTGGCGTATTTGTTGCCCCACTCGTTGCCGGCCAGCACGGGCTTGCCGTTGAGGTGGGCGGAGAAGCCGTTGTCGCAAGTGGCAATCAACTGCGCCTTCTCAATCTTGCCGGCGGGCAGCTCGAAAGATTTGCGGAAATAAACAGTTTCATTTTTTTCTGCCCGATCCGGCCAGATCCACTGCGGGGTTTGGGCGAAGGCCAAAATTGGGGCCAGCAACATGAGGGAAGACAAGGTTGTTTTCATCATTAATCGGTGAGCAGGAAACGTGGCTCAGCGGGCGGCGGCGGGCAAGGTTTTTGACATTGGAATTCATCCGTGCTTCAGGCAGGGTGCGCGCACGATTGCAATGGACGGCATTCTTACGACAGTTGATTTCGTGGTATTCTTTGGCCTGCTGCTGGGCGTGATGGCCATTGGCTTGTGGGCCGGGCGCCATGAGGATGGTTCGGCACAGGACTATTATTTGGCCGGCAAGGATACGCCATGGTGGGCGGTGGCAGGGTCCATCTTTGGTTCCAATGTCTCCGCCAATCACATGGTGGGCATGATGGCGGTTGGGTTTGGCGCGGGGTTTGTGATCAGCCATTTGGAGATCACGGCGATCGCGGGGTTGTTGTTGCTTTGTTACTTTTTTTTGCCGGTCTACCGGAAGTTGCATATCTTCACGTTGTCCGATTACTTGAGCAAGCGGTTTGATGACCGCAGCCGGGTGGCGTATGCGGTGATCATGGTGACGATCATTGTGATGGTGATGATGTTGCCTGCGTTTTATCTCGGCTCGCGGGCCGTCAATATTCTGATGGTGGATGAGGCAGAGATTCAAGAGGCCCAGTTTGCCTCTCAGTTGGAAAATGGTGGGGAATTAAATGTCCAAGATGATCCGGCGACTCAGGAACGGGCCGAGGCCATCACGCAAGTCAAACGCCGGCTGGACGCCATCCATTCGGCAACCAACACGCACGGACTGACGCAGGCAGGGATTGCGGCCGCCTGGCCGGAGCTAAACCCCGATCGCGGCCCGCCGGCCGACCCCAAGGAGGCCATTTTAGCGGAGCAATCCAAGCTGCAGGATCAATGGGCCTCCTATAGCCGCGTGGAGGTGGATCGGAAATATTATATCTGGGGCATTCTGATTATGGCTGGGGTCACGGGGCTGTACACTATACTGGGTGGTTTGCGGGCAGTGATTATTACCGACGTCATTCAGTCCACGTTGATTCTGCTCGGCATGTTGATTGTGGCGTGGTGCACGTTTAACCACAACCTGATTGGGAGTTGGGGCATCATGATGGAGTTTGACCGTAATCAGCTGAAAGACATTGTGGCCGGCAAGGACCTCATGCATTTGTACAAGCCGATGGATGACCCCAAACATCCATGGAGCGGGATGTTATCCGGCGTGTTGGTGTTGCACTTTTATTACTGGGGCGCGAACCAATTTATCGTGCAGCGCGCGTTGGCGGCACGTTCCCTGAAGGATGCGCGTACGGGAATTATTACAGCCGGATTTATCAAGCTGCTGATTCCGTTTGTCTCCATCGGCACGGGGATCGCCGCGTACTACCTTTTCCAACAAATCATGCCGGGGGTGACGCTTGCCGCCGACACGGCGTTCCCAATGTTAATGCGTGAAGTGGTGGCCCCATTGGCGGTGCCGGGTCTGGTTGGGTTAGTGGCCGCCGGCTTGATCGGGGCCATTCTTTCCAGTGTCGATTCCATGATGAACTCGGCCGCTACCCTGATTACGTTTGATGGCTACAAGCGGTTTGTGAATCCGGATGCGGATGACAAACAACTGGTGCGACTGGGCAAATGGGTGATCGGCCTACTGGTGCTGGGCTCGGCGGGACTGACGATTGTCATTTTCGACCCTAATTCTGATTCTCCCTTTTTGGATTATGTGCTTTCAAATCAAAGCAAACTTGTTTCAGGGGTAGTAGCAGCCTTCATTATGGGAATGCTTTGGAGTCGAGCAACTCCCACAGCTGGATTGGTCTCAATTGTCGTCGGAGTGTTGGTTTCATTCGGATTACCTGATTTTTATGAATGGTTCGTCCAGAAAGACAACAATCTAGCTAAGCAGATAAGTCGCCATTTGGGGCAAAATTTAAATGCGTTCCATAGTGTGTTTGTGGCGTTTTTATGCGCGCTCCTAGCCAATGTAATTACCAGTCAGTTTACTCAGCAGGACGAGGAGAAAGGCAAGTACACTTGGGTGGGACTGAAGCTGATGCGGGATACGGACCTGCAGCACTTTGGAATGAAGCTGCTGGGCTCTTTGTTGATTTTCATTTTGCTGGCCGTCCTCATGACGAGCAACATCATCGCGCCCGTTTCCGCGGGCATTTTGGCGGCGATCTGGACGTTTATGATGTTTCTGGATTCTCTCTTTAAGGTCGTGCTATCGGCGGCGGCCAAGGGGCGGGCCTACAGCTTCCTGCGGGAAGATTTGTTTTGGGCGGGGCTGTTGGCCTCGTGTGCGGTGTTTATGCTTTATTACTTCCGCTAAGCTTCAGCCCAGAGTGTTTTCATTTTCTTCAAACCGGTAGAGATCACCTCGAGGGGATCCTGTTTCCAGAGGTCCGCATTGAAGAGTTCGAGGCTCATGGTTCGATCGTATCCCTTTTCCTTGAGCACAGCCAACTCGGCGGCCAGGTTAATCTGGCCATCGCCAATCATCACCCGATCCGGATCTTTTTGCTCGGTCGCGGCGATATCCGGATGCGCATCATCAATGTGATAGTGACTGATCTTCTCCAGCGGGATGGTGCGCAGGTCGTCGAGGGTGGAATTGCTGTTCCAGTTATGAAAGGCATCGAGGATGATGCTCGAGTCAGGATCATCAGATTCCTGAACGATCCGCCAGGCATCGCTGAGGTTATAGACACTCTTGAAGAAGCTGATGTATTCGAAGGTGGGACGAATGCCT
This sequence comes from Verrucomicrobiales bacterium, assembly GCA_038145765.1. GTDB lineage: Bacteria > Verrucomicrobiota > Verrucomicrobiia > Limisphaerales > UBA1100 > UBA1100. The sequence continues at coordinate 16,350 of JAYQQG010000018.1, forward strand.
TCCTTTCTGCCGATCTCGAGTAGGTCCACGTATCGTTCTGGCAGATGGTCCTGCCGCGCGAGTTCCAGCGGCGGGGTGGCGACGATGAAGGGGGCCCCGAGCCGGGCGGCCAAGGCAAAGCGGCGGTGGGCTTCGTCTTTGACGAGTTGATATTCCCACCCGTCCATGTCACCCCACTGGCGGATGGCGATCATGCTCGGCACGATCAGGCCATGATCGGCCAGGGCTTTTTCGACCTCGGCCACTTCACCGCCGCGGCCAATAAAGTCGTAGACGTCATTGACCCAAAGCTCAATGCCGTCGTATCCCGCTTGCCCGGCCAATTCTATTTTCTTCAACAACGGCTGAGGTTTGATGGTGCTGGTGTTCAGGCAGAATTTCATCGGCGCGGATGGTACGGGGTTGTCAGCCGATGGCAATGCTCTAGGATCGGGCCATGCACATGCGTTGGCTGATACTCCCGCTATTGGCTGCCTCGATGGAGGCGGCAGAAATTGATTCAGGCCCCAAGCCGGGACAGATCGCACCGGCCTTCAAGGTTCAAGACATGACCGGGCGGCATGCAGGCAAGGCGGTGGATTATCTGAAGGCGCGCCCGGAGGAGCCGACCTTGGTGGTCTGGCTGACGGAGGAAGGGTGGAGTCGGCCTACGGCGCGTTTTTTGCGGGCCATCGATGCGCAGATCACGAAACAGAATCAAGGCGTGCATCAAGTGGTTATCCGATTAACCGGGGAGCATGCTGCCGTGGCGGGGCAGTTGCCGCGGGCACAGCAAAGCCTCCAATTGGTTTCCACGGCGTTAACGTATTACCCGGGCGCAGCGGCCGGGCCGGAGGCTTGGCGGCTGGATCCCAAGGCGTCGGTGACGGTGGTGCTGGTTCATCAGGGCAAAGTGCGGGCGCGGTTTGCCGAAGCGCAGGTGAACGAAACCCATGTCCCGTTGGTGTGGAAGGCCATTGAGGAAGCTTTGAAATAAGGGTTAGGCCCCGGCGGCTTGTAACTGGGTGGCGAGCTGGATGGCGGCGTTGTCCCAGGAAAACTGCTGCCCGGTGGTGATGCCGGCTTGGTTGACGGTCAGTTGGCCGGTTTGTTTGAGTTGATGAATTGTCCGCAGGTGCTGGATGGTTTGGGCGGCTTGAGGCCGATCGAGCCGGGCCCAGTTGCCTTGCCCTTGGAAAAAGACCCCATCCTGGGCCGGCTCCACTTCCGGGACATCCACCAGCCGCGCGTTGGCCGGCGTGACAAATTCGGTATGCCCGGAATAATGGGTGGCGATCACCGGCTTGCCCATCGCCATCATTTCCAGCAGGCCGAGGTTCCAGCCTTCGGCGCGAGAGAGAAAAACGCCGCAATCAGCAGCGGCCATGAGGTCGGAAAGCGAGGACTGGTTGGCAAAGCGTTCCCGAGAAATCACGACACGATCGGCCATGGGCGTATTCTTGAAAAGGTTTACCCACACTTCGTTGTAGGCGTCATCCAGAAAGGCATTCCACGCGTGCAAGGTGAGGCGGACGGGCTCCTCGGGGCGAAAGGCCTGGGCAAAGACTGCGGCGAGGAAGTCGTATCCCTTGCGCATTTCGAATTTGCCGGTCGCAAAAAAATGAGTTTCACCTGGGGCGGCGGTTTGAGAAGCGGCGGGAAACACGCGGTCATCCACGCCCAGCGGCACGACCATCAGCCGGTCCGCAGCCAAGCCGTTTTGTTGCAGGACGGTCCGGGCCCATCGGGAGCACACCATCACCCGGTCGGGCTGTTGGAGCCAGGTCAGCTCGTCTGGACTGAAGGTGTCCAATTCGAAAATGGTAAACAACACCTTCAACCCTTGGGCGGGAAAGAGGGACTCAGTCTCGGGATGCAATTGGGCCAGGGCCACACTGGGAGCGGAGTCGGTCACTGTGGTTTCCAAGGCCTGCTGAATATTTGGGTGATTGGCTTGCGAGCACACCACTTCACCGCGCGGTACGAGCCGGACTCGATGTCCCTGCCGTTGCAACGCCAGCAGCAGATTCAATCCCACCACGCCATAGCCCGTGTTGCAAACGGGTGTAATCAAGCGAACCTCCATAATGCCGACCCAGCTTAGAAGGCAATGCGCCCGGGTCAATTCGGGAATGACTGGGGCGGGATTTCAATATTGGGTTTGGGCGGGGGATCCTTTAGGTTCGCAGCAATGTCGAACGAGGACACAGCAACCCCATGGCGGCCATGGTATGCGTTGGGTCAATGGAGTTCGGCCTTGGTGTTGCTGGTCGTGTTGCTGGCGGGGTTCTTCATGGGGCAGTTTCCTCCGCCCATGGGACAACTGGCATTCTGCGCGTTTGGCGTGTTCACCGGATTCGCCTTTGCCCGCATGGCGCACCCGATCCATTCGCCCCTCACCCGCCTCGGGCGTGTGGCGTTGGGTTTTGTGGCAGCGTCTCAGATCTTTTATCAACTGCTGGTTTGGGTGGAGCCATGGCGGGTGCATCCCTCCGTATTGGGCTGGCGATTGTGGTGGGGCACGGTGGTGGCCGCGCTCGGGTTGGGTTGGCTGCAGGTGTTGTGGCGGGCCGGGGCGCGTTGGGAATGGAAATCCGGCCGGGCCACCCTGGGATTCACCGCGATCTTGGGCGTGCTGTTCTTGGGCTTAAGTTTTCGTGAGAATCCGGCGGCATCGCTCCCGGCTTGGTGGGGATGGATGACGGCGGCCATGTTGTTGGGCGCGATCACGGGATCGGGGGTGCTGATTTGCCGTTGGTGGCGGAAACGGGAGCGGAATGAACGTCCATTGCCCCGGTGGATGCGCCCTGCCTTATCTGTCTTGGGGCTGGGGGCATTGTGTGCCGGGAGTTTTTACCTCGGGCGAGTAACGCAACCGCCGCCCAGCCCGTTTGACCTTATGCCATCGGCTTTGGCGGCCTTATCTGAGGATCAATTGGCGGATCAGATGGATCAGGATTTGGCGGCCCTCCGAACCTTGGCCGAGGGGATGGATGAGCTGCGGGCGCGCGAGTCGGTGTTGCACACGCAGATTCGTGAAACGTGGCAACGGGAACAGCGGACCATGTATACGCCGACTGAGAACCGTGAAATCCGGCGGCTGTTTACGGAGTATCTGTCTCATCGCGCCAGCCTCATTCGCATGGCAGCATTGTATTCGGGGTATAAGCCGGTGGCCGACGAAGTGCTTCGGGCCCGGGCCTATCTCTTGGGGTACACGGCAGCGGCGGTGGCGTTGGAATCGGGTCGCGGATTTGTGGCGCGCTATCGCGATAACGAACGCGCGCAGGCCAAGTTGAATGAAGGGGAACCCGGCTGGTTGAAGGAAGGCATGTTTGATGAAGTGTATCACAGTGTGACCTCCATGGAGCACCTGCAGATGTTCCGAGTGCACGGACGGCTCTTTGCATCGGAGTTTGGCCGTTGGCAACGCGGGCAGGTTTGGGCTGCCCGTGATCTGCAGTGGCTGGCCGCCCGGATTCATCGCGGGCAAGTGGCGGTGGATTCCATTGAACTGCATCCGGTACGGGCCTGGTTTTCACGGGTGGGCCGGCGGCTACAGCGGGATGCGTACAACCCGGTTTACGAAGCCCAGGAATTGGTGGCGACCTTTATGGGTGATACGCGCATTGTGCGGCGCGAGGCGTTTATTCCGGTGGATTTGGTGCGCGAAACTCTGGCTACCTATCAACTGGAACCGGGGGACATTATCTTGGAACGGCGCAATTGGTATTTATCAAATGCGTTTTTGCCCGGGTTCTGGCCGCACACCGCGCTCTATATTGGCACGCCGGATCAACTTAAGACGCTGGGACTGGATGCCGATCAGCTGGGAGCACACTGGCATGAGTATACGATGCTCGATCACGGGAATCCGCGCGTGGTGATTGAGGCGGTGAGTGATGGCGTGGTGTTCGCGAGTGCTGAGCATTCCATGAATGCGGACTACGTGGCCGTCCTGCGGCCGCGCTTGACCCAGGCCCAAAAAGCGGAGGCGATCCGCCGCGCGTTCGCGCATCACGGGAAGCCGTATGATTTTAATTTTGATTTCGGCACCGCCGACAAGCTGGTGTGCAGTGAGCTGGTTTATCACGCCTACGAAGGCCTGCTCGATTTTGAGATGGAGGAAGTGGTCGGGAAAAAGGTCATTACGCCACTGGGCATTATGAATAAATTTGTGGCCCAACGCGGTACGCCTGCGGCACAGCTGGACTTTGTGTTTTTTCTGGACACAGCCCCCGGGGCGAAGCGGGCGCGGTTGGCGAGTGAAGCGGCTTGCTGCGATTCGGCCACTCGGCCTAAAGTGTTTAACGAATAATCAGACGTTGAATTTGAACAGGATCACGTCGCCGTCCTGCACGACGTACTCTTTGCCTTCCTGCCGGTACAATCCCTTTTCCTTGGCGCCCTGAATGGAGCCATGAGTAATGAGATCGTCGTAGCTCACCGTCTCGGCCTTGATAAAGCCGCGCTCGAAATCGGTGTGGATCACGCCCGCCGCCTGTGGGGCGGTATCGCCGATGTGAATCGTCCACGCGCGAGTTTCCTTGGGGCCGCAGGTAAAGTAGGTGCGCAGGCCCAATAAATGATACGCCGCGCGAATCAGTTGCCCAACCCCGCTTTCGGTCACGCCGAGGTCGGTCAGGAATTCCTGGGCTTCGGCTTCATCGAGATCGGCCAGTTCACTTTCGATCTGGGCGCTGATGACCACTGTGTCACAGCCGTGATGCTCCTGGCCGTAGGTGCGTACGGTTTCCACATGAGGATTGCTGTCCGCGGAGGCCAGGTCGCCCTCCTGCACATTGGCGGCGAAAATGGTGGGCTTGGCCGTCAGCAGGAACAAGGATCGGGCCACGGGTTTCTCCTCGTCCTCCAGCTCAAAGGTAATGGCGGGCTTGCCGGAATCCAGATGCGGCTCCAGCTTTTGGGCGAGGGCAAACTTGGCAGCGGCTTCTTTGTCGTTGCGTTTGGCGTCCTTTTCCAGCTTGGGCATTTGTCGGCGCAGGCTGTCCAGATCGGCCAAGATCAGTTCGGTGGTGATGGTTTCAATGTCACGGACGGGATCCACACTGCCCGCCACGTGATGAATCTCGCTGTCCTCAAAACAACGCACCACTTGCACCACGGCATCCACTTCCCGAATGTGGCTCAGGAACTGGTTGCCCATGCCCTCGCCTTGGGATGCGCCGGCTACCAGCCCGGCGATGTCCACGAATTCCACGGCGGCCGGGATGATTTCCGCGGAATCCTCAATGGCGGCCAACGGTTTGAGGCGTGCATCGGGGACCGTGACCACCCCCACGTTGGGGTCAATGGTGCAAAAAGGGTAATTGGCCGACTCCGCCTTGCGCGTGCGGGTTAGCGCATTGAACAAGGTGGATTTACCAACATTGGGCAGACCGACTATACCAGCACGTAACATGGGGCGCGGAGGGTAAGGGAAAGACCTCCGTCGCGCAACTCATGGGTTATCGGTCGGACTAGTCTGTTTGATACCGGCCTTTCAACTCCTTCAGGGTGGCCGAATCGACACCCAGTAAACCGACTTGAATCCCTTCTTTTCTTAATGCGGACGTGGCGGAGATGGTGACAATCAAAAAGGCAAATGTTCTAGTAATAACAAACCCGATACATAAGAGGATTATTACAGCGATATTCCACTCCAGCGCCGTCATTAATTTGGCCAAAAAATATATGTTAGCGATAAGAGCACATGAGAAGATTAAGGTGATGGCCAGAAATTCCGCGTCAGATTCCAGTTCTAACCCGTTACGCAGTACGCGAATCATGCCGATGAGAGTGAGAGCAGCAACAATGTGGGCATTTTTTTTGCTGGGCAGCAATTTTGTACAGGTTGCGACTGGGCCCGGTTTGGGCAGGCATGACAGGGGGGGGCATCCCAATGCTTTAGCATGCTTTGGGGAATTTTGCCTACTGTAAACCAAGGCTATTTTTATAATCTAGCCGCCAGCCGGAATCGCTCTTTCAACTCCGGAATGCCCTCGTCGATGGCGGCCATGATTTCGAGGATCTCGACCTTCGGGAAGCGTTTCCGAAATTCGGCCAGATTTGGCCCAGCGGCGTCCTCATCCATTTTGTTGGCGGCGACAAGGTGCGGCTTGGCGAGCATGGCCGGGTCGTATTGTTCCAGCTCGAAGAGGAGTTTTTCATAATCATCCCACGGCTGCCGATCATCAATGCCGGCCATGTCGAGGATGAGGCAGAGCGTGCCGCAGCGGCGGATATGACGAAGGAATTCGTGGCCGAGCCCGACGTTATTGTGAGCGCCTTCGATGATCCCCGGGATGTCGCACACGGTATAACGCTCCCAGCCGTCCATTTCCACCACACCGATCTGGGGATGCAGGGTGGTGAACGGATATGGGGCTATTTTCGGTTTCGCGTGGGAAATGGCATTGAGCAGCGTGCTTTTGCCGGCATTGGGATAACCGACGAGGCCGATGTCGGCGACCAGCCGCAGCTCAAGCAGGTAGTGGCCTTCGGTGCCGGCTTCACCGGGTTGGGCATGGCGCGGGGCTTGGTTGGTGGAGGTGGTGAAATGATGATTCCCCTTGCCGCCGCGGCCGCCGAGGCACAATTCAAAACGCTGGCCGTCCTCGGTGAGGTCGGTGATCATCTCGGCCTGCTCGCCGATGGCGAGTTTAGGGTCGGCAGGTTCGGCCGGGTCTGCCTCCGCTTCGAGGGCCTCGAAATCGATCACCAAGGCTTGCTCGCCGCCGGCACCTTGGACGAGTTGGGGCTCGGGATCGTCCGGTTCCGGCTCGGGATCGGGCAGTTTCCAGACAATGGTGCCGCAGGGGACTTTGATGAGGAGATCCTTGCCGGCATGGCCGCTTTTCTTTTGGCCTTCTCCGGGATTGCCATTTTTGGCGATCAGACGCGGGACATAGAATTGCGCGATGAGATTGTTCAGATCGTGACTGGCCTCGAGGATGACATTGCCGCCACGACCTCCATTGCCGCCATCGGGGCCGCCTTTCGGCACAAAGGCTTCCCGGCGAAAGGACACACAGCCGGCGCCACCGTGGCCGGCGCGGGCGTAGACTTTCACCTGATCAATGAACATGGCGTGATGATTGGGGGCGACAATAAAAAAGGCGAGGCCGGAACCTCGCCTGAAATGCTAATGGGGCGCCGCGTTAGTTTTGCACCACCTCGATGGGATCCACATTCACCCGGCTCTTGCCGCGGTTGCGGTCAAACCGCACTTTGCCGGTGGCTAAGGCAAACAGGGTGTGGTCGCGGCCGATGCCGACGTTTTCGCCTGGGATATGTTTGGTGCCGCGCTGGCGGACAATGATGGTGCCGGCTTCGACGAGCTGCTGGTTGCCTCGCTTGAGGCCGAGGCGTTTGCTGTGGCTGTCGCGGCCGTTCTTGGAGGAACCTTGTCCTTTTTTATGTGCCATAGGATATCCTGTCAGTTAGGCGTTGATGCCGGTAATTTTCACGATGGAATGACGCTGCCGATGGCCTTTCTTGAGGCGGTAGGTCTTGCGGCGTTTCATCTTGAAGATGAGAATCTTCTTATCTTTGCGCTCGGCATCGACCACTTCAGCGGTCACGGAGGCATCGGCCACCGTGGGAGCCCCCACGGTCACTTGCCCATCTTTGTTCACGAGCAACACACGGTCAAAGGTTACCGAGGCACCACTTTCGGTGTCGAGCTTCTCCACTTTCAGGAGATCACCCGCCGAGGCGCGATACTGTTTGCCGCCGGTTTCAAATACTGCATACATAAGCCAAAAATCCGAGAAAAGGGACGGGATGGAACCAGAAACGCCCCATGGTGTCAACAGGGTTTTTCACAGAAAACGGTCTTTTCTATGCCGGTTTGTCCGCCGATTCATCCTTTCCGGGAAGATCATCGCCTTTTTTCGCGTCATCCGCTTCGTCCTGAAGGTATTCCTTGGGCTGATACCAGCGGGCGACCGGGATGAAAACCAGGGCCGCCAACAGCATGGCACCGGCAAAAAACAGGTAATAATCAGGGCCTTTCAGTTTGCTGGTGGGGCCCACAAATTGGCGCCCGGTGATGGCCTCATTGGTCAACTGGCTTCCCTCCGGCACGGAGACGACGGACCATTCGTAGGTGAGCGCATCGCCGTTGGGGTCGAAAGTACCCGCGCCGTTTAACGAGACCGTTTTGCCAGCTTGTACCGTGCGGTCACCGACTAAAACAACCGGCGGCAGGTTGGCCTCGGTGACCTCAAGAGTCACCCGGCTGTAAGCGGTGGCATCGGTGGATTCGCCAACTTGGACGTTGAACTCCAGTTCGTACTGCCCCTCCACATCCGGTGTGAAGTACGGGTTGCGGGTATTTGCCAGTGACAACGACGAAGAGTCGAGCTGGCTGCCCTCCGGTGTCTTCAACAGATTCCATTGATACTGAAACGCACCATTGAAATCGCCCTTGGAAGCCGTGCCATACAGGCGCACGAGATGACCGGCCGGTACCGCTCGAAGGTGGCCGGCATCCGCGGTGGGTTTACGCAGATCCTGCACAGAGGCTTTTTCTTCAGGCAATGTATCGACGACTTTAACAGTGATCTCCTGCACCACCGTCAAATCCTCATCACTGGCACTGAGACGGATGACATAAGTGCCCGTTTTATCCGGGGTGAAGCTGGGGGCCGGGTTTTGGATGAACTGGTTGACGCCGGCCGTGAAGAGGTTGCCCATGGAGACGGACATGAGAAAGAAGCCGAGGATGAGCGACTTCATTTTCTTCGGGGCCTGGGTGTAGGAGAATTCCAGCGCGGTGATGGAGATGAACACCTCCGCCGCGGTCAGGAAGACGTACGCCAGGATTTGCCAGATAATATTAGGCAATTCGCCGGCGTTGATCTGCATTTCAATCCAAGCGGGGATCAGGAAGGACGGCACGGCCACAAAAAAGCCAATGCCCATTTTGCGCAAGGGCGTGAGCGGGAAGACCTTGTTTAACCCCGGATAAATCAGCCACGTGAAAATCGGGATGAACACCATGATCATGATGGGATTGATGGCGTTGATCTGCGAGGGCAGCCATTCAAAGCCCAGCCAGTTGCGGTCCATGCGGTCGGCCTGCAAAACCCATTTGGAGCCGGATTGGTCAAACAACGCCCAAAACACCGCCACAAACAAGTAGATGATGCACAGCCGGCCAATGATCTTGAGGCCTTCTTTGCTGAAAGTTTCCCGCAGGAAACCCATGCCGCCGGCTGGAATGTGAATGAACACGCGACGGCCCATCCAGAACACAATCGTGGCCAGCAGCATCAACCCGCCCGGCACGCCGAAGGCAATGTGTGGCCCGAAGCGGTCCAGCAGAATCGGCGTCATGATCTGCGAGGCAAATGCGCCGAGGTTGATGGAGAAATAGAACCAGCCGAAAATCTTGGTCAGCAGGTGCCCGTTGGTTTTGCCGAATTGATCGCCGACGTGCGCCGATACGCAGGGCTTGATACCGCCGGCACCAATGGCGATCAACGTGAGGCCCACGGCCAGGCCCAGGCGCGTTTCGTCCAGCGCCAAGGCAAGGTGGCCAAGGCAGTAGACGATCGAGAGGCTGACGATGGTTTTGTATTTGCCGAAAAAGGCATCGGCAATGATCGCCCCCAATAGCGGGGTGAAATACACCGCACTGTTGAAGAGGTGAAACCACGTGGTGGCCTCCGTTTCCGTCATGGGCGCGCGATTGCCGTCGGCGTCCATCAGGTATTTGGTCATGAAAATGACCAGAATGGCCTTCATGCCGTAAAACGAATACCGCTCAGCCGCTTCGTTGCCGATGATGTAGGGAATGCCCTTGGGCAACTCCTTGCTCTTCACGGGCGCAGTGAGATAGGGCGCGTCAGCCATCGCCGCGGATGGTGGCCGAGCTAACGTCCACTGGCGAGGCAAAAGGATGGCGTGGACGAAAAGGGCGTTTTGTGCTACAAACTGTCCGCCCGGCGTTGTGCGAACAACCGAAAATGGAGGACAAAACATGAGAACAGCGAACCCCGCACTCAACGATAATACATTTACCCGCCATGTGGATCTCACCGGAGACGATCGCATGACGCTGATGGGGACCGTGCACAAAACCGGCGCCCTGCTACTGCTGCTATTGATCGCTGCATCGATGACTTGGAGCATGGTGTTCAGCTATGGCCCGAACGGACAGTTGCAGGTATCCGGGCCAGTGGGATTATTGACCATCGGGGGCGCGATTGGCGGATTGATCTTTGCGATGGTGACGATTTTCAAACCGCAATGGGCACCGGTGACCGCGCCGATTTATGCGGTGTTGGAAGGATTGTTCATTGGCGGCATCTCCGCCTTCATGGAGAGGATGTACCCGGGCATTGTGCCGCAGGCGGCGGGATTGACCTTTGGTATTCTGTTCGCCTTGTTGGCGGCTTACAAGAGTGGGCTTATCAAGGCGACGGAGAATTTTAAACTCGGTGTCGTGGCCGCGACCGGAGGCATTTTTCTGATCTACATCGCCTCCTTTATCCTCGGGCTCTTTGGAATCTCGATACCGTTCCTGCACGATTCCGGCCCGATTGGCATCGGGATCAGTGTGTTCATTTGCATCATTGCGGCCCTGAACCTAGTGCTCGATTTTGACTTCATCGAGAATGGAGCGGAAATGGGCGCGCCGAAATACATGGAATGGGTTGGAGCCTTCGGGCTGATGGTTACGCTGGTGTGGCTTTACATCGAGATTCTGCATCTCCTCGCCAAGCTACGCGACTAGGGCGGCTTCTCGCATTGCTTTTTTGGAAAGGCTCCGGTACATCGGAGCCTTTCCTATGTTGAAACGCTTCCCGCTTTTTTTGGGTGTGGCCATGGCGGTCGTGCTGTCGCTCTCGGCCGCGCCGCGTGATCCGTTCAAGCAACTAGATGACGTGTGGCCCACACCGGATGAACAGCGTCGGGCTTCGGGTGCGCCCGGGCCGGGGTATTGGCAGCAGCAGGCCGATTATGTGATCGATGTGGAGCTGGACGAGGCGAAGCACCGCATCATTGGCAGCGAGACCATCACCTACCACAACAACTCGAAGGACACGCTTGAGTATCTCTGGATGCAACTGGATCAAAACCTGTTTGATCCCAAGCTGATGGCGCACCAGTCGCGCACCACCTCGGGGTTAGGGGATCAATCGTTCCGGCAATTTGAGGGACTGCTGAAGGCGCAGAATTTTGATGGCGGTTACAAGATCACGGCCGTGAAGGATGCGGCCGGCAAACCGCTCAAGCATGTGATCGTGCAGACGATGATGCGGATCATCCCGCCCAAGCCGCTTAAGCCGGGCGACAAGATCACGTTCTCGGTGGATTGGAATTTCAACATCATCGACGCCACCAAGATTCGTTCGCGGATGGGTTACGAGTATTTTAAGGAGGACAAAAATCATCTCTACGCGCTGGCGCAATGGTTCCCGCGGATGTGCGCCTACACGGACGTGACCGGCTGGCAGAACAAGCAATACCTCGGGACGGGCGAGTTCGCGCTGGAGTTTGGCGATTACACTGTCCGCATCACCGCCCCGGCTGATCATATCGTGGCGTCTACGGGCGAGCTGCAGAATCCCGAGGCGGTGCTGACCAAGGTGCAGCGCGAGCGTTTGGCCAAGGCGCGCAATGCGAAGAAGCCGGTGTTCATCGTCACGCTCGATGAAGCCAAGGCGAACGAGAAGGAAAAGGCCAAGGGCAAAAAGACGTGGATTTACAAGGCGGACAACGTGCGGGATTTCGCGTGGTGCAGTTCGCGCAAGTTTTTGTGGGACGCCATGGGCATGAATCTCAACGGCAAAACCATCATGTGCATGAGCTACTGGCCGAAGGAAGGCGAGCCGCTCTGGAGCCGGTACAGCACCCACGCGGTGGCGCACACGGTGGCGGTGTTTTCGCGGTACACCTTTGATTATCCGTATCCTGTCGCCATCTCCGTGAACGCCCCCATCGGCGGCATGGAGTATCCGATGCTTTGCTGGCAACGCCCGCGTCCGGAGAAGGACGGCACGTATTCGAAGAATACCAAGTACGGCCTGATCAGTGTGATCATCCACGAGGTGGGCCACAATTGGTTTCCGATGATCGTCAATTCCGACGAGCGTCAGTGGATGTGGATGGATGAGGGCATCGATTCGTTTATGCAGTTTCTCACTGAGCAGGAGTGGGAGGAGGATTACCCCTCGCGCATCATGCCCCAGCGCATCGGCGGGCTCATGAATTATCTCAAGCAGGAAAACAAAATGCCGATCATGACCGGCGCCGATTCGCTGCTCAGCACCGGCTACAACGCCTACACCAAGCCCACCCTTGCGCTGAACATCCTGCGCGAGAGCGTGCTTGGCCGAGAGCAGTTCGACTACGCCTTCAAACAATACGCGCGCCGTTGGGCCTTCAAGCGGCCGACGCCGGCGGATTTCTTCCGCACAATGGAAGACGCCAGCGGACAGGATCTCGACTGGTTTTGGCGTGGCTGGTTTTACACCACCGATCACACGGACATCTCCATTGAGACCATCCATCACTACGCCGTCGACACGCGCGATCCATATAAGGAAAAGACCGCCCGCAAAAACAAACGCGACGAGGAACCCGAGCGCCTGTTCCAGAAACGCAACAAACCCCTCCCCAAACGCGTGGATGCCTTTCCGGAGTTGAAGGATTTTTACAACGAATTCGACGAGCTGGAGATCACCGAAAAGGATCGGGAGTCTTACGAGAAAATGCTCAAGGGCCTCAGCGACGAAGAAAAGGCGTTGCTGAAGGAGAAGCGGAATTTTTACAAGGTAGACCTAAAGAACCACGGCGGTCTCGTGATGCCCGTGGTGCTGGAGGCCACGTTTGAGGACGGCAGTACCAAGGAGTATCGCCTCCCCGCACAAATCTGGCGGCGTAACCCCGAGGAAGTTTCAAAGCTGCTGATCACCGAGAAAAAAATCGCCAAGCTCGAGCTGGATCCCCACCGCGAAACCGCCGATGTGGACATCGAGAACAACTACTTTCCCCGCCGGATCCGCGAGAATAAATTCCGCCTCAACAAGCCCCCCCGCCCCGGCAACCCGCTGCGCGACAAGCAAAAGGCCGACGAAAAAGCCAAGCGCGAAGCCGAGAAAAAGAAGCAGGAAGAGGATAAGAAGAAGAATTGACCTTGCTTCACTGCCGCATCACGCAAAAGCTCGCGCCCGCTCCATTTACCCCATGAAAAAACTCATCCTCACCATTGCGATGATGTGCCTCGGGCTGATGCTTGAGGCGAAACAGAAGCCCAACTTCATTTTCATCATGGTCGATGACGCCGGCTACGGTGACTTCAGCTGTTACGGGCAAAAGCTTTTCAAGACACCGAACATCGACCGCATGGCGGCCGCCGGCATGAAGTTTACCCAGCATTACGCCGGCAGCACCGTGTGCGCCCCCACCCGCTGCAGCCTGCTCAACGGCGTGCACACCGGCCACGCTTACGTGCGCGGCAATCGCGAGGTGCAGCCCGAAGGACAGGCGCCGATCCCGGCCGACCTCATTACCATTCCCAAGCTGCTGAAAGAAGCCGGCTACACCACCGGCATGTTCGGCAAATGGGGCCTCGGCGCGCCCGGTTCCAGCGGTGATCCGGTGAATCAGGGCTGGGATGAATTCTACGGCTACAACTGCCAGCGCCAGGCGCACACCTTTTACCCGAAGCACCTTTGGCATAATGACAAGAAGGTGATGCTCGACGGCAAAACCTATTCGCACGATCTCATCCACGAACACTCGCTCAAGTTCATCCGCGACAACGCCAAAAAACCTTTCTTCGCCTACCTGCCTATCACCATCCCGCACGCCGCCATGCAGTGTCCCGAAGAGGACGTGGCGCCGTTCCGCAAAAAGTTTCCGCAATTCGAGGACCTCATTGGCAAGTACAGCCACGGGACCCAAGTGAAAAATCCCGTGGCCGCTTTTGCCGGCATGATGACCCGCATGGACCGTGGCATCGGCGAGCTTCTCGATCTGCTCGACGAGTTGAAGATTGCCGACAACACCCTCGTACTCTTCACCAGCGACAATGGACCGCACTATGAGGGCGGCCACAACCCCGGCTTTTTTGACAGCAACGGCCCCCTGCGCGGTCACAAGCGCGACCTTTACGAAGGCGGCATCCGCGTACCGCTGATCGCCCATTGGCCCGACAAGATCAAGGCCGGCAGCGTGAGCGATCATCAATGCGCCCACTGGGATCTCATGCCCACCCTCTGCGAACTGGCCGGCATCGACACCCCCAAGCATACCGATGGCATCTCCTACGTGCCCACCCTCACCGGAGGCGCCAAGCAGCGCGCCCATCGCTATCTCTACTGGGAATTTCATTCCTACGGCAACACCCAAGCCATCCGCATGGGTGACTGGAAGGCCCTGCGGTTCAAGGTGCGCGACAACCCCGACGCCCCCATCGTGCTGTACAATCTCAAGGTTGATATCGGTGAAACCAAAAACATCGCCGCCCGGCACCCGGACATTGTCAAAAAAATCGCCCCGCTTTTCCGCGAAGCCCACACTCCCTCCGAGCGCTTCCCGCTCTTCGGGAAAAAGAAAAAGTGAGCCATATTTAGGGTTGATATGACTCATTTTATGAGTCACTTTGAGGCATGGCGAATCAACTTACCTTGCGCGGATTCGATCCGGCGCTGGAGCGGGAGCTTCACGACGTGGCGGCAAAGCGCGGCATTTCCCTGAACAAGGCCGCGCTGCTGCTCATGCGGCGCGGCGCCGGCATTGCCGAGGCCGGGCCGGGTGTGGTATCGGCTGCTTTGGCCAAGTACGCAGGCAGCTGGAACGCCGCTGACGAAAGAAAATTCCGGAAGGCCACGGCGGATTTTGACCAGGTGGATGGACCATTTTGGCGATGAAGGTACTGCTGGATACCAACGCCTACTCCAGCCTCATGCGCGGCCGGCCCGAAGTGCTCCACGTGTTGGAGCGCACGGAACAGGTGCTAATGAGCGCCGTGGTGGTGGGCGAACTCATGTACGGCTTCAGGCACGGACGCAAGTTCGCTGAGAATGCAGAACAGCTTGATGAATTCATCGCGGAACCCTTCGTAACATTCCTGCCGGTGAGTCGCGCGACCAGCAATCGTTTCGGCCAAGTGGCTGCCGAACTGCGGCGCAAGGGCAAGCCGATCCCACAGAACGATGTGTGGATCGCCGCGCACGCTTTGGAGTCGGGGGCGGAACTCGTCACTGAAGACACCCATTTTCGCCATGTGCCCGGGCTGGCGCTGGTGCCGATTGGATCATGAACCCCATCCACGATCACAACCGTGCCGCGTGGGATGCGCGGGTGCAGGATGGCAAACGCTTCACGCGGGCGGCCACGGATGACGAGATGGATCGGCCGCTGGAGATTCTCGATCCGCTCGGCTGGCTGGGCGGCGAGGTGACCGACAAACGCATCCTTTGCCTGGGCGCCGGCGGCGGCCGCCACGGCCCCATGCTTGCCAACGCCGGCGCGCGTGTGACGGTGGTGGATATCAGCCCCGAGATGCTGCGGCTGGACCGTGAATTGGCCGAGTCACGCGGGCTGCAGGTCGAGACGGTGGCCACGTCCATTGACGATCTTTCCATGCTGGCCGAAGCCGAGTACGAGGCGGTGATGCAGCCGGTGAGCACCTGTTACGTGCCGGACATCCGACTGGCCTACCGCGAGCTCGCGCGGGTCACCAAGCCCGGTGGCGTGTACATCAGCCGCCACAAGCAACCGACCAACCTACAAATTGATCTCGCCCCGTCGCCGGCCGGTTTTGTGATCGAGACACCGTATTACCACGAAGGCCCCCTCTCACCCGCCAAACGCCCCGGACCGCACCGCGAACAGGGCACCATGGAATTCCTCCACCGCTGGGGCGATCTCCTCGGCGGCCTCTGCGAAGCCGGCTTCACCATCGAAGCCGTCACCGAGCCCAGGTTTGGCGACAAATCCGCCGCCCCCGGCACCTTCGAATACCGCGGCCACCACCTCGCCCCCTACATCCAACTCCGCGCCCGGCGGACGGATCAAGCGGTGACGGCGGAAACTTTGTGGACGCCGTAGAAAAGAGCCGTAGCGGCTTCGAAGAACCATGAATGGAAAACCGGAGAGGCGGGCACCATTCAGGCTGCCCAAGCCCGCCTCTCCGCAGTGCTGCGGGAAATTGAAAGCGGCGGAACCGAACTGCGGGACGTTGGGAGCAATGCGGGGGTGGTGAAGTCCCCCGCCTAGGGAAGAGCCGTTTGCGGCCTTGCTCCCATTTGCTCAGTTCCGCCGCCGCCGGTTATCAGCTTCTTTTGGACGCAACCGCCAATAACCGGCCTGGTGTCTGTGTCTCGTAACATGCCGGAAATGGGGTCCTGTCCATGCCGGCTAGTCATAAGGTTGCATCGGGATATGCAGATAGCAAATTAGAATTTCTAATAAAAATCGGTCGTTGGATATTTTGAGTGCGAAGTTGCGTAGTGATTCCAGCCCTAAAGGTTGGAGTAGCCTATTGAGGGGCTTTGGGTTGGGCTTCTTTGGGCTGTTGGTATTTGCTGCGGTTTTCGTCCTGAAGTTTTTTGTACTGAGCCTGTTGTTCCGGGGTGAGAATTTTTTTCCAAGCGGTTTGATAGTCGGAGATGGCCTTTCCCATTTGGGTGCGTTTGTCTTTAGGATCAAGATCCTTGTTCTGGTAAATCTCGGTGCTGCGTTTGGAATAGGTTTGGTGGGCCGCCCCGAGTCGTTTTTGTTGATCCTCGGAAAGCTTCAGCTGGC
The DNA here is from genome assembly GCA_038145765.1 of Verrucomicrobiales bacterium. Classification (GTDB taxonomy): domain Bacteria; phylum Verrucomicrobiota; class Verrucomicrobiia; order Limisphaerales; family UBA1100; genus UBA1100. The sequence goes on from JAYQQG010000018.1 coordinate 33,096, forward strand.
CGTAGACCCCGAGTTGTGTCCAGTTACGGGCTACGCCGGCTCGGCCGCCGGATCCGGTGGTGGTGGGGCGTTGAAAGAGATCCTTGTACTGCTTGCGCTGATCCTTATTCATGATCGCCTCCAGATCTTTGCGGTATTGTTCGTAGCCCTCGCGGGAAGCTTTGCTGCGCTCGGCTTGCAGGTCTCGCATTTGTTTGCGCTGGGCATCGGTGATTCCGAGCTGCTCGTAGTAGTTGCCTTGGCGGAAGCCCTGTTTGCCCGCGAGTTCCTTGCGTTTGGCTTTTTGTGCCTCGGTTAAGATGGCGTCATACTTCGCAGCGTAATCCTTGTAGGCCTTCATATTGGCCTCGTTGCGTTTTTTATTGAGCGCCTCGTACTCGTTTTTTTGTTTATCGGTAAAACCGAGCCGCTCGGGCAGGGGTTTACGGGCTTCGGCCCATTGCTTGGCTCGGGCAGCTTCCCATTCCTTGCGTTGGGTGCGTTGGGCGGGGGATAGTATTTTCCGGCGGGCAGCCTCGAATTGCTCGCGGATGGCAGCCAGTTTCTTGGAACGTTCCTGCGGACTGAGTTCTTTGTTTCGGTACAGGTTGCTGTAAGCCTTGGTTTGGCCGGCTAGAAGCTCATCCCACGCCTTGCGCTGGGCCTCGGGCAATTCCAGCT
>JAYQQG010000019.1:0-33570 GCA_038145765.1 Verrucomicrobiales bacterium
ATGGCCGGGATGCAGTTTGAGCACTTGCCGGAAGGAGCGTTCCGCTTCCAGATACCAAAATCCGTGCAGTTGGCCGACACCCTGATTAAAAAAGGCCTGAGCTTCATTGGAATCGGTGGTGATCGGAAAGGTGACGTTGGAGGTGGTGCCCATCAGATAGGCCGCCTGCCGCGGGCCTTTGTTGAAGGCTTCGCCATGGTTGGAGTGACCGGGTGGCGGCCCGGAAGGGTCGTGTTGATAGACAGCAGTCTCCGGAGTGGCACACCCCCAAGTCAGGATTGCAGCCATGAGAGTGAGGTGTTTCAAGTAATGCATGGTTGTAAATCTTTAGAGGCCGGCGGTTTCGTCCAGGCCACAAATCAAATTGAGGGCTTGGACGGCCTGACCGCTGGCACCCTTCACGAGATTGTCGATGGCGCTTGTCATAATTAGGCGCCCGGTCCGTCGATCGAGCCGCCATGCAAGGTCAAGGTTGTTCGTTTGGGTGACATGCTTGGTATCCGGTAGGGCGCCATTGGGTAATAATCGGATGAACGGCTCGTGGGCGTAGGCCGAGGTCAGACAGGTGGCGATTCGCTCACTCAATGCACGCTCTTCAGACTCCGTGTTGAAATTCTCGGTCGGGGCCAGATATTGCGTGGTGAGAATGCCGCGCGTGACGGGAATCAAGTGTGGGGAAAATTGAATGGTCACTTGGGTGCCCGCGACCAGAGAAAGTTCCTGCTCGATTTCCGACAAGTGCCGGTGTTTGGGGATGCCATAGGGACGCATGCTCTCATTGCATTCGGCGTAAAGGAAGGGAACATCCGCCTTGCGTCCGGCCCCACTTACGCCGCTAAGGCTGTTGGCGATGATGCCGGTTGGCTTGATAATGCCGGCTTTGAGCAATGGCGTGGTAGGCAGAAGAATACTGGTGGGGTAACAGCCGGGGGAGGCAATGAGGCGTGCGGTGCGAATGGCGTCCCGATGCAATTCGGGCATACCGTACACGGCTTCGGCCAGTAAATCTGGGGCGGGATGCGGGTTGCCATAGAATTCCTCATACACGGCCGGATCGGTTAACCGGAAATCCGCCGAGAGATCAATGACTTTGACGCCGGCATCCAGAAGAGACTGGGCATATTCAGCGGCGACGCCATGAGGCAGAGCGAGAAATACGATCTCGGCTGCGTTAGCCAAAGCCGCGGGGTTGGGTTCGGTGAATTGGAGTGTATCGGCGACGCCTTGTCCGGCGAACCGGGGGAAGATTTGTGACAGGGTCTGGCCGGCATATTGGCGTGAAGTGACGGCGGTCAACTCGGCTTGCGGATGATGTAGCAGCCGGTTGACGAGTTCCTCGCCGGAATAACCCGAAGCTCCGACGATCGCGACTTTCACTGGAGAAGCATCGCTCATGTTTGGTTTGTTGTGCGTTGTTTTGGGATGAATTGAAAGCAAACAAAAAACCCCGCCGGTAAACCGGCGGGGTGTCGAAAGCAGTGAATCCGTTTAGCGTTTGCTGAACTGGAAGTGCTTACGGGCACCGGGTTGACCGGGCTTCTTCCGCTCGCGCACACGGGAATCACGGGTCAGCAGGCCTTCTGCCTTGAGCGTGCCACGCAATTCGGCGTCATGCAGGAGCAGGGCGCGAGCGATGCCCAAGCGGATGGCCTCGGCCTGCCCAGCGGTGCCGCCGCCTTGCACGTTGACGCGCACGTCAAATTTCTCAGCGTTTTCAGTGGCCTGAAACGGTTCATTGACGATCATGCGATGTTCATCGATCGGGAAATAGGTTTCCACATTGCGATGATTCACCGTGATCTTACCCGAGCCGGGTTTGATGCGGACGCGGGCAGTAGCGCTTTTGCGCCGACCGGTACCGAGGAGTTCGCCTGTTTTTTCGTCGACAGCCATTTTAATTCAAAGTGAGAGGTTCGGGTTTTTGCACGGCATGCGGATGCTCATTGCCGGCATAGACCTTTAACTTGGTAAGCAGGGAAGCAGCCAATTTGTTCTTGGGCAGCATTCCTTTCACTGCGCTCATGATCAGGCGCTCAGGATGTTGTTCGCGCATCTCCGCAAACGGAATTCGTTTCAATCCGCCGCGGTAGCCGCTGTATCGCTGATATTCCTTATCGGTTTCTTTGTTGCCGGTGACGCGCACCTTGTCGGCATTGATGACAATTACGAAATCGCCGGTGTCCAAGTGTGGGGTGAAGCTGGCTTTGTCGCGGCCGCGCAACACGTCAGCGATCTTCACCGCCAAGCGGCCCAGTACTTGCCCTTCGGCATCCACAATGCGCCAACCGCGGGGGTCGGTCGCGCCGGACTCGGGCTGGCCAAGCTTCTTCAGGTCAATTTTAGGCAAAAAAGTCTTCATACCTCTTCTTTCAAGGGGGCGGAGAAAATACCAGAAAGTGTAGGAGGGTCAACAGGTTTTTGGAGATTTTTAGCTGTTTTTCTCCGTTTCAACGTTTGTTGAGCGCTCAGCTTCAGTCTTGGAGGCTTTTTCAGCGGCTTTCTTTTCTTTTTCGGCGGCAACCTTGGCGCTGGTTTCGGCGAGTTCCTCTGGGGTAAGAAGACGTGATTTGGCGAATTTTTCGAAACGATTATAGCGGCGTAGCAGTTCGGGCAGTTTTTGAAGAGCCAACAGTTGGCGCTTCATTTGTTTGTCCGGTTGGCCCGGGGTGCCCCACCATTTTTCGCCGTCATTGATGTCCCGCATCACGCCGGATTGGGCGGCGATGGTGACGTTATTGCCGATGCGAAGATGACCGGCGAGGCCGACTTGGCCGGCCAAAATGACGGAATTGCCCAACTTAGTGCTGCCGGCGATGCCGGCTTGGGCGACCACGAGGCAGTTTTCGCCAGTGGAGACGTTGTGCGCAATCTGGACGAGGTTATCAACCTTGGTGCCTTTGCCAATGTGTGTGGGGCCGAGGGCACCCCGGTCAATGGTCACATTCGCGCCGATCTCGGCGTCGTCCTCGATTTCCACGTTGCCGATTTGCGGGACCTTTAAGTGACGGCCTCCTTCCTGCACGTAACCGAAGCCGTCCGAACCGATGATGGTGCCGGCGTGGACCCGTACGCGGTTGCCCATCTTGGTTCGCGGATACAGGGTCACGTTATGAAAGATGGCGCAATCCTCGCCGATCTCGCAGTCTTCATCCACATAATTGTTGCCATGTAATACGGTCCGGGCTCCGATCTTGGCCCCGTCGGCGATGATCACGTGCGCGCCGATACAGGCCTCGGGATGGACCTCTGCCTTGTCGGAGATGATGGCCGAAGAATGAATGCCGGTGGGCGGTCCGGGCTCGGGGTAAAAGAGCGGGACGACCTTTGCAAACGCCAGTCGGGCGCTGGGGACACGGATGAGGACTTTACGTTCGGAAATAAAATTTTTGTCGACGATGATCGCACTGGCGGCGCTTTGCTCGGCGCGCTCGAAAAAGGTGCGATTTTCGGCGAAGGTGAGGTCGCCCGCACGGGCGCGGTCGGCGGCCTGAAAACCGGTGAGGGGCATGGTGCGGTCTCCCAGCACTTTTCCGCCCAGTTGATCAGCGATGTCTCCCGCTGTAAAACGCATGGCTAAAGCCTTTCGGTTAAGATTGTGATTGGGGCGCAAAAACGCCTAACGGCGGGCGATGATAGCGTTGTGTTTGTCCAAGACAATCACTTTCGGTTTCCAGCTGCCGATTTCGGCTTTCTCGACGGCCGCAAAGCTCATAATCGTCAATCGGTCTCCGGTCTGGCCCAAATGTGCCGTGGCGCCGTTCAGGATGATCGCGCCGCTGCCGGGTTCGCCGGGAATCGCGTAGGTTTCAAACCGTTCCCCATTACCCATATTGCCACAGAGCACGCGCTCATAAGGCAGCAGCCCCACCTCGTCCATCAATGCGCGGTCCACCGTAAGGCTGCCCTCATAATTGACATTCGCATCGGTCACCACTGCACGGTGGATCTTGGATTTGAGTAATTGAACCTGCATTTTAATCGCCGTTGACTTGGCGGGGGGCGGCCAATATAAAGACCGCGCAACCGGTTTCAACCCAACTTTTCGTTTTTTTATTATACCATCATGAGTAGAAAAATTCGTTACGGAATGGTCGGCGGCGGCCGCGGCGCGTTTATTGGCGCGGTGCATCGCATCGCCGCGAATATCGACGGACAGATCGAGCTGGTCTGCGGCGCCTTTTCCTCCAACCCGCGCAAATCCAAGGCCAGCGGCAAGGACCTCTTCCTGCCTGCCAAGCGCTGCTACGGTACGTTTCAGGAGATGATCGAGAATGAGAAGCAGCTGCCCGAGGGTGAGCGGATGGATTTCGTGTCGATCGTGACGCCGAATCACATGCATTTCCCGCCCGCCCAGATGGCGCTGGAAAATGGTTTTCATGTGCTCAGCGACAAGCCGGCCACCTTCGATCTGAAGGAGGCCAAGACGCTTGAGAAATTGGTCAAAAAATCCAAATGCCTCTACGGCCTCACGCACAATTACACCGGTTATCCGCTGGTGAAGGAGGCGCGCGACATGATTGCCGCCGGTAAACTGGGCAAGATTCGCAAGGTGGTGGTGGAATATCCACAGGGCTGGCTCGCCACACGTCTGGAGGCCAGCGGCCAGAAACAGGCCGACTGGCGCACCGACCCCAAGCGCAGCGGCGCGGCCGGTTGCATTGGCGATATCGGCACGCACGCCGAAAACCTGGCCGAATACATCACCGGCCTGAAGATCAAGGAACTCGCCGCCGACATCACCACCTTCGTAAAGGGCCGCAAGCTCGATGACGACGGCAACGTACTGTTGCGTTTCACCAACGGCGCCAAGGGCGTGCTGCACAGCTCGCAGATTTCTGTTGGCGAAGAGAACAATCTGAACATCCGCGTGTATGGCGAGACCGGCGGAATCGAGTGGCACCAGAACGAGCCCAACACCATGCTCGTGAAATGGCTCGATCAGCCGATGCAGGTTTTTCGCACGGCCAATGGCTACCTCGGTGCCAACGCGGCTGCTGCTACCCGGACGCCGGCGTCGCATCCGGAAGGTTATCTCGAGGCGTTCGCGAACATTTACGTGAACTTCGCCAACCACATCCGCGCCAAGCAGGAACGCCGCAAGCTGGTTAAGGACGATCCTGCGATGGATTACCCCAAGATTCAGGACGGCATCCGCGGCATGGCCTTCATCGAGGCCGTCGTGAAGTCTTCCAAGAACAACGCCCGCTGGACCAAGCTGGCGAAGTAGCCCGCTTGCGAATCAAGTGTGGCTGTGGCAAAGTGAAGCCATGAGCAGCAAGGAGATTGCCATTGGTGTGATCCAAGGCATGGACGACAAGGCGTCCCTGCGTGAGATTGCCCGTGAGATGGAGTTTATTGCCGGCGTGCAGGAAGGCTTGGAGGAACTGGACCACGGAGAGGGCGTGCCCGCGGAGCAGGTGGAGAAAGAGCTGCCCTCATGGGTTGTCGGCTGACCTTTGCTCCCAAAGCGATCGGCGATCTTCGTAGCATCGTCAGTTTCATTGCGTTGGATGATCCCGCCAAGGCGCGCGAGTTTGGCCAGTTGCTGATTCAAAAAGCCCGTTTGCTCGAACAACAACCTGAGATTGGCCGGGTCGTGCCTGAGTTCCAAGATCCCAACATCCGTGAGATCGTGTTTCGCCATTATCGAATTGTATATCGTTTGCGGTTGAAACATCAGCTGGTGGAAGTCGCTCGGTTTTGGCACGGGGCAAGAGGCGTCATCGAGATACACTAATGCAAAAACAGACACTCAACATCGGCCTGATCGGTTACCGGTTCATGGGCAAGGCCCACAGCAATGCCTGGCGGCAGGCCCCGCGGTTTTTTGACCTGAAAAGGAATGTGCGCCTGCACACCATATGCGGGCGCAATACCGTCGAGGTGGAAAAGGCGCGGGCGCAATTCGGTTGGGAACAGGCGGTCACCGATTGGCGAACCGTGGTGGCAGATCCGGAGATCGACGTAATCGACATCAACACACCGAACGATTCGCACGCCGAGATCGCCATCGCCGCTGCCAAGGCGGGTAAGCACGTGCTCTGCGAAAAGCCGCTCGCGTTGGACGTGACCCAAAGCCGTCAAATGTTGCAGGCCGTGAAGCGCGCCAAAGTCGTGCACATGATTTGCCACAACTACCGCCGCATCCCGGCGATCGCGCAGGCCAAAAAAATGATCGAGGAGGGCGCCCTCGGCGACATCCGTCATTACTACGCACGTTACGCACAGGGCTGGCTGGTCGATCCCAAGATGCCGCGCCTTTGGCGGTTGCAAAAACAACATGCCGGCAGCGGCGCGCACGGCGATATCCACGCGCACATCATCGATCTCGCGCGTTATCTTGTGGGTGAATTCGACGAAATCTGCGGCCAGATGCACACATTCATTAAGCAACGCCCGCTGCCGGACAACCCCAGGAAGATGGGCCGCGTAACGGTTGACGATGCCGCCCAATGCATCGGCCGCTTCAAGAATGGTGCACTCGCCAACCTTGAGGCCACTCGCTATGCCACCGGACGCAAAAATCACATTCACCTCGAGATCAACGGGAGCAAGGGTTCGCTGGAGTTTAATTTTGAGGACATGAATCGCCTCAAATTTTTCGACTACACCGCCCCCGCCGATCGGCAAGGGTTTGCCGACATCCTCGTCACCCAGCGCGATGGCGTGCATCCCTACGTCGGCCAATGGTGGCCGCCCGGCCACATTATCGGCTACGAACACACCTTCGTACACACGATCGCTGATTTCGTGAACGCCATCGCCAAGGGCCGCGCCGTGCAGCCGACTTTTGAGGATGGTTTGAAGAATCAACAGGTGCTGGAGGCGGTTGAGCAGTCCGCCACGAAACGGCGTTGGGTGAAGGTGAAATGACTTCCGAATAATTTCCCCTTTCCAACTGGGCAAAACCCGCCATTAATTGCCGAGCAATCGGCATGAGCGCGACACCTTCTCCCGACAACCGCGGCCAATGGGGCTCCAAGATTGGCTTCATCCTCGCCGCCGCCGGCTCCGCGGTCGGCTTGGGCAACATCTGGCGGTTTCCCTATGTGACCGGCGAAAACGGGGGCGCGGCATTCGTCGTCATCTATCTGGCCTGCGTGCTGTTTATCGGCCTGCCGTTGATGTGGGCGGAGTTGGCGTTCGGCCGACTTACCGGCAAAAACCCGGTCGATGCTTTTCGCGATACGGGTGAGGCCAAGAATGTTTGGCTTTATAAATACGGCGCGCCAGCAGTGGGCTGGCTGTGCTTGGCGGCGTGTTTTTGTGTGCTCAGTTACTACGGCGTGATTGCCGGTTGGACGATCGGGTATATTTACAACACCGTTGCCCAGGCCGGCATGGAGTTCAAATCGTTTTCGGCTAATCCCAACTGGGTGATTCCGCTGTTTGCCGTGTTCATCGGCGGCACCATTTACATTGTCCAGGCCGGCATCGAAAAGGGCATTGAGAAGTGGTCAAAAATCTTGATGCCGCTGCTGCTCGGGTTGGTTTTTGTGGTCATCATCCGCAGCCTCACGCTGGAGGGCGCTTCGGAAGGGATCAAGTGGTATCTTTCGCCAGATTTTTCGGTGATCGATGGCAAGGTGGTGTTGGCGGCGTTGGGGCAGGCGTTTTTCTCGTTGAGCGTGGGCTGGGGCCTGATGATTACCTACGGCTCATACATGCCCAAAAGCCAAAACATTGTGTCCAACGGTTTTTGGGTGGCCCTGATGGACACCGGCGTGGCGCTGCTTGGCGGCCTGATGGTGATCCCAGCGGTATTCGCGCTGGGTTTCCCGGTGGACGCCGGCCCAACGCTGACGTTTGAAACGCTGCCGGCCGTGTTTGAGAAAATGCCCTTCGGCATCGTGGTGGGCGGCTTGTTTTTCCTGCTGCTGACCGTGGCGGCATTGACTTCATCAATCTCCATGCTCGAAGTGCCCGTGTCCTATTTTGTGGATGGCAAACGCGCAACGCGCAAGAAGGCAGCGATCATGGTTGGCATCGTCGCATTTGCCGTGGGCTTGCCATCGGCGCTTTCATTCGGCGGCTCGGACGCCTTCAGCAAAATTGTCACGACCGACGAGTCGACCATTCAACTCAAGGGGATCAATGCCGAGACCGCCACGCCGGAACAATTAGCCGCCGCCATCGACGGCACCAAGGCGGAGGCAATGCATTTTTCGGTCACCCCGCTCAAAGACATGAAATTTGCTGTGCCGGCAGGTGATCACAACGCCACCTTGGCGATCATCGGAAAGTTAAAGGCCAAAAAAGTGACGCACCTCAGCCACCGCGAAAACAGGCAAGGCGACTCTGTTGAATTCACGTTGGTTTCCGTGGATGGCGGGAAAAAGGCCGTGGCCGAGCTGCGCCGGGCGCTGGCCCAAAAGGACATTCGGATTCCGGAAACATCCGTGACCCTCACCCCAACCACTGCCACCAACAAGGGCCGCACAGATGTTTCGTTTACAGTGCCGCACGCGCACACCAATTCCGTTCACACAGCATTGGTGGACCACAATGCCACGCTGGGTTTCAAGTCACTTTCCCAATCCACCGAGTCTGTCAGTTTCTTTGACGTGATGGATAAATATTTTGGCACGCTTTGTCTCATCATCATTTCGCTGTCGGTGAGCGTTTACGTTGGCTGGATGATGGACTCGAGCAAAATGGTTGGTGAACTGGCGCAGGGCTGCTCCAGTTTCACGAAACCCATTTTCGGCAACGTGGCACCCTCGGATATTTGGGTGTTCTTTATGCGAATCATCTGCCCGATCGTGATCTTTATCGTGCTGCTTGGACAGTTCGGCGTGGAGATTATTTAGCCGCGTTTATTCGCCAAAGGCTTCCTTCAGGTTCGCCAAGCTTTGCGTGGCGATCACCTCCGGGCCTTCGTCGAACTTGAACACCTCCACGGACACGACGCCGTCGTAGTTCACTTCCTTGAGGGCGGCGCCGATGGGTTTGAAATCCACGTCGCCGAAGCCGGGGCCTTTGAGGTTTTCGTCGTTGGCGTGGAAGTAGCCGAATTCGCCGGCGCTCTCGCGAATGATATCCGGGATCGGTTTCCCCATGGAGCACATGGCTTTCACGTCGAGGATCACCTTGAAGTGGGGGCTTTTCAATTGCTGCACAAACTGGATCGCCTCGGTATGGGTGTTAATGAAATTGGTTTCACTCGGGGCAAGCGGTTCAAAGTTGATCACCACATCCCGCTCGGCCGCATGCGCCACGCTGTCCTTGAACACCTCCGTGGCCCATTCCCATGCCTGCTCGTAGCTGACGCCGTCCATCAGGTTGCGCTGATACGGTGAGCCGACAATGATCGAGCGCCCGCCGAAATCCGCACAGCAATCGACGAGATCCACGAAGTAACGCGCGGTCTTCTCGCGAATGCTCGCGTCGGTATGCGTCATGTGCATACCTTCGGCCTTTACGAGGACCCAGTGGATGCCGGAAATCTCAATGCCGGTCTGGGCCGCCAAATCATTCACGCGCTGGCGTTCGGCCGCGGAAATGTCGGTGACATAATTCGAAATGGTGAAGGGCGCAATCTCCAGGCAGTCGTAGCCGGTCTTGGCCGCGTACGCCATCGTGTCCTCCATTGACCAGCCCTCAAAAATCTCGTTGCAGATCCCAAATTTCATCTCGCGAAATGAGGCCGTTTGGCGGATGCTTTGTCGAGGAATTTGTCATGGACGGCATGCGACTCTTTCATACCTGCCCGGTGGACAACGCGGAACTGCTCGCGGTGATGCTCGGCAATCACGATATCAAGGCGGTGGAAAAATTGATCGAGCCGATGCCCGAGGGTGAGGACGAATTCAGCCGGCCCGTGGAGGTGTACGTGCCCGAGGCCGAATACGATCGTGCCTACGAATTGTTCTTCGGGGATAACGAGAGCGAGATTTGAATGAACCTAAATAGGCGAGAATTGTTGCGCTCGGGCGGTCTGGGTCTGATGGGCTTGTCTTTGCCCGAACTGCTCGCGGCCCGGGAGCAAAACGGCTTCGGTAAGGCGAAGGCGTGCATCCTTCTTTTCATGTGGGGCGGGCCGGCGCAGCAGGATACTTGGGACATGAAACCCGAGGCACCGGCGGAGTTTCGCGGGGAGTTTTCGCCGATCCGCTCAAAGGTGCCGGGCATTCACGTCAGCGAACATTTTCCCGAGCTGGCCAAGCGCACGGACCAGCTCTGCATCGTGCGTTCGATGACCCACACCAATTTTGATCACACGGCCTCCACGCATTATCTGCTCACCGGCGAGCCGCCGCCCATCTCCAAGTCCAAAGCCGATCAATGGCCGCACATGGGTTCGGTGCTTTCCAAGCTCGGGCGAGGGAAAGGCGCCTTGCCGCCGTTTGTTTCCATGCGACCGGAATTGCCCGGCGACGTGCCGCGGTTTGTGGAGCAGAGCCAGGGGCAGTTCGCCGGCTGGCTCGGGCCACTGCATGATCCGCTAACGATTGATGCTGACCCGAGCAAAAAGGATTACAAGGTGGGCGAAATGACGCTGCAGCCGGAGCTGTCCCTGTCGCGGCTGGAAGGGCGCAAGACGTTGCAGCAAAAACTCGACCGCACCTTGGCCAGCGCCAATCCCGCGTTTGCCGCCGCCGATAAAAACAATCAACGCGCCTATGACCTGCTCACCACCGCGGCCAATCAGCGCGGCGCCTTTGATCTCACGGAGGAATCGCCGAAGATGCGTGAGCGATATGGGCTGAATCCGCACGGCCAGTCCGTCCTGCAGGCGCGCCGGCTCGTGGAACGTGGCGTGCCGCTCGTGACGGTTTTCTGGCCGAACGACGGCATCAAAAATGTGAGCGTGTATTGGGACACGCACAGCCGCAATTTCATCGACCTCAAGCAACGCCTCATGCCGCCCGCCGATCAAGCCTTCAGTGCGTTGCTGGATGACCTGCGCGAACGTGGCATGCTTGACGAAACACTGGTGCTGTGGACCGGCGAATTTGGCCGCAACCCCAAGGTCGGCCGCCGCAGCAGCGACGCCGGCGCCGGGCGGGATGGCCGCGATCATTGGGGCCGGTGCTTCAGCTCCGTGCTTGCGGGCGGCGGCGTGAAAGGCGGGTTTGTCTATGGCAAGAGCGACAAGGTTGCCGGTGAGCCGGTGGAAAATGCCGTGGCACCGCGGGACCTCATTGCCACGGTGTACAATCAACTCGGCGTACCTGCGGAACAAATGCTTCACGACGTCAATGGTCGCCCGCAATTTGTGCGACCTGGACGGGTGATCCGAGACTTGATCCTTTAGCCCAGTAACTCTTCGGCATGTTTCGTGGCCGCCTCGACTTTACCGCCGAGCATTCGTGCCAGTTCCTCGACGCGGGATTTTTCATCGAGCAGGGAAATATTCGATTCTGTGCGGCCATCAATGACGGCTTTGCTGACGACGTAATGCGTCTGTGCGGCGGCGGCGACCGGGGCAAGGTGGGTGATACAGAGCACCTGCCGTTGGTCGGCGATCTGCCGCATGCGCTCGCCGACGGCATGGGCAGTCTCGCCACCGACGTTGGCGTCCACTTCGTCGAAGATCAAAACGGGAATGGAATCCTCGGCGGCCAGCACGGTCTTGAGCGCAAGCATCACGCGGGCGAGTTCGCCGGAAGAAGCGATGGCGCGCAAGGGGCGGGCGGGCTCGCCGGGGTTGGGGGCGAATTGGAACTCGACGGTGTCCAGCCCGGTGGTTTTGGCTTCGGCGGCTTGATCCGTGCTGGTGAGGGCGACATCGAGTTGGCTCTGGGCAAAGCCGAGGTCGTTGAGATGCGCGGTGACGGCTTGGGAGAGCTTGGGGATGAGCTTGGCGCGTTGGGCGGTGAGCTTTTGACCGGCGCTCAGGAGTTTGGTTTCGAGTGTGTCCAGCTCGGCATTGAGCCGGGCCAGTTCTTCATCGCGGCTTTCGAGCGTGGCGAGCTTTTGCGCGGCCTCATCGCCAAAGGCGTTCACCGCCTCGATGGTGCCGCCGTACTTGCGCTTGAGCGATTGGGCGAGGTTCACGCGTTCCTCCAAGGCCATGAGTTGCGCCGGATCAATGTCCACACGATCGGCGTAGGCGGAGAGTTCACCCTGCAGTTCCTGTAAATTGGCGCGGGCTTCCCCGTGCAGTTGCACCAGATTGGCCGCACCTTCATCGACCTGATGCAGATCGGCCAGCACGCGGCCGAGATCGCCGGAGCGGTCGAGCAGGGAGCCTTCGTTTTCGCTGACCAACTGTAATGCGCCCTGGCACAGCTCGAGCAAACGGGCGGCGTTGCTGGAGCGTTGGTAATCGGCCTCGAGGTTTTCCTCCTCATTTGGATCCAGCGCGGCATCGGTGATTTCCTTCACCTGAAAGCGCAGTAAGTCGAGCTGTTGCGCGTAAGTGGCCTCGTCGACCACGAGATCGGCCTTGGCCTGTTCGATCTCGGTGCGGCGCTGAAGCAGGGCGGTGAAGGCGGCACGCGATTCCTGCAATCCGCCAAAAGCATCGAGGATGGCGAGTTGGCGCGCGGGGTGCAGCAGCGACTGGTGATCGTGCGGGCCGTGCATGTCCACGAGCCATTCGCCGATCTGCTTGAGCACCGCGAGCGTGGTAGCGCTGCCATTGACGAACTGGCGGTTGCTGCCGGCGGCGGTAAAGGTGCGCTTGAGGAGCAGTTGATTGTCCTCACAAGGCTCAAGGCCATGTTCCTCTAGGAAAGCGGGCAGGGGAGCGCCGAGTTGGGCGAGGTCGAACGTGGCCTCGACCGTGCATTGTTCAGCCTCCGCACGGATGAGCGTGCGATCGGCGCGTTCGCCCAGCACGAGATTGAGCGCGCCGATGAGGATGGACTTGCCCGCGCCCGTCTCACCGCTGATGGCATTGTAGCCGGGGCCGAGCTCCAGCGTGAGGTCGGTGACCAGTGCGAGATTGCGAATGCGCAGCGATTCGAGCATGCGGGGGCATTGTCGCTGAACGGGCTTGCGGGAAAATAAAATTGTGTTCACCGCCGCCTTCAGGCAATCCATGCGGCGCATGGCGTTTGAGTTTACGTTTCTGGGCACGGGCACCTCGCAGGGGGTGCCGGTGATTGGCAAGGAATATCCGGCGGAATTTCTGGCTAATCCCAAGAATCATCGCACGCGTTCCTCGATTTATGTTGTGACCGACAAAGTGAAGCTGGTGGTGGACACGACGCCGGATTTTCGCACGCAATGTCTGCGGGAGAGCATCGATTGGCTCGACGCCGTGCTGGTGACGCACGCGCATACCGACCACATCATGGGCATGGATGATTGCCGGCGGTTCTGCGACATTCGCCACGCGCCATTGCCGGTTTACGCGAATGCCACCACCATGGGGCATCTCCGCCGCGTGCACGCCCACGCCTTCCATGATGGCGATCATCCGCGCGGCTATTTTGTGCCCGAAGAGCATGTGATCGATGGGCCGTTCGAGATTGGCGATTTGCGAATCAACCCCTGTGAATTGCCGCATGGCAGCATGGGCTCGACGGGGTACCTCTTTGAGCAGGCCGGCATTAAGCGGCTGGCATACTTGACCGATGCCAAAACCGTGCCGGCTTCCGTGGTGGAAACGGTTCGGGGCGTGGAAGTGTTGGTGGTGGATGCGCTCCGTCCACAGGAGCACTGGACACACATGAGCACGGGCGAGGCGCTGGAAGTGGCCGAGCAAGTGGGTGCCGGCCAAACGTGGTTCACGCACCTAACCCATTATTACGATCACGATGTGGATGATGCCAAGTTGCCAGAGGGGGTTGGGTTGGCTTGGGATGGGTTGAAGGTAATTTCCAATGATCAATGACCAAGACTCAAGGAATGAGCAATTATCAAATCCCCATTGGGCATTGGAACTAAAGGGAGAGGTGTGTTAGTTTTGGCTTGTGAGCGTTGCAGAAATTAAAGATGCCTTGCGTGAGTTGGAGCCGGATGACTTGAATGCAATTGAATCATTTCTGGCTGATTTGCGGCTGGAGCAGGCAGTGGCAGCCGGTGAGTTTGATGCTGGCTGGGAAAAGGCCAAGGAGGACGTTGACGCGGGCAAAGGCAAACCGTTGGATGATCTCATCAACGACAACGCCTGATTTCTGGAAGTGCTATCGAGCCGCACCGGAAGAAATTCGCCAAGCTGGCCGGAAGGCGTATCGTTTATGGTGTGAAAATCCGCAGCATCCTTCGCTTCATTTCAAGCCCGTTGGCCATTTCTGGAGCGTGCGGATTACCCGTTCATGGCGTGCCTTGGGGCGTTATCATGAAGGTGAATTGGTTTGGTTTTGGATGGGCAGCCATTCGCCGTATGAACGGAAGTTGAAATGACCAAATTCCAATTAGACATTGGGCATTGAAAATTGGTCATTAAAAAACGGCCGCCAATGGCGGCCGTTTTGCAAAGGGCTTTATCGGCCGTTTTTCACGCTCCCATTTCGTCTTCAAAGGAGCCTTCGGCAACCGGGAAGCAGAGTTGGTCGCGAACGTATTGGATTCCCTCGATGGCGGTGGCGTCCGGGTCGCGGTAGTTGCTCTCGGTTTCGGCAATGAGCGGGGCGGTTTCGGTGCCCATAATCTTGGTGTAACGGGCGGGGTAACCGATGTTGATCAGCATCTCAACGTAACGGGTCATGTTCAGGTCGCCGCTGCCGAGGTCGGTGAATTGCATCGCACGATTGCGCCAGTTGCCGTCCATGCGGCGCAGCGGCACGTTGTTGCGCACCACAAAGTTTTTCACGTGACAGGCGTACACGCGGTCACGCACGGCGGGGTGCGTGAAGCGGGTTTCCCAGTCCTCACCTTCCCAGCAATGGGAGGGGTCGGCGTTGACGGTGAGGGTTTCGTCGCCATCACAAATGTCCACCAGTGTGCCAAACTCCTCCGCGCACATGGCGGCGGTGCCCGGGTGAATCTCGTGCGCCAGATAGATGCCGAGGCTCTTGGCGTGCGCGCGAATCTTGGCGGTCTTAGTCACAAACCGTTCGTTGCCTTCCTTGATCAGGTCGCCGCCATCGGGGGAGGTCCAGAAACCCCACGGATAACCGGTGGCCAATTCCCAGCCGTGGGAAACGCCCCAGAACATCGGCAGGATCTTGATGTCCAGCTCCGCGCACAGGTCCATCAGGCGCAGCAGGTAATCCTCGTACCACTGCTCCAGTTCCTCCGGGCTCTTGTCCTGATTTTGGCCATGGATAAAGGCGTGGCCGCTCTTGGTGCCGGTCCAGGCACTGGTGTGCACCCAAAAGGCGCAGTGACCGCTGACGCCGTCGAGCTTTAGGCCGTTTTGTTCAAACGTGTTCTTGATGTCCGAGGCACTGCGGAACTTGGAACCGTCCGAGCCGTCCTCTTCCATCATGTAATTGCTGGGCTGCGCACCGGCCGCGCCGGCTTCTTTGGCGAACTTGAGAAAACCTTCAAGTCCCTTGCCGCCGTGTTGCGCGCCTTCAATACTGCTGTGATAGATCGGTTTCGCCATAATTCAATGGGTTTGGGTGGCGGGAAAATAGCGAGGAACGCCGGAGATGGCAACCCGTTTTGGGTATGGGCGATCTGCAGAAGTGCGATTAGCGCCGGTTTTGGCGGGCTTTGAGCAATTCCTTTTCAGCCTCAGCAGCTCGGATTCTGATCCAGGAATGCCAGCCTTTTTCCAGCAGCGCAGTGCCCCCTTGCCAGTTGCGGTTGATGGCTTGCTCGAAGGCGGCCTCCAATCGGCCATTACCCCTTCCGCGCGCACTGAGCACTGCGCGATCATTGACGACCGCCCCCAAAAACTTCATGGCTTGCGGGTGGGTTTTCATGAAGAAATCAAACACAGACCAACCGACATCGTAACCCATGCCAATATTGCCGTCGAACATGCGATCCCAATGTTCGTATTCGTGGGAGAGCAGGTAGGCCTTGAGGTCCGGCAGATCCCCATTTTGGCGCATGCGATTCAGGCGCACCCAACGAGCGTGTTGATCATTCCGAAGCCCATCGGCCTTTTGCAGCCATGCTGGCGCTTCCCCCAGCCAGTCGGCGCTGCCTTCAATCATCCAAAAAGGTAATTCGCCAAACATTTCGTCCATGATGGCGTGGCAGCCTTCGTGGAGCAGGGTTGGGACGAGTCGCCAGCTCATACTGGGCTTCATTCGCCATGTCACAATCTCTTTGGTGGCTGGGCTAAAAAACCCCAGCAAGTTTTGGCTGACTTCCTTGCGGTATTTTTTCAGGGAATACTCTTCATAATCTTCGTATTTGCCAAAGATCCGAAAGCGCACACGGAAGTCCTGATCCACGTTGCGTTGGAAGACTGTTTGGTGGGAGCGAACGAGGTTGGCCAGCCCGAAGTTGACCGTGTAAATCATCGCGGGTGTGAGCTCGTAATCGTGCACTGCAAACTCCGCATAACCGAGGGAAAATTCCGGAGCGCGTTTGGGGTCCCAACGTTGGTTTTTGGGGAAGACATATCCCTGAGTTTGGCCGCCGAAAATGCTGCTCTGGAAATCCTCACCCCGAAACATGGCCCGGGTAATGTCCAACGCAGCCCCGGCCTGTGGCAGCCCGAAGCTCCCCAATAGAAACAGCCACAATATTTTCTGAGGGAATCTCATAAGTCGCATTGAGCGCTAGGACAACCTGCACCTATTTGGGCAGGCTGTAAAGGCCCGATCATCCGCAAACGGTTGTCAGCAAGGCATTCGGCGGGCACACTGCGGCGGGATGGAACCATTATACGACACCCACGCGCACCTGACATTCCTGGATTTTGCAGATGATCTGCCCGGGTTGTTGGCGCGTGCGGAGGCGGCGGGGATTACACGGATGATCACCATCGGCACGGATTTGGAAAGCAGCCGGCGTGCGTTAGTCCTCGCGGAGGCACATGAACCGGTGTACGCGGTGGTGGGCTGGCATCCCAACGATTTGCAGTCGGCCCCCGCCGATGTGCGGCCGGATCTGCGGCCATTGTGCGAACATCCCAAGGTGGTGGCTGTAGGGGAAACGGGGATTGATCACTACCGATTGCCGAGCAGCAACGGGGGGGCGGACGAGGAGGACGCCCGTTGGAAAGCGAAGCAGGAGATGGTTTTCCGTCAGCAACTAGAATTGGCAGAGGAATTTCAACTTAACGTGGTGATCCATCAGCGCGCAGCCTTCGGGCCGACCTTGGCAATCTTTGAGGAATTCGCCACACGCGTGCGTGGCCAGTTTCATTG
This sequence comes from Verrucomicrobiales bacterium, assembly GCA_038145765.1. Lineage (GTDB taxonomy): Bacteria > Verrucomicrobiota > Verrucomicrobiia > Limisphaerales > UBA1100 > UBA1100. Next base: position 17,169 of record JAYQQG010000019.1, read on the forward strand.
TTTTGTGGACAACACCGAAAGGATGCGGCGTGTGGTTGAGTTGGGTTCTTTGGTGAGTTTTACCGGAATTGCCACATTCAAGAACGCACAGGAAGTTCGGGATACCATCGCGGAGACGCCGTTGAACCAATTGTTGCTTGAAACGGATAGCCCCTTTCTAGCGCCCATGCCGCATCGAGGAAAACGGTGTGAGCCTGCATACACCCGGCACATCGCTGAATGCATTGCAGAGGTGAAAGGTGTGAGCTTGGCCGAACTGAGCAAAGCGACCTGCGCTACTGCGCATGCATTCTTCCCGAAACTCCGTTAGCTGAACCAAGCGGCCAATTGTGCATGGCGCAAGGCAAAGCTAAGCGCGTATACCAAAGCCAGTGCCAGAAATGGCGCGAGGTCGATTTTACCCACCACCAAAGGCAATCCGGACAAAGGCGCCAGCAGGCGGTTGCCGCATGCGTGGACGTTTTTCCAAAAATGACTTTCACCGAAATATACAAACGTGTTCAGCAGATAGAGAATCAGCACGCCCATCGCGAGATAAACGGCGGCGCGCGCGTCCAGTGCCACTAATGCGGGTAGTTGTTGGATATGGATCGTGATGTTGCTGCGGACACCAACATGAACCATCCATTCTGCTTCGACCCAGTGTAAGCCGGCCGAAAGTGATATGGCGAAAATCCAAAGCGCGATGGCCGGCAAGCCGCCGAGCCAGCCGAACTGGGCGCGAAGAAACGAACGCCATAGTTTGGCAGTATCCGCAGTTGGCCGAATGGTGGCCAGTAACGCCCAACAAAAATACAAGGCCCCCAGCCAGCGGGCGAAACTCAACACCGAATACGCCAATGCGCGTGGGAAATAGTCACTGCGAAAATGCGGCACTTCATGGAGTAGTTGCAGGGAGGGAATCCAGTCCAGGCCGGGGCCAAACTGGTTGTAAAACACGGCGCGCAACCCAAGCACGCCCACCAACGCCAACAGATAGATCCACGAGTGTTTGAAGACTGGGCCTTGTCGCAGGGCGGGGCCGACAAGATGGTTGGCCGGTTTGGGGCGGGACAGAGTGCCCGCGCGCCAGAGTACCCAGAACAGCAGGCCGATGAGATTTAGGATGCCGTGCAGCCAATCCATCCGCGGGGGATGGACTACATCATTTTCAGGAGCGTGTCAGCCATTTCCGAAGGAGTCTCGGCCACGCCGATGCCGGCATCGCGGAAAGCTTCCTTCTTGGCCTCAGCCGTACCTTTTCCTCCGCTTACGATGGCGCCGGCATGCCCCATTCGGCGGCCGGGAGGCGCGGTGGCGCCGGCGATGAATCCGGCAATCGGCTTCGAACAGTGATCCTTGGCCCACGCGGCGGCTTCCTCTTCAGCCGTGCCGCCGATCTCGCCAATCATGATGATCCCCTCGGTTTCAGGGTCTTCATTAAACATTTTCAGGACGTCGAGGTGGGTCATGCCCGGCACGGGATCGCCGCCGATGCCGACACAGGTGGACTGGCCGACACCCGCACTGGTGAGCTGCCACACGGCCTCGTAGGTAAGGGTGCCGCTGCGGGAGACCACCCCGATGTTGCCTTTCTTGTGAATGTAACCGGGGGCAATCCCGATACGGCAACCGCCATGGGAATTTTCGCCTTCGCCGGGAGTCACAATGCCGGGGCAGTTGGGGCCAATCAGTTTGGTATCACTGGCATCCAACACTTTTTTAACGCTGAGCATGTCACGAACAGGAATACCTTCGGTGATGGCCACAACCAGTTCCAGGCCGGCATCGATCCCTTCGAGGATGGCGTCGGCCGCGAAGGGCGGAGGCACGAAGATGGCACTGGCGGTGGCGCCGGTTGCGGCGACGGCCTCAGCCACGCTATCGAAAATGGGGACGGTATCGGCAAAGGTTTGGCCGCCCTTACCGGGTGTGACACCGGCGACGAGTTGGGAGCCGTAGTCGAGGCTCAGCTGGGCGTGCCGGCCGCCGAAGCCACCGGTGATGCCTTGAACGAGGAACTTGGTTTCTGGGGTAACGAGAATGGACATGGTAGAAATTATTTGGCGGCTTCGACAGATTTTTGGGCAGCCTCGGCAAGGCTGCTGGCGGTGATGAGGGCGAGCCCGGAGTCGGACAGTGTCTTGCGACCGGCCTCCACGTTGTTGCCTTCCAGCCGTACGACGAGCGGCAGCTTGAGATCGGTTTCCTTGGCGGCGGCCACCACGCCTTCGGCGATGGTGTTGCAATTCATGATGCCGCCGAAAATGTTGATGAGAATGGCTTCCACAGAGGGATCGCTGAGAATGATCTCGAAGGCGGCCTTGACCTGTTCCTGCGTGGCGCCGCCACCGACATCCAGGAAGTTGGCCGGGTCGCCTCCGTAATGCTTAATGGCATCCATGGTGGACATCGCGAGGCCGGCGCCATTGACGAGACAGGCGATGTTACCGTCCAGCTTGATGTAGTTGAGATCAAATTTGCCGGCTTCGACCTCCAGCGGATCTTCCTCGGTGAGGTCGCGCATCTCGGCAACGTCTGCGTGGCGAAACATAGCATTGGAATCGATGGACATCTTGGCGTCGAGAGCAACCACCGCCTCGGTGCCGTCCTCATTTTCAATGAGCGCCAGCGGGTTTACCTCCACCATCGACGCATCGCATTTGGCCCAAGTGGTATAGAGGGCCTGCAACAGTCGGCCACATTGGCCGATCAGTTTGCCACGCAGGCCCAGGGCGATGGCAATCTTGCGCCCCTGATAAGCCTGCAGGCCAAGGTCCGGGTCTACCGGTTCCTTGATTATTTTTTCGGGCGTGGCTTCGGCAACTTCTTCAATATCCATGCCGCCTTCGGAACTGGCCATGATGATTGGCTGGCCGAGTGCGCGGTCAAGCAGGACGGCACAGTAAAACTCACTCTTGATCTCCTGACAGGAAGTGATGAGTAGACGGTTGACCTGTTTGCCTTCTTCGCCCGTCTGCTTGGTGACGAGCACATTGCCAAACATGGCTTCGGCCTTGGCGGTGGCATCCTCGACACTGTCGGCCAGGTGGACCCCGCCCTGAAAGCCGTCCTTGAACGTGCCTTTGCCGCGGCCGCCGGCGTGAATCTGGCTTTTCACCACCACACGTTGATGGCCTTCGCCAAATAGTTTTTCAATTGCCACCTTGGCTTCCTCGATGGAGGTGGCTGGTTCGCCGGCGGGCACGGCCACGCCGTGGCGCCGCATCAATTCCTTGGCCTGATATTCGTGCAGATTCATGGATAAAAAATCGGAGCCCCTGTCTTGCGGCAAGGGCTCCAGTCGTTCAAGAAATTTGTGCGTTTTTTATCGCCGCCAACGATACACCGGCTAACGCTCGGCCAAGGGGACCCACGGTTTGCCTTCGTCGCCGGCATATTGGGCGCGCGGACGGATGAGGCGATTGCCGTCAAGATGCTCGATCATGTGGGCTGTCCAACCCGCCGTCCGCGCAATGGCGAAGATGGGGGTGAACAGGTCGGTGGGGATATCGAGCGAGTAGTAAACGGTGGCCGAATAGAAATCGACATTGGCGTTGAGATTCTTTTTCTCGAGCATGAGCTCGGCGATGCGCTCGCTCATTTGAATCCACTTCGGCTCGCCGAGTTCCTTCGTGAGTTTCTGGGCCATGCGCTTGAGGTGCGGGGCGCGCGGATCGAGAACGCGATAGACCCGGTGGCCAATACCCATGATGCGGCGCTTGTTTGCCAGGCAATCGTCGACGTAGGCATCGACTTTCTCAAGGTCGCCGATCTCCTGCAGCATCTTGATGACCCCCTCGTTGGCGCCGCCGTGCAGAGGGCCCTTGAGCGTGCCGATGGCGCTGGTGACCGCACTGTACACATCGCTCAAGGTCGCGATGGTGACACGGCCGCTGAACGTGGAGGCATTGAACCCGTGATCGGCATGGAGGATGTAGCAGATATCCATCGTGCGTTCCATATCCGCACTGGGTTTATTGCCGGTGATGAGCCAGATGAAGTTGGCGGCCTCCCCGAGGTTGTTATCAGATTCCAAAATCTCTTTGCCCTGTCGCAAGCGATGAAAAGCGGCGACGATCACGGGCACTTGGGCGATAATCTGAATGGATTTTTTGCGGACCGCCTCGAGATCATCTTGAGTTTCCGCCTCGGAATCAAAACAACCGAGCGCGCTGACGCCGGTGCGCAATGCGTGCATCGGCGAGGTGTCCTGAGGCAGGGCCTTGAGCACGTCAATCACGCCTCCGGGCAGTTCGCGGCTGGCACAGAATTCCGCCTTCAGCGCGGCGAGCTCCGCGGTACTGGGTAAGTGGCCCCGATGCAGCAGGTGCACCACTTCCTCGAAGGTGGCGTTTTCGGCAAGGTCGTTGATGTTGTAGCCGCAGTAAATCAGTTCACCGATTTCGCCGCGCACATCGCTCAGGTTGGTCTCGGCGGCCACTACGCCGGCCATTCCCTTGTCGATGGAATTTGCAGATTCGCTCATAGTCATAACACAAAAATCCCGGAGCCGCGCAAGGCCAATGGGGTCAAGGCCGAGCAATTTAAGGAAGGGCGATTCGGCGGTCAAGCCTAGCCGACACCGATGCTTGTGAAGGCATTTGCCTTGTGCCATGCCAATCGTCAACGGCACCATTGGGTCATGGACAATGCCGCTCAAGCTATTGGAGTTTTTGACTCCGGAATTGGCGGGTTAACGGTGGTCCGGCAGATGCAGCGGTTGCTGCCGCATGAACAGATCATTTATCTGGGGGACACGGCGCGTGTGCCGTACGGGACCAAGAGCGCAGAGACGGTGACGCGGTTTGCTTGTGAAGACGCGGCTTTTCTCGCGGAACAAGGCGTAAAGGCGTTGGTGGTTGCCTGCAACAGCGCCAGTGCCAGTGCGTTGCCGGAATTAGGTGAACGCTTTGCGCTGCCGACATTCGGCGTTATTTTACCCGGCGCCATAGCCGCCAACGAGGCCACGCGCAACGGGCACATCGGTGTGATCGGCACCCAGGCCACCATCCGCAGCGGGGCGTATGAGCGGCTGGTGGGTGAGTTGAACCATGAATTGCGTGTGACCAGTTGCGCGTGCCCGTTGTTGGTGCCGTTGGTGGAGGAAGGCTGGCTGGATCATGCGGTAACCGAAGCTGTGCTGCGGGAATACTTGGCGCCGATGTTGGCCGAAGGCATTGACACGCTGGTGCTGGGTTGCACGCATTATCCATTGCTCAAGGAAACGATCGCTCGGGTTGCGGGGCCGGAGGTGACTTTGGTCGATTCGGCGGAAACCTGCGCGGCATTCGTGCGGCAGGAACTGCAATGGCACAATCTTTTGGTGACGGAAGGGGAGGGCGGTGTGCAGATTCATGTGACGGACGAGATGGAGCGGGTGCGCGATTTGGCCGGCCGTTTTTTGGGCGGACCTTCGGACACTGTCCGGCAGGTAGTGCTCGGGGCGCTATGACGGGCGTACGGCTCTGTAAGTCAGGAACATCTCGTTGCCGACCTGCCGGCGCCGGTGCAGCTTAAATTGCGCGGCATCAGCCAGCTGACTGAACCCAATGCCGTCGGCAATCGTTGGGGCGCTTTGGCCGCCAAGGATCAGCGGGCACACGGTGAGGTTCACTTCATCCACCCAACCTGCACGAAACAGGGAATCGTTCAAACGCCCACCGCCCTCACATAACACACGCTTCACATGATGATGTTCGGCCAGATAGTCGAAGGCCTCTTGGAATTCCACACTGTTGGCGCCGCAAATGAGGACGGTATCGGCGGCGGCCTTTAATGCTATCAAACGTCGGGCGAGAATGCGTTCGCTGGTGAGCACAATCAGAGGGGCCCCCGGTGTCCGGAATATTTTGTGCTGCACATTGACCTGGCCGCTGCCGCTGACGATGACTCGTACAGGCGCCTTCTTTTGGCTCGGCCCCGGGCCCAAGGTGATTTCAGGTTGCGCATTGAGCGTGCCGGCACCGGTCAAAATGGCATCGGCTTTGGTGCGCAGCTTGAGCAGTCGTTGGTGATCTTCGCGGCTGCCAAAGGTGGTGATTTTCCGGTTTGTGTTGGCGATTTTGCCATCGGCAGTCATCGCCATGTTGATGAACACAAACGGCCGGCTCATGTGATTAGCATCGCATCGCCATAGCTGAAGAAGCGATATTTTTCGCGAACCGCTTCGGTGTAAGTTTCCAGCATCCACTCGCGGCCACTCCTTTCACCTGGCGTGGCAAAGGCGCTGACCAGCATCACGAGCGTGGATTGTGGAAGATGAAAATTGGTGATCAGCGCATCCACAATGGCAAACTGGCGCGGCGGATAGATAAAAATATCAGTACTACCGCTGGAGGCGGTGAGAGGGAGAGATGTGCGGGCCACGCTTTCAAGCACCCGCACGGTGGTCGTACCGACGGCCACGATCCTCCGGCCTTCGGCCTTGGCGCGATTGATGGCTTCGGCGGTGGTCGCAGGCAGCGTAAATCGCTCTGTATGCATGGTGTGTTCCTCCAAGGCATCGGCCTTGACTGGTGCAAAGGTGCCAAGGCCGACGTGAAGGGTGACGGTGTGGGTTTCGATATTTTGCGAACGGATTTGGTCGAGTAACGATTCGGTGAAGTGCAGGCCGGCGGTGGGGGCGGCGACGGAACCCACAGGGTTGGCATACACGGTTTGGTACCGTTCAGTGTCCTCCTGAGGTTGACCAAAGGCTTCCCGGCGGATGTAGGGTGGAAGCGGCATTTCGCCCAAGGTATCAAGATCTGACAGTAAATTATCCGTACCGTTGAAACGTATGCGTGCGTGGCCGGCATCATTTTTTTCAAGCACTTCAGCGGTCACAGCTGTGGGTTGACCTTGGCGATTGGAGAGGGCAATGCGCGTGCCGACTGGGAGTCGTTTGCCGGGGCGCAGCAGGGCCCACCAGGTCTGGTCAGCAGCCAACTCCACCAGCAAGATTTCAACTGCGGCAGTCCCGTCGATTTTATGGCCGCGCAGACGGGCGGGGATTACGCGGGAATTGTTCATCACCAACACATCGCCGGCGCCAAGGAAATCGGGCAAATCAGAAAAATGACGGTGAGAACGGGTCCGAGATTGGCGGTCAGCAACGAGTAACCGTGATCCATCCCGGGCTGGGGCAGGGTGCTGGGCGATGAGTTCAGGCGGCAAATCGAAATCAAAATCCGCTGTTTTCAATGGATTCGATGGGTTTTCGCCGGTCACAGGCGGTGATTGAGCCATTTATAGCCAAAAAACGCCAGTCCGAGGTATTTGGAAAAATACCCCTAAAATCTACTCAAAAATGTTGACGAGTGTGAAAAAGTGAGACTAAGGTGTTGCGTTGTGTGGCGAAGTGGGTTAAATGTGCATGAAGCACACGATGACAGAAGCAAGCGACAGCATGCCCGTTTATTACAATTCGCTCTATACCCATGGAGTGGACGGGAAGCGTCGTGTGCAGGTGCCGGCCAAGTGGCGGCCCGAATCGCCCGATGTGGAGTTTACCCTGATTGTGTGGCCCAAATCGCCGCACGGTCCATGCCTGCGCGCTTTGCCGCCGGAGCAGATGGCGAAGTTGATGGAGGATATCAACGCCATGAGCAACGACGATCCCAACAAGGTTGTGCTCAAGCGCTTTATTGGCAGCGAGAGTGTGCAGGTGGCCTTGGACAAGGCTGGGCGAATTTGCTTGCCTGAAGCCATGGCGAAGCTGGCAGGCATTAAGAAGGAGGCGGTGTTGGTGGGATTGTTGGACCGCTTTGAAATTTGGAGCCCGGCCCGCTACGCGGAGGTGCGCAGCGAGGATCAGGTGATGGCCGGAGCGGCCTTTAGCCTGATGGAATAAAGCGGCAGGGCGGGTAGAGAATTTGAACTGCCATTCCGGCAGACGCCAAGGAGGTGGGAAACGTGCTAGCCGGGGCAAAGTGCCCCGGCCGGCACGGGCCCTTTTTAAAGAGAGTACATGGAGTCGACCTTTCACCACGTGCCTGTGCTGGCGTCGGAGGTGATGGATGCGCTCCGTCCCGCAAGCGGCGGGCAGTATTTCGATGGCACGCTGGGTGGTGGTGGTCACGCGGAGATGATTTTGCAGGCGAGTGCTCCAGATGGAAAAGTTTGGGGTACGGATCGAGACGAGAAGGCGATCGCGGCAGCGTCCAGTCGTCTGGCAACATTTGGGGATCGGGTTGAGATTCGGAACGATTCCTATTGCAACGCGGCGGGTTGGGTTGCCGCGGAAACCTTGGATGGGGTGTTGCTGGACCTGGGCGTTAGCTCGCCGCAATTGGATCGGGCTGAACGAGGGTTTAGTGTGCAAGCGGATGGCCCGCTCGATATGCGGATGGATCAGTCGCAAGGTGTGACTGCGGCGGAAATCATCAACTCGTGGACGGAAGCGGAGTTGGCGGAAATCATCTGGAAATACGGAGGAGACCGGGACTCGCGACGGATCGCCCGGGCCATAGTCCAAGCGCGTGGGAAAGTGCCTTTGGAAACCACAGGGCAGCTTGCGGAAATTGTGGCCGGGGCAAAGCGGCGCGGCCGTCATAAAAAGCATCCGGCAGTTCAGGTGTTTCAAGCGGTGCGAATCGCGGTGAATAATGAATTGAATGAGCTGACGCACGGGTTGGAGGGCGCGTTCCGGATGCTCAAATCCGGAGGTCGTTTGGTAGTGATCACCTTCCATTCGTTGGAAGACCGGATGGTGAAAGAATTTGGCAACGAACATGCCCGGGACTACGACGTGCCGGGTGAGGTGGATGTGCCGGTGCTGCGAGTGGATCGTGAGCCGCGTATGCGGTGGGTGAGGCGGAAATCGATTCGGCCGACTGAAGCGGAGGTAGCGGCCAATCCGCGTGCACGCAGTGCTCAATTGAGGGTGTTGGAAAAAGTATAACAGGGGAAATATGAATCGCAAAAAAGGGGACAAGGTGGTACGGTTTGGGCCTGCGCTCAAGGCGGTATTGATCTGTGTGGTCACCTGCGGGCTCGGGCTCGGGTACGTGTGGCAGAAACAGCAGATCAATTCCTTGGGGCAGCAAATCAAGGAGAACGAAATCAAGCTGGAGGAATTACGGCGGGAGAACAAGCGCCGGGGCGATAATTTGGCATACCTGATGTCGCCTCAGGAACTGGACACTCGTCTACGGCAGTTAAACTTGGACCTCATTGTGCCACGTCCCGAGCAGATTGTGGTGCTGGAGGAACCACGTCTGCCGGTGTCTCAGTCTGTGCCGAGTGCACGCGCACCGTTGCGTACGGCAAGTCGGTAGGCCTCCTTCGGCAGGAAGGTAATGTGGACGACTTTGGAGTGAGCCTAAATCGTTCGGCCAAGCGGTGGCTGTACTGCTTTGGCGTGATCATGCTGTTGTCTTTCAGCCTGCTGGGGTATCGTCTGGTGGATCTTCAAGTAGTGCGTCATGCTCAACTTCGAGACGCAGCTCGCGGCAATACCGTGCGAACGATTGTGCGCGAACCTCGCCGCGGAAATATTTTGGATGCCCGCGGTAATCTGTTGGCAACCAGTTTGTTCGTCAAAACCATCTGCGCCGATCCAGGTTTGATTGGACCATTCGGCCCTCAATTGGCCGCCGCCTTGGCGCCACACTTGGAAATGGAAGAGGCATGGATCGCCTCCAAGCTGGAGCCCAAGCTATTTCAAAATGAATATGGAGAAACACGCACGAACCGGTACGTCGTGCTCAAACGCAAAGTGCCTCGTGAAAAATGGGAGGAGATTTCGGCGGATTTAAAAGTATTGGACCTAGGGGTTGAGGAATCCACGCTCACACGCAAACAACGGCAAACGCTTCGCAGTGTGCGTCACTCGGTGTTTGCGGATCGTGAAGAAGACCAGTTGCGCGTGTATCCCGGCAACCGGCTTGCATCGCACGTGCTCGGTTTTGTGGGAGGTACGGATCATGACGGCAAGGAAGGCATTGAAGCCGTGCTGGATTCGCATCTCACCGGAACGCGGGGGTGGCGCGTGACGGAAACCGATTCGCGCAAACGCGAAGTGGTTTCCTTGCGGCATCAAGATGTGGCGGCACGAGACGGACTGAACGCCCGTCTCACCATTGATCTTGGCGTGCAGCACATCGTGGAAGCTGAGCTGGATCAGGCAATGAAACGGTATCAACCTCAGGGCGTCACCGCCGTGGTCGTGCGCCCCGCGACCGGGGAAATTCTCGCCATGGCGAATCGACCGGATTTTGACCCAAATCGCCCAGGAGAATTTCCTGCGGCGAACCGTAGGAATCGCGCCGTAACCGATACCGCCGAACCGGGTTCTACATTTAAAGCCGTGACCGTGGCCGGTGCGATTAATGAACGATTGGTTACACTCGATACCCGGTTCGATTGTGAGCAAGGCCTCTTTTATCATGGAGGACGTTCACTGCGGGATCATCACCCCTATGGTCAATTGAGCGTCAAGTCGATCATCACCAAGTCCTCCAATATTGGTTCAGCCAAGATCGCGATGCGTTTGGGGGAGGCGCATTTGCATCATTACATACGTCGGTTTGGTTTTGGGGAGCGCACGCGGGTCAGTCTGCCTGGCGAGGTTTCGGGCACCGTGCATCCGTTAAAGCGATGGAACAAACTTTCAATTACGCGTGTGCCGATGGGCCACGAGGTGGCCACCACGCCGATTCAAATGGTGATGATGGCCAGTGCGATCGCCAATGGAGGGAAGCTGATGCGGCCCATGCTGCTGCGCCAGTTGGAGGATGAATCAGGCCGGGTCGTGGTGCAGTATCATCCGGAAGTCGTCCGGCAGGTTGTGGAGCCCGAAACCGCCCGGCACGTGACTGAGTCGCTCAAATCCGTGGTGGGACCGGAAGGAACGGCCAAGCGAGCAGCGCTCGATTACTACAGTGTCGCTGGAAAAACAGGGACAGCCCAGAAGGCCGGGCGGGGTGGCTATATCCCGGGTAAATATTATTCCTCATTTGTTGGATTTTTTCCTGCCGACGAACCGGCCTTATGTATATACGTGGCATTCGATGAACCCACCGGAGATTACTATGGCGGTCTCACAGCGGCACCCGTCTTCAAGGCGATTGCCGGGCGCGTGGCCAGTTATCTTGGGGTTAAGCCTGATTTGGTTGAACAAGGCTCCATGGTGTCCCAAAATGGAGGGCGCTAGGTCGTGAAACTCACGACGTTGATGGAGGCACTGCCGGGGGTGCAAGTCTCCGGCGTACTCCCCGATTCGGTCAACGCCTTGGAGTATGACTCCCGCCGGGTCGCACCGGGAACCCTGTTCATAGCTCTGCGCGGAGCCCAATCAGACGGCCATGATTTTGCTGCCCAAGCCGTTGAACGCGGCGCTCCTGTGGTGTTGCTGGAACAAGCGCTCGAATTGCCAAGCCCTTGTGTGCAACTCATTGTTCCCGATACTCGGGTGGCCATGGCTGATTTAGCCGCGGCATTTTATGGCCAACCGGCCCGTCATTTAAAACTGGTGGGGGTTACTGGGACCAACGGCAAAACCTCAGTGGCATTCTTGCTGCGAGCGTTGTTCATTGCACTCGGGAAGCGGTGTGGGTTGATGGGCACGGTGGAATACGATCTCGGGGATCGCGTGTTGCCGGCTTCGCGAACCACGCCGGAATCGCTTGAACTGCAACGACATCTTGCCGCGATGCGCGATGCAGGTTGTGAAGTGGCAGTGATGGAAGTGAGTTCGCATGCCTTATTGCAACATCGCGTGCGCGGATTGGATTTTACTGTGGCCGGCTTTACCAACTTGACCCAAGATCACCTCGATTATCATGGGGATATGGAGCAATATTTTAAGGCCAAACAACGGTTGTTTTCGGATCACAGTCCGGGGTCGGCCGTAGTGAATGGGGACGACGAGTATGGACGAAGGATTGCAGCATCGTTTGAGGCCAGAACGGTGGGTGAAGCCGAGGCAGCGGATCTCTTGATCGAATCTGTTGAACTGGGGCAAAGTGGATCGCGTTTTCGCCTAGCTGGGATTGAGTTTACGATGCCGTTGATTGGTCGCCACAACGTGGCCAATGCCGCGTTGGCGTTAGGGATGATCGAAGCGCTGGGTGTGGATATGAAACAGTGTGTTGATCCGTTATCCGCTGTCGAGCCCGTGCCAGGCCGGCTTGAGCCGATTCAGGCGGGCCAGCCGTTTGCAGTGTATGTGGATTACGCGCACACCGACGACGCCTTGCGTCAGGTGTTATGTGCGCTTCGGGAAATTACCCCAGGGCGATTGCACGTGGTATGCGGGTGCGGAGGCGATCGCGATCGGGGGAAACGACCGAAGATGGGTGCGGTGGCCGCCCAGTTGGCCGATGCAGTCATGATCACCACCGATAATCCCAGACATGAAGACCCGGCGATCATTGCCGATCACATCGTCGAAGGTTGTGCGGAGGTTCGGTCGCATGGCTGGCAAGTGGAACTGGATCGGCAACGCGCGATTGATGAGGTGCTGCGGGCTGCCGAGCCAGGCGACACGGTGTTGCTTGCCGGCAAGGGGCACGAGGCCTATCAGGAAATTAATGACATGGTGTTGCCGTTTGATGACCGTGAAACGGCCCGATCCATATTGAGCGCATTGAACGAGGCTGTTTGATGGAGCGTCCGATTCAATTTCTGTTAGATGCCTGTCCCGGGGAATCGCTTGGGTTGAATCCCACAACGGTTTATCAGCGCGTCTGCACCGATACACGATCAGTGCAGGCGGGCGATTTGTTTGTTGCATTACGCGGAGAACGATTTAACGGGAACAGCTTTGTGGGGGCTGCGTTGAAAGCCGGTGCAATTGCGGCGGTGGTTGATGAGCCGGTGGACGCCCGCCCGGTTTTACGTGTAGCCAACACGCGGGTTGCATTGGGCCAATTGGCTGCGGCTCATCGGCGTGAGTTTGATGTGCCGGTATTCGGCATAGCCGGTTCCAACGGGAAGACATCCACCAAAGACATGCTCGCATCCGTATTGAGTGCCGAACGGAATGTGCTCAGGAGTCGGGCCAGTTTCAATAATGATGTTGGGGTCCCGGCCACCTTGTTGCAACTCATGCCCGATCACGAGGCGGCCGTGGTGGAGCTGGGCACGAATCATCCGGGTGAGTTGGCGCCCTTGGTGCAGATGGCAGCGCCTGAGTTTGGTATTTTGACCGGAGTGGGGCGCGAGCATTTGGAGTTTTTCGGCGATCTGGAAGGGGTGGCCCGTGAAGAGGGGATGCTCGCAGAGTTGTTGCCTAAGCGTGGAAAACTTTTCCTGTATGGCGATGGGGAATGGGTTAAGCCAATCCGTCAACGCACCCAGGCCGCGGTAGTGCGCGTGGGTTTTGGCCCGGATAATGATTGGCAGATTGGCTCAGTGCGCATAGAGGCGGCCGGCACGCACTTTAATGTGTGCGCGCCAGCGCGCGCGTGGAGTGGAGATTATTTTACACCGCTGATCGGCCGGCATCAGGCCGGCAATGCGGGTTTGGCGTTGGCGGCCGGGGCGGAAATCGGGATGAGCCGCGAAGCCTTGGCCCGTGGATTGGCGGCGAGTCCGCAACCGAATCAGCGCTTGCAATGGATTGAGCGTGGCGGGATTCGTTGGTTGAATGATGCCTATAATGCCAACGCGGATTCCGTTTGCGCTTCGCTGGCAACGTTAAAGGCGTTGCCCAACGGTGGATGCCGGTTTGTGGTGTTGGGGGACATGGCTGAGTTGGGCAAACATGCCGAGGCGGCTCACCGGGAAGCCGGTGAACAGGCGGCCGCGGTTGCCACCGGATTAGTGGCGGTTGGCGAATACGCCGAGTTAACGGTAGCGGCTGCGAACGCAGCCGGGCTGGATCAAGCCGAAGCTGTGCCGAATGCCGCCTCCGCAGCGAAAGTGTTGCGCAATTGGGTGGAACCACAGGATGTGGTGTTGTTGAAGGCTTCGCGCGCAGCGAAGTTGGAGCAGATTTTGGAATTGTATTAGCCCGTCTGAGACGGGTTGGGAGGATGTTTTACTATTTGAGTCAACTACCGGAGTGGCTGGTGCGGAACGGGCACAGTCAGTGGGCGGATTGGCTCTCTCCTCTAAACGTATTTCAGTATTCCACCTTTCGAAGTGCGGGAGCAGCGGTTACAGCTTTAATCCTGTGCTGGTGGTTGGGGCCGCGCGTGATTCGCTGGTTGCAATATCTGGCGAATCAGGAATATGAGGACATGGCCCGCGAAGGTGGCGGGATGTCTGACGGTGTGAGTAAAAAAAATGTGCCGACGATGGGCGGCCTGTTGATTGTGGCGTCCATCGATTTGTCGGCATTGCTCTGGGCGCAGTGGAATCCGTTGGTGACATTGACACTGTTGTCGATGTTGGCACTGTGTTTGTTGGGGTTCTACGATGATTATTCCAAAATCACAAAACAAAGTCGTGAAGCGGGACTGTCTGAAGGGGCCAAACTGTTCGTGCAGGTTTTTCTGGCCCTGTTTATTGCCGTGTACCTGTGGCGGTTGCCGGAGACGCGCAGTCTGGTGACCGATGTGATGTTTCCGTTTTTTAAAAATGCAGTGTTGTCCGGTCCCAGTGAAACGATGACCTGGTCTTTGGCGACGGTGGTCGGACTGCTGGTGGCCATGGCGGCAATTGTGGGCAGTTCCAACGCGGTGAACCTCACCGACGGACTGGACGGCCTGGCGATTGGTTGCACGTTGATCGTGTCGTTCGTCTTTTATGTGTTCACCTTTATTGCGGGCAACGCGGAGATCGCCAGGGAGTTGTATGTGCCGCATGTCCGCGGTGCGATCGAGTTGTCAGTCATATGCGCGGCGATGATTGGGGCGGGGCTGGGGTTTCTTTGGTTTAATTGTCACCCAGCCAAAGTGTTCATGGGGGACACCGGCTCGTTGGCGCTCGGGGGATCACTGGGGATCATGGCCGTGCTGATTCACCAACCATTTGTGTTGGTTATCGCCGGTGGCGTGTTTGTACTGGAAGCTTTAAGCGTCTTGATTCAGCGCGGCTGGTTTAAATGGACGCGACTGCGGACCGGCGAGGGGCGCCGCATTTTTCTAATGGCGCCCTTGCATCATCATTTCCAGAAAAAGGGTTGGCACGAAAACCAGGTGGTTATGCGCTTTTATATATTGGGCATCTTGTTTGCGGTGTTGGCTTTGGCGACATTGAAATTGCGCTAATGAAGTTGGGGCCGGACAAGGCAGTGTGTGTGTTTGGCTTGGGGAAAAGCGGCAGGGCGGCAGTGGAATGGCTTCATTCGGTGGGTGCCAGTGTGACCGCAGTGGACACAGCAAAGACACCGGAACTCCTAGCTTGGGCCAAGCAATCCTCTTCTGAGATTGATTGTCGGCTGGGGTATCAGACCGCGTTGTCAGAGCACTTTGATTTGGTGGTGGTGAGCCCCGGTGTGCCATTTGATCAACCCCAAGTGGCCAGCCTGCGCGCGCGCGGTATCCCGGTTTGGAGTGAGTTGGAATTGGGTTGGCGAGCCACCCAATGTCCAGTAGTTGCGATCACTGGCACCAATGGAAAAACTACGACCACGGAATGGGTGGCCTCGCTGTTGGATCAAGCCGGGCAAACGGTCTTCTCTGCCGGTAATATTGGCCGGCCATTGTGCGAGGTGGTCACTCAAACAAAAGAGCTGGATGCAATCGTCTTGGAAGTGAGTTCGTTCCAACTGCAAGATATTGATGCCTTCCACCCCAGCGTGGGGGTGCTGTTAAACTTGGCGGAGGATCATCTGGATCGTCATGCCTCCATGACAGAGTATGTTCGAGCCAAGGCGCGCATTTTTCAAAATCAACAGCTCGTAGATTGGGCCATTATTCAATTGGATGCCTGGGAGCAGCTTCAATCGCTCGGCATCACTGTTTCCGCCCAGGTGGTGACGTTTAGTGCCACACGAAATGATGCGGATGTGTATCTGGATGGAGGAGAGGTGAAGAGTCGTTTGCCAAATGATGCGGGGTCATTGCTGGACTTGGCTCAGTGCGCGTTTGAAGGATCGCACAATGCCGAAAACATCATGGCCACTTGGCTGACCGGTCGCGCGATGCAATTGATGCGAGAGGAAATGGTGCCTGTTTTGAAAAGCTTCCAATCCGGATTGCACCGCTGTGAGTTGGTGAATGAGTGGCGTGGGGTTCGGTTTTACAACGACTCCAAGGCGACGAACGTACACGCAATGGAAAGCGCCCTTGATTCGATGCCTTCGACAAGTTCAGAGCGAAATGTCTGGTTAATCGCGGGCGGGCAAGGGAAGGGGGTGGATTTTAAGCGGGCGGTCCCATCGGTGAGGCGCCGAGTGAAAGGGGCTTGGCTCATTGGCGAATCAGCTAGTGAGATGGAACAGATTTGGGGTCCATTTGCACCTTGCAATTTGGCGAATCATTTGTTAGAAGCGGTTGCAGAAGCAGGGAGGAATGCTGCCCCGGGAGATGTCGTGTTGCTGTCGCCGGCT
>JAYQQG010000020.1:0-33179 GCA_038145765.1 Verrucomicrobiales bacterium
GGGCTGGACTCCATGCGCAACGAGGTTGGGCTCGGCTCAGCAGGAGCTTCGCCCTCCCTTTCTTGCCCTCTCTTGACTCAGCCACAGAGATTCGCTCCAATCCGCCCATGGCCGAGTTCGCTGCTGCTGTTGAATCACTGGGATTGGATCGATACCAACGCCACATTTTCCTGTGTGCGGATCAGACAGAGGCCAAATGTTGTGACAAGGAGGCTGGCTTGGAGTCTTGGGATTATCTGAAGAACCGACTGAAGGAACTGGGTTTGGTGGGTACCAAACCGCAGGTGTTTCGCACCAAGGCCAATTGCCTGCGGGTTTGCCTGCGCGGGCCAGTGGCCGTGGTTTATCCGGAGGGTACCTGGTACCA
This sequence comes from Verrucomicrobiales bacterium, assembly GCA_038145765.1. Lineage (GTDB taxonomy): Bacteria > Verrucomicrobiota > Verrucomicrobiia > Limisphaerales > UBA1100 > UBA1100. The sequence goes on from JAYQQG010000020.1 coordinate 368, forward strand.
TTCCTGCACGCCGGAGGTTCTGGAGCGGATTATTCAAGAACACCTGATCAGTGGGCGTGTGGTTGAGGAGTACGCGTTTGCTGTGGCGGAAAATTGCCGCTTGGGTTAGCCGTGAATGCAGCTTTCCACGTAATCGACGATGAGTTGATCTTCGTCCCCGGCGACGAGGGTGACGCGCAGGAGTTCGGCGGGGTCGACGTTCTTCTCACGGAAGAACTGGCGGTCGCCGCCTCAGCCGTACATTAAATCCGCTGGCAGGGCGCCCTCGAGCTTGGCGCGGGCCTTGACGATCAGGCGCGGGAGCCAGGCGATGCCGGCGATCTCATCGGTCTTGGCGGGGAATTCATCCATCTCCATTCGGCGCGCGGCGGGTTGGCTGTCGAGGTCATTGAGAAAATAATCACGCCGCACGGCCTGCAATTCCTCGACGTGCTCGTAAACGACATCGCCCCAGCGCACGTAGTCGTCGCAAAAATCAAACATCTCCTGCGTGCTGCAACCGATGGATTCGAGAAAGGCGGGCTCGTCGCCTTCGAACATCGTCTCGGGTGATTGCCGGCCGGCTTCATGGCGCTCGACTCCCTTAAAGAAAAGGTCGCGAAACTGTGTTTGCCACTCGTTGGGTTCGGTGCTCATTAGCCGCGCAGGTTGACTTCGGCCATTAACTTGTCCGTCGAGGTGTAGGCTTCGGTGACCCACGCGACGATCTTGCTCGGATCGGGTGCATATTCCAGCTCGAGGCTGATGGCACCGTCGAAGTCGAGATCCTTGATGGCCTGCAGGTAAGGCTGGAAGGGTACCACACCGTGGCCGGGCGGCAGGTCGCCGTGCACCTTGCCGTCGCAGTCCGAAATATGCACATGCCCGGCGCGGCCCTTGAGGGCGGCTAGGCTTTCGGGGGGGCTGTCGCTCAGGAGCATGTGGCTGATGTCGATATTCGCCTTCACGGCGGGGCGGTCGACATCGGTCAGGTAACGGTCCATCTCGGCGATGGTGTTCACCAGCGACATGTGAAAGGGCTCCAGCTCGATGACGATCTCGAGGTCACGCTCGGCGGCGTAATCGCCCAGCACCTGCACGTTCTCCACGGCGAAGCGCCATTGTTCCTCTGCCGGGATGACTTCCTTCTGCCAAATGTATTCGCCGATCACGAGGAGATAATTCTTCGCGCCCAACGTGGCGGCCATGTCGAGGTAGCGTTTGCAGCGTTCCACGTGAAATTTCTGCACGGATGGATTGAAGTCGACCAACCCGACGCTTACGCCTACCACGCTGACGATGGGCAGCTGAAGCTCGTCGCAGGTTTGTTTGATGGTGGCGATGCGGTCATCGGCGTTGTCATCAAGCGGATCCTGAAAAATATCCACGCAATCAAAGCCGAGCTCCTTAGTCTTGTGCAGCCCGTCAACCAGCCCGATGCCGTGCTGTTCCCAGGCGGAGTTAATCATTCCGAGTTTCATGTTTTGAAAAGTAAAAGGTTAAAAGTAGAAAGTAAAAGCCACAGGTGAAAATTCAAAAGTATTGGGCCGTGGTCAATCGCGTTTATTGCGGAGGGTGATGAGGCTGGCTCCGAGGATGTTTGAGATTTCTTTCGCTTCTTGAAGGAGTGGGGCGATGGTGGCGGATGGGATGTTCATGCCGTCGCGCAGGAGACACAGCCAGTATTTGGTTTCGTTGGCGGACTTGAGGGCGATGTCGTAAAAGCGGCCGAAGTCCCGCTTCGAACTGGCGGCCTTGGCCTCGATGATGTTTGCGCCGATGGAGGTGGCCGAGCGCACGAGTTGGTTAGTCAAAATCGACTGCAGCTTTTTCTCCGGCAACGCATTTGCCATCTTCAAAATATCCACTGAAAACTGATAAGCTCGCCGCTTAATATCCGGCGCCGCTTGCGTGGCCGTGCTTTCACTTTCAGTGACCATAACTCAAAAGTTTTAAATTTTGCCCTGTGGCTTTTACTTTCTACTTTTCACTTTTTACTTCGGCCAGGCTCACCGCCCGATGTTCCTCCGCACTAATATACGCCGCCTCCACCAACGCCATCGTATTAAGATTATCCCGGCCATCAATGGCCGGTGGGTTGCCGGTCTCGAGCGCGATGAGCAGCTGCGCCATGGTGCCAATGAAGGCGTCGGGGAACCAGCTTTCTTCCCACGTCGGCGCAGTGAAATCCGCACCGCCCTTCGTGGCGTAGCGGATGGTGGACGGCGTGGTGTACGGATCCTGACACCAGCCGATGTCGCCAATGGCGAGGCCGTCCATGCCCTCGATGCGCCACTCGATGCCGATGTCGGCCGGGGCGCCTTCGCGGGCGGGGCCGGTCCAAGTGTCGTCAATGGCGATGGCGCGTAAGCAATTTTTATATTCGAGAATGTAGCTGGCAATGCCGTCACTGTGCGGGAAGGTGGTGCGCGGATCGGGGCGCGTCGTACAGTAGATGCGCTCGGGATTGCCGAACCAGTAGCGGAAAGTATCCATGTGATGGATGGACATGATGCGCAGGGTGACCCAGCCCTGGCGTTCCTGCCATGGCATCCAGTGTGGGATACCGCGCATGTCGATGGTGGCGAGTACGGGATCGCCGATGGTGCCGTTCTCGAGCAGCGTTTTGCCGGCGCGCACGGATTGGTCGTAGCGCATGTTTTGGTTCACGGCCAAAACAATGCCGGCGGCTTCGCAGGCTTCGACCGCCTCGACGGCTTCGGTAAAGTTTGCACCCAAGGGTTTCTGGGCAAGGATACCCTTGGCCGTGCCGCGGTCGCAGGCGGCCTTGATGATCTCGAGTTGGTTGTCCGGCGGCACGGCAAGGTCGAGCACCTCGATGGATGCGTCATCAAGCAACTGGTCGATGCTTCCGTGAACGGTGCCGATGTTGTGCGCCTCGGCACAGGCGGCGGCGTTGGCCTGCGTGCGGCTGGCGATGGCGACGGGATTGAAGCCGGCCTTGCCATAGGCGACCAAATGGCAGTCGCTCATAATGAAGCCGCTGCCGACGCAGCCGATGCGCCAGTCTTTGCGCTCGGGGAGTTCGGAATGAATGTTGAGGTTCATGTGGAGGCTTTTTCGCCGGCGCCGGTCGTGGCGTCCGCGGCGGGATCCCAGAAATCGGTTTTACTCTCGAACAGCTTCGCGCCCATTTCCTTGATGGCGGTGTCGGGCAGTTTCTCGAGCGGGGCGTAGCGCGGGTGATGGGAATCCTTGTAGGGATCGTTGTGCTTGGTGTTGTAACAGCAGATCAGCGACCAGCGTGGATCGGGCGAGGTGTTTTGATCGGAGCGATGGAGGAGGTTGCTGTGGAAGAAGAGCGTGTCGCCGGGATCCAGTTCCACGTACACGAGCTCCATCACTTTCACGGCTTCACTAGTGCGCTCGGGGTCGGCGCCGGTCTGGTCTCCGTAACGGCCGTGCTCGATGCGGCCCATTTTGTGGGAGCCTTTCAAAACCTGCAGGCAGCCGTTGGCGCGGGTGTTGGGGTCCACCGCAATGAAAGCGGAGCCCATGTCAGGCCAAAGACAGCCGTTTTGGTACCAGTAACCGTAATCCTGATGCCAGCTCCACGCGCCGCCGGTGCGAGGCTGCTTGATGCTCATCTTGCTGTGGTAATGGTACACCTCATCGCCGAGCAGGGCTTCCATGGCGTTGACGATGCGTTCGCTGCGGGCGATGGCACCCCAAAGATCTTCGCCGGCGGAATTCCACAGTACCAACTGCGCCTTGCCGCCTTCGCCGTCCTCCAAATCGTAGGCGTGATCCTGGAAGGATTGATCGGCCTGCGCGGCGGCGCGAAGGATGCCCGCCTCTTCGGCATCGAACAGGCCGGGGATGATGAGGTAACCGTCCTCTTCAAAGGACGCAATTTGATCGGCGGAAACCGAGGGCATGCGCCAACGATGCCGAGCGGCCCGCCGAGTGTCAATCGTCCGTGCCGCCGGCCCAATTGGGGCGTTGGCGCAAGTGATAGAGCCGTTCGCCGGCTTTGCGCTCGAGGTACACGCCTTCGTCCTCGCGATCGGCGTAGTCTTCAATGTTGATCGTGCGATAATCGACGTAGCCGAGATTGATCTGCTGGCAAACGTCCTCGGGGATGCCGGTGGCGAGGGTGACGGTGGCGCGCGGTTGCTCGTTGCCGTCGGCATCCACGGTGCCGATGCCCTTCACATGGCCGCTGTGCGCGAGCAGCCCCCACGGGAAATCCTTGAAGCGATCCCAATGATGCAGCAGGTAGGCCGAGCAGTGGTAGCCGATCTGCTTGATGATGTCGCCGTGCGAAAAACTCACCTCGGTGATGTGCGGCGCATAAATGATCAGCTCACCGCCATCGGCCAGTACAGGCTCGAGCTTGTACATGCATTTGCCGCCAACCCAAAGGTCATCGTACATCTTCGGCGCGCACGACACGATTTTGTCGAAGGGCCGTTCCTTGTAAGTGATGTGTTCGGTCGCCGACAAATCGCTGGCGGCATCCCAGGCGCCTTCCGGCGTGCCGAAGAACAGTCCGGCGAGGGATTTATCCGGACGCACCACCATGCAGAAGCAGGTTTTCTCGACGTCCACCATCGCGGCGGCGTGATCCACCACCTTGCGCACGGGGGTCCATTTGCTGCCGATGATCATCGGGTTGGTCACCACCGCTCCGAGCCAGTGAAAAAAGTTCAGCACCTCGGGGCCGCTGATGCCGGGGAAGAGATACTTGTTGCCGCCGGAAAATCCCACCACCTCATGGGGAAACACCGGCCCAAGGATCATCGCCTGATCGTAGTCGTAAATAGTCTCGTTGATCTCCACCGGCACATCCATTTCAAACCGGCCGCCGGATAATTCACCGATAGTTGCCGAGGGAATGGTGCCGATATTGCGCAGCTTGTCGGCGTTGTCCCATTCATGATTGTGAAAGGCGACGGCCGCGTATTGGCTGCGGCGTTCGTCGAGCGTGATTTCGAGCCGCTCACAAATTGCCTCCTCGCTCATGGTATGATGCGTGCCGAGGGCGATCATCACGTCCAGTTTCGCCACGGCCCCGCCGATCTGCGCGTGGATGGCCTTGAAGAGCTGGCCCACGGGGGCAGTGCGCGTGTGGTCCGGCACGATGAGCAGCACCTTTTTGCCGGTGTAATCCGCCGCAGGCAGAGCCTCGGACACGACGCTATTGACTTGGTCGCCGGTGAGTGGAGCGTCGGCGGGAGCGGTTTGGGAGATGGTTTTCATTGCGCAAAGTGCTGCCGGCGCCTCGCCGGCAGATCAGTGGTTTACTTCATTCAAAAATGAGTTCGCGTTAGGCCTGCCGGCGGGACGCCGGCAGCACGTTAAATGGTTTGTGACAAAAATCCACCGTCCACTACGATGTCCGAGCCGGTCACGAAACTGGCGGCCTTTTCACTGGCGAGATACACCGCGGCGCCGGCAAGTTCCTTGGGGTCACCAAAACGGTCCATTGGCGTGTGACCAAAGATTGCCTTGGCCCGATCGCTCGGCGTGCCGTCCTCGTTGAAGAGCAGTTTCTTGTTTTGTTCGGCCGGAAAAAAACCGGGCGTAATACTGTTCACGCGCACGCCTTTCGTGGCCCATTCGCGCGCGAGGAATTGTGTGGCGCTTAACACGGCGGCCTTGGAGGCGGAGTAGGCGATCACTTTGGAGAGCGGCAGGTGCGAGGTGACGCTGGCGATGTTGATGATGCTGCCCTTGCCCCGCGCGCACATTGCCGGGCCGAATTCCTGGCAGGGCAAAAGCAGGCCCCCGACGAGGTTGAGGTCAAACACCTTTGCCCACGCGGGCAGGGGGATGTTCTCGAACGGCATCTCGGGTGTCACGGTGGCATTGGGATGGTTGCCGCCGGCGGCGTTGAGCAGCACCGTCGGCGCGCCCAAGGCTTCGCCCACCGCCTCGTGGCAGGCCTTGAGACTGGCCGGATCCATCGCGTCACATTCAAAAAACTGCGCTTTCCCACCGGCGTTATTGATGGCGTCTACGCGTTCGCCGCCGCGCTCGGCACTGCGTCCGGCCACGGCGATTTTCGCGCCTGCTTCGGCCATCGCTTGGGCGCATGCACCGCCCAGGGCGCCGGTCGCACCGATCACCACGGCCACTTCATCGGTCAGGTCAAATAAACTCATGAACGGCGCAGCATGCGTCATGGGTCAGGCCCGTTAAAGAAAATAACGGTTGGCGGGCGCTCCTGCGCTCGGTAGCTTGCCGCCGATGAGCGATTTGCCCAAACCGGAGGTGGTTATTACCCACGAGAGCGATCTGGACGGCTTTGTATCCGGTCACCTGTTACAGCGGTTGGCGAACCACCTGTTCGGTGGTCCCACAAAATTGCAGGCGTGGAATTACACCAACTTTGAGAAACGCCCGCTGCGCGAGGATTGCGCGTGGGTGTGTGATCTGAATTTCTGCAAGCGCATGGACCGCGACAACTGGTTGATCGTCGATCATCACCGTACCGATCACGATCCGCAGAACGCGCAATTGATTCTCAACCACGACAAGTCCGCCAGCCTTCTGGCTTACGAGCTGTGCCAGGAACACGGCATTGGCAACGAAACTCTCGACCGACTCGTACACTTCACCAACGTCGGCGATTTGTATCTCACGGACCATTCGGATTTCACCGAGGCCATTGATTACGGCAGCCTCATCAAACAGTACATGTTTTGGAATATTGCCAAGTTGATCGATGGCAATCTCGAATCGCTGGTGGGGCATCCGTTGCTGGAAGTCATCCGCACCCGGCGCGAGGTGGAGAATCCGCTTGGGTACGAATACGCCAAGGCGCACCTGAAACCGCTCTCGGACACCGTGGCCATGATCGAGTCTCCCATCGGCGATACCAATGCCGTGGTGCACCGGATCCTCGAGGAAGAGCTGACGCCCCATCCGGTGATCCTCACCGCCAGCACCTTTAACCGATCCGTCAGCGTGAGCTTGCGCAGTCGTAATGGGGAAGCGTTGCCGGTGGCCAAGCTGCTGCAGGGTGGCGGGCACCCCAACGCCTGCGGAGCTGGTTTGCCCAAGCACATTCAACGGATCCCGGACGCGGTTGAGTATCTCAAGAAAACGCTAAACCCCAAGCCCGGCGGCGACGGGCTCACGAGTCTGGGCGATTTACTGGACGCTTGAAGTGCTGCCGGCGCCTCGCCGGCAGATTTAGGGGGCGTTTGTTTGGGGATTGCTGTTGGCCTGCCGGCGGGGCGCCGGCATCACATTAGGCATCCAGCCAGGCCTTCATTTTTCGCAGCGCGGCGGCACGGTGGCTGAGCATGCTTTTGATCTCCGCGCCGAGCGTGCCGAAGGTGTCCACAAAGTTTTCCGGCACAAACAGGGGATCATAGCCAAACCCTTCACGGCCCGCTGCGGCCTCGGCAATGTGACCCTCGCAGGCGCCCTCGAAGAGCTGTGGCTGGCCGTATTCGCCGGCGCGGGCCAGTGCCAACACACAACGGAAGCGGGCGGTTCGTTGGGGTTCGGGTTTGCCTTCCAGTTCCCTAAGGAGCTTGGCGTTATTCGCTGCATCGGGGCTGTTGCCTTCGCCGACGTTGCTGGCATAACGCGCGCTGTGCACGCCGGGCGCGCCTTCGAGACAATCGACCTCCAATCCGGAATCATCAGCCAACACCCAGCCTTCGGTGAAATCCTCCTCATGCTTCAGCCAATTGACCAGTGAAAGGGCTTTCTTCACGGCGTTGCCGGCAAAGGTGGCGGCGGTTTCCTCCACCTCCGGGGCAGCGGGATAATCCTTGAGTGTGCGGCACACAAAGCCGTCGCCCAGTAGTGCCTGAATTTCCTCCGCCTTGTGGGCATTCCCGCTGGCGATGACGATGAGCGTGGGCATGCGCCCGGCTTACCCTTTAGTGACGCCGTTGAGCAGATCCTTAATGCCGCCCAGACTGCCCAGCACGCCGGTGGCTTCGTAGGGCACATAGACCACCTTGTTATCTTTGCCGGAGGTCATCTCCTTGAGGGATTCGAGATAGCGCACCGCCACGAGATATTGGGCCGGATTGCTGCCGGTGGCTGAAAGGCCTTCCTGCACAAGTTGAATCGCATTGCGCTCGGCTTCGGCCACGCGGATGCGGGCCTGGGCTTCACCGTCCGCCTCAAGAATGGCGGCTTCGCGTTCACCCTCGGCGCGTTTGATCTGGGATTCCCGGATACCTTCGGCTTCCAGAATGGCGGATTTCTTTTCACCCTCGGCGTTGAGAATCGCGGCACGGCGATCGCGTTCGGCGCGCATTTGTTTCTCCATGGCCTGCTGAATGTCGTGCGGCGGCGTGATGTCCTTGAGTTCCACGCGGTTCACCTTCACACCCCATTTGTCCGTGGCGTCATCCATCACCTGGCCGAGTTCGCTGTTGATCTTGTCGCGCGAAGTAAGGCACTCGTCGAGGTCGAGCTTACCAACCACATTACGCAGGCTGGTTTTACATAGTTTTTCAATGGCATCGGGCAGGTTGGCGATTTCGTAGACAGCCGCGTGGGTGTTGGTGATTTGAAAGTATAACATGGCATCAATCTCGATGGTCACGTTGTCCTTGGTAATCACATTCTGTTTGGCGAAATCGAACACCTGTTCACGGAGATCGATGGTGGTGCGTTCGGCGGTGATCACATATTCGATGCCGCTGATGTCAGTCTTTTTGTAGCGCCAATGGATCGGCCGAGGGCGGTCCATAAATGGGATCACAATATTAAGCCCACTGGAGAGAGTGGATCGGTATTTACCAAGCCGTTCGATGACCATGGATTCTTGTTCCTTTACGAGTTTTACGGAACTCCAAATAGCTGCGACCACCACGATGGCGAACACGAAGGCTAAGGCGATCCAAAAGCTAATAAAGCCTAACATCGGGGTAATGATTGTTTCCATAATTCTTTCTAGGGGTTTTCGCTGACGCTCACGACGGCCTTGGTGCCCTCCACCCGGAGGACGGTGACTCGTGAGCCTGCTTCAATAACGATGTTCTTGTCTGAGATAGCGCGCCAAGATTCTCCGCCGATCTTTACCCGGCCGTCGCCGGAATCGGGATCGACAGTTTCCGTGATCGTCCCGGACTTGCCTTCATAGCGGTCGACACCGGATTCCAGATCCTTCGGATTGTTATCCATCATCTTTTTCCAAATCGGCCGGACAATGAGGAGCAGCAAAATGGAACTGCTGCCGAAGGACATCAACTGCCAGGAAACTGAGAAACCGGCCTTGGCCATAATGGCGGCGATGAGGCAGCCGAGGCCGATGGGGCCGGCAAAGAAGCTGGCGGAAAAAATTTCAGCCAAGATCAAGGCTGCTCCGATGATGATCCAAATGAGCCAATCCATATCGACCGTTTCAATTTTTGTATACGGGGCGATGCGTGTCAATCAGGGGTTATGCCGGATGAGCTTTACCGGTTCTTCGGATTTCTTGCGCATTTTAAGATTTAGCAACTCCACCATCACGGCAAAGGCCATGGCGAAGTAGATGTAGCCTTTGGGGATGTGGAAGCCCATGCCCTCGCCCAGCAGGGCGGTGCCGACGAGAATCAGAAAGCTCAGGGCGAGCATTTTGATGGTCGGATTGTTCTCGACGAATTCGCCAATGGCCTGCGCGGCCAGCATCATCAGGCCCACCGCGATGACGATGGCAATGACCATCACCGGAATGTGCTTGGCCATGCCGACGGCGGTGATGACGGAGTCCAGCGAGAACACCAAATCCAGCACGGCAATCTGCGCGAGTACGGATCCATATGTCGCCACTTTGGTGGTTTGTTCCTCTTCCTTGTCGCCGGAGAGTGAGTGATGGATTTCCTGGGTGGATTTCCAAATGAGGAAGAGACCGCCTAAGAGGAGGATGATGTCTCGCCACGAAATGAGTTGCCAGCTGATTTCTTGAGCTGCTTGGAACTTTTCAAGTTCAGCAGGGTCGGTTGTTTCGTGGATGAGATCCTCGTTAATGATCAGCTTTTCAGCAATGGGCTGCAGTTCCGGATCCACACTGCCAATGGTGAACAGTGTGTTTTGTGCGTTCATTACCCAGCTGATCGACAGCAGCAGCAGAATACGCAGGACCATGGCGAGGGCGAGGCCGGTGAGGCGCGCCTTCTTTTGTTGGTGCTCCGGCAGGCGGTCGACCAGGATGCTGATGAAAATGATGTTGTCGATGCCCAGCACGATTTCCAGCATCGTGAGCGTGACCAGGGCAATCCATGCCTCGGGTTGTGTAATCCATTCCATGTGGGCAATCCTTGGCGCCGGGAGCGCGAATTTCTGCAAAAACCGGCTCCACGGCAATGCCACGTTACTGACAATCCGCCATTGCAGCGGACGGCGGTTTTCACCATTATCCCCCGCCCATGCCGCAATTGCGCCGCCAATATCCGTTTCATCTCATCGAGCCCCAATGGCAGGCTCACTGGGATTCGCAGGAGACGTTCCGTGCCTTTAATCCCGGCCAACCGCCGGCCGACGAACATCCCTTTGCCGTGCGTCATCCGGGCGCGGCACCGGAGAGTCTGGATAAATACTACATTCTCGACATGTTCCCGTACCCCTCCGGGGCCGGCCTGCATGTGGGGCATCCGGAAGGCTACACGGCTACGGATATCCTCGCGCGGTTCGAGCGGATGCGCGGCCGGCACGTGCTGCATCCGATGGGCTGGGACGCCTTTGGCCTGCCGGCGGAGCAGTACGCCATCAAAACGGGGCAGCATCCGCGCCAGACCACTGAGGAAAACGTCAGCAATTTCAAGCGGCAGATCAAGAGCCTTGGGTTCAGTTACGATTGGAGCCGTGAGGCGAACACGACCGAGCCGGGGTATTTCAGGTGGAGCCAGTGGATTTTCCTGCAGCTGTACAACTCGTGGTTCAATCCCGCCACCAATAGGGCGGAGTCGATCGAGACGCTCGAATATCCGGCGGAGCTGACCAGCGAGGATGAGAAGCGCGCGTATCGCGATGATCATCGTTTGGCGTTTGTTTCTTCCGCGCCGGTGAATTGGTGTCCGGAACTGGGCACGGTGCTGGCCAATGAAGAGGTGATCGATGGCAAGAGCGAGGTCGGCGGGCATCCGGTGGTGCGCAAGCCGATGCGCCAATGGATGCTGCGGATCACGGCCTTTGCTCAGCGTTTGCTGGATGATCTGGAGACGATCGATTGGAGCGATTCGTTGAAGGAAATGCAGCGCAACTGGATCGGGCGTAGTGAAGGGTCGGAGGTTGTGTTCCGTGTTCAGGAATCCGGCGAGGAGATCACCGTTTTCACGACCCGACCGGATACTTTGTTTGGCGCGACGTACATGGTGCTGTCGCCGGAACATGAGTTGGTCGATCAGTTGACGACCGGCGAACAGCGTGGGGCAGTGGAAGAATACCGCGAAGCGGCGGCGCGCAAGAGTGATCTGGAACGCACGGAGCTGGCCAAGGACAAGACCGGCGTGTTCACCGGCGCGTACGCGATCAATCCGGTCAACGAGGAGCCCGTGCCGATTTGGATCGCTGATTATGTATTGTCCAGCTACGGCACCGGCGCGATCATGGCCGTGCCGGCGCATGACGAGCGCGACCTGGAATTCGCGCAGAAATTTGAGCTGCCCGTGCGCGTGGTCGTCGAGGCTCCGGACGGGGAATCCCTCGGCTTTACCGGCAACGGCACCAGTGTGGAGAGCGGTTTTCTCAACGGCTTGCCCACGCCCGAGGCCAAGGCGAAGATCATCGACTGGCTTGAGGAGCAGGGCACCGGCAAACGCACGATTAACTTCAAGCTGCGCGACTGGCTCTTCAGCCGGCAACGCTACTGGGGCGAGCCGTTCCCGATCGTCTGGCGCGATGGCCGGCACGAGGCGGTTTCGGAAATTGATCTGCCCGTGCTGCCGCCGGAACTGGATGATTACAAGCCTACCAAGGACGGCGAACCGCCGCTGGCGCGGGCTGCCGATTGGGTGAACCTGCCCGACGGCACCACGCGCGAGACCAACACCATGCCGCAATGGGCGGGCAGTTGCTGGTATTACCTGCGCTATCTCGATGCGCAAAACGACGAGCGCTTTGCCGGTGAGGCGGCCGAGAAATACTGGATGAACGTCGACCTCTACGTCGGCGGCACGGAGCACGCAGTGTTACATCTGCTCTACGCGCGGTTTTGGCACAAGGTGCTCTTTGATCTCGGGTACGTTTCCACGCCGGAACCGTTTCAGCGATTGGTCAATCAAGGCATCATCCTCGGAGAGGACGGCCAGAAGATGAGCAAGAGCCGCGGCAATGTCATTAATCCGGACATCGTCCTCGACGAATACGGCGCGGACGCCTTCCGCCTGTACGAAATGTTCATGGGGCCGCTGGAGATGATGAAACCGTGGAGCACGCAGGGCGTCGAAGGCGTGTATCGGTTCCTCGGCCGCGTCTGGCGGTTGTTCATGGACGACGCCAGCTACAAGGATTTTGAACAAGCCTCCACCGCTGATCCTGCTGCGGCTGCCGCCGGTTTGGCGGATTTGAAGCTGCACGCGGCCATCAATGATGATGCCCCCACCGACGAACAACTCAAGGCACTGCACGCCTGCATCAAGAAGGTGACCGACGATCTTGAGGGCATGCGCTTCAACACCGCCATCTCCGCCCTGATGGTGTTCGTGAACGAGGCCTCCAAATGGGACAGCCGCCCGCGTGCCGTGTTGACGGAATTCCTGAACCTGCTCAATCCTTTTGCGCCGCACTTGGCCGAAGATCTCGCCGCGCGTTTGGGCGAAGTGTCCGGCGGCACATTGGCCTATCAACCTTGGCCGCAGCACGATGAGGCCTTGCTGGTTGAGGACACCATCGAGTTTCCCGTGCAGGTCAACGGCAAGCTGCGCGGGCATATCATCATTTCGCCCGACACGCCACGCGAGGAAATCGAAAAACTCGCGCTCGCCTGCGAAAAGGCCCAGCAATTTTTAGCCGAAAAAGAAGTTAAGAAAATCATCGTGGTGCCGAATAAACTGGTGAATATTGCAGTAAAGTGAGGGGTCTGCTAACGTGGCCCCATGCCCGTTCTCACACCGCAGGAGCGTAAAGTGCTCTGGGTGGCACTGGCCTTATTGGCAACGGGATATGCCGTAAAAACTTGGAGTTCCAACACGAACCCACCGGCCGGCAATGAACCGGTCGAAAGACAATGATACACAGAAAAAGCTACGACGAAGTGTTGGAGGGGATTATTGCGGAGGATCCGCGGTATCACCGTGATGCGTATCATTTTGTACGGGAAGGGCTTGATTACACCCAGCAATCGATTTCCAAACAGGAGGAAGGCACCGTGCGGCACATCAGCGGACAGGAACTGCTTGGCGGGATGCGCGCCCATGCTCTGGAACAATACGGGCCGATGGCGTTGATGGTGCTTGGCGAATGGGGGATCCGGTGCTGTGAGGATTTTGGGGAGATCGTGTTCAATATGGTGGAGCACGAGCTGCTCGCCAAAACCGAAGAAGACACGCGCGATGATTTCAAGGGCGGCTTCGATTTTGAGGAGGCCTTTCGCAAACCATTCCTGCCGCCGGTCACGGAGGAGCCAAAGTCCGATTCCTCGAGCCGCAATATCACACCCGTGTCCGATTCGGAAACGGACCGATCCGAGCAGCCATCCGAGCCGGAGGCCTCCGATAAGCAATAATCTCGCCGTGCTGCTATTGGCACGTTATCGTCCGCGCCCATGCCCGATGGATTGCTCAATCCTGTTGCCCGTCTGAATGCCGCCGGTGATACCCGGTTGGTCACGCTGGATAACGGCCTGACGATCATTGTGCGGGAGGATCACAGTGCGCCCGTGGTCTCCGCTCAAGCCTGGGCCAAGACCGGCAGTATCCATGAGGGCGAATGGCTCGGGGCCGGCCTGTCGCACATTCTCGAGCACATGCTGTTCAAGGGCACCGAATCGCGCGGGGTGGGTCGCATTGATCAGGAGGTGCAGGAAGCGGGTGGCTACATGAATGCCTACACGTCGTTTGACCGAACGGTGTATTACATTGATGTGCCGAATACCGGTGCCCGGGTGGCGATTGATATTTTATGTGACATCATGCAGCACGCCACCTTGCCGGAGGCCGAACTGGACAAGGAGCTGGACGTCATCCGGCGCGAGATCGACATGGGGCAGGACGATCCGGGTCGCCGCGCCAGCCGCCGTCTGTTTGAGACGGCTTACACCACCAGCCCCTACCGGCACACGGTGATCGGGTATCCTGATATTTTTAACGAACTGCGCCGGGACGACATCGTGGGCTACTACCGGGCCCGCTACATTCCGGCCAATGTATTTTATGTCGTGGTGGGCGATGTGAACGCGGACGACGTGGTGGAGCAAATTGCCTTGGCGTTTGCGGCCAACAAGGCCAAGCCGGCTCCTCCGATGATCCTGCCGCCAGAACCGCGCCAAACCGCTGTCCGGGAAGTCATTGAAGAAGCCCCAGTGCAGTTAGGGCATCTCCATTTTTCTTGGCATGTGCCCGATGTGCGTCACCCGGATTTGCCGGCTTTGGATGTGCTGGCCACATTGCTGGGGAGCGGCCGGAGTAGTCGATTGTACCAACGGGTGCGTGAAGGGATGGGGTTGGTGAATAGTGCGGATGCATGGACGTATTCGCCAACCGAGAGCGGCCTGTTTGGGCTGAGTGCGGTGGTGAACGAAGATAAATTTCAGCCGGCTTGTGATGCATTGCTGGCGGAGGTGGATGCACTTCAACAAACGCACGTGGATTCATCTGAGTTGGGCAAGGTGGTGAAGCAGTTTGTCTCCGGTACGTTAAGTACCCGCAAGACGATGGAAGGGCAGGCACAGAATCTGGGTGATTGCTGGATCTCGGTTAATGATCTGGATTTTTCCGATCGTTACCTTGATGATGTGAAAGCAGTGCAGCCGGAGGATGTGCAGCGGGTGGCCGGCAAATATTTGCGGCCAACCAACCGGACATTGTACGCCTTGTTGCCTGAGGGCGGGATGCCGAAAGTCGGTGGGGCACATATTCGGCACGAATCGGCGCCGATTCAGAAAGTGGAATTCCCGAATGGCCTAACCGTGTTGCTCAAGGAAGACAATCGCCTGCCGTTTGTGCAAATGCGGGCCATGTTTCAGGGGGGTGTGTTGGCGGAAAAAATGGGGAATGCCGGCATCACTCAATTGATGGCCAAGTTACTGGTCAAAGGGACTGCCAATCGCACGGGGCAACAGATAGCCGAGCAGATCGAAACGGTTGGCGGTGGCATTGATGCCTATGGGGGCAACAACTCGTTCGGAATTTCGGCAGAGGTGCTGAGCGAGGATGTGGAGCTGGGTTTGGAGTTGGTGGCCGATGTCATCTTGAATCCGTCGTTTCCTGAAGATGCTTTGGAACGACAGCGCGAGGTGCAGTTGGCCGGAATTAGGGCACAGGACGACAAACTCCTGCAGAAGACCTTTTGCCTGATGCGCGAGCGATTGTTTGGGGCACATGGCTATGGTTTGAACAGTCTGGGCACTCAGGAATCCGTGGAGGGTTTGCTGGTGGATGACCTGCGTGATTTTAACTCACAATTGGTTGTGCCGAATAACGCCGTGATTGCTGTGTTTGGTGATTTAAAGGCGGATCAAGTGCGGGCTGAGCTGGAGGCTGCTTTTGGGTTATGGAAACGCGGCAGTGACTATCGAGTGGCGCAGTTGTTGCCGGATAGCCAGGGGAAACGCCGCGTGGCCGATCAAAAAGACAAGAAACAGGCCGTGGCCGTGCTGGGCTTTCACGGATGCACTTTTTTTGATGAGGATCGTTACGCGCTGGAATTGCTCGGGGAAGCCTGTAGTGATCTGGGGAGCCGGTTGTTTATGCGCATTCGCGAGGAGCTGGGGCTGGCCTATTATGTGGGAGCCCAAAGCCAGCCGGGCATGACTCCGGGTTATTTTTCATTTTACGCCGGCACGGCCCCCGATCAATTGGCGCAAGTAGAGGAGGAACTCATGGCTGAGGCGATGAAACTGGCAGAGGAGGGGTTGACGGCTGAGGAACTGCAGCGCGCAAAAAATAAGGTGATTGGGGCACGGAAAATTGGCCGGCAGGATCTCGGTGGTTTGGCGATGACCGCCGGGTTAGATGAGCTTTATGGTTTGGGCTATGACTCAAGCGATGCGGACGAACAGCGGATCGGGGATGTAACCATGGAAGCGATCCAAGCGGCGGCCCAAAAATATCTCGATCCGAACCGTTGCGTGATCGCGGTAACGCACCCGTAGTAGTTGACCCACCGCACAAGGGCGTGCATCATCGGCCTATGCAGATTTCCTTCCTTTCCCTGTTGAAAACGGCCGCTGTAATGCCCAGCATTTTGATTATGAACGCATGTGTTCCCAGCCCATCCGATAACCCGCCGAACGAACCGGCACCGAAACCAAATCCCGCCCCGGCTCAGGCGGATTTTGGGAAGACCAAATCCGGTGAGGCGACCGAACTCTACACGTTGACCAATAAAAACGGCTTAATTGCCAAGCTCACAACCTACGGGGCGACCTTGGTGGAACTGCACTTGCCTGATAAGGAGGGCAATCTGGTGGATGTCATCAACGGCTTTGATAGTGTCGCGGGTTATGAAGGCGACGGAAATCAGTACTTCGGCTGCACGACGGGCCGGGTTTGCAACCGGATCGCCAAGGGTAAATTTACCTTGGATGGAACAGAATACACGCTGGCGACCAACAATGATCCCAACCATCTCCATGGAGGTGGCGACCAAGCACTGAGCAAACAGGTGTGGAAAGCCAAAGTGGCCACCGACACACAAGCGGTGACGTTCACCTTGACCAGCCCCGATGGCGAAGAAGGGTATCCCGGCAACTTAAGCATGAAGGTGACGTATACGCTCACCGATGCAAACGAACTGCGGATCGATTACGAAGCCACCACGGATAAAGCCACGCCGGTGAACCTGACCAACCACGCCTATTTCAATCTCGGCGGGGCCGGCAGTGGAACCATCCTCGGTCACGAATTGACGTTAAACGCGGATCATTTCACAGCTACCGATGATACCCTGATTCCTACCGGCGAGATTAAGTCAGTCGCGGATACGGAGTTGGATTTCCGTAAAGCCACCGTGATTGGTGACCGTATTCCGGACAAGGAAGCTCAAAAGACGGACGACTGCAAAACCTCGACGCTCGGTTATGATCATAATTTTGTCGTCAACGGCGAGGCGGGCACCATGCGCTTGGCTGCCCGATTAAAGGATCCGCAGAGCGGCCGGGTAATGGAGATCCATACGGATCAACCAGGGATCCAATTCTACAGCGGAAATTTCCTGAAGGAACAGGAAGGCAAAGGCAGCAAGAAATATCCATTCCGCGGCGCGGTATGTCTTGAAACACAGCATTTTCCTGACTCCGTCAACCATGAGAATTTCCCGAGCACGATTCTCAAGCCAGGGGCCACGTACCGCACCACCACGGTGCACCGCTTCAGCGCCGAATAATTCATCGAGGCTACCAGGAGGGCGAACCTCCCGGTGAGCCGGTTGGGGGATGGCGGACACCGTTTGGAATAGCCCATACCGTGAACGGCTCAGCAGGAGCTTCACCCTCCCGGGAACGGTGTTGATAACGGGAGCGGTGAATCTGCTTGCGGCCCACGTTGCGGGGCGGCAAACTGACCGCGTCAGGGCCCATGGAATGCGGGCTTGCAAACCCCGCCAGGGCCGGAAGGCAGCAACGGTAGCTTGATCTGCATCTGCCGTGGTCACCCTGACCTTTTGAATTTCCCAGCCGGAATACACGTGTCGTCCTATCAAGTCATCGCTCGCAAGTACCGCCCCCAGCGGTTTGCCGATGTCGTGGGGCAGGAGCACGTCACGCAAACCCTCGGCAACGCCATCGCCTCCGGCCGCATTGCCCACGCCTATCTGTTCAGCGGCCCACGCGGCACGGGCAAGACCACCATCGCCCGGATTTTCGCCAAGTGTCTCAACGCCACCGATGGCCCGACGGTGGATTTTCAGGACGACGACGAGCGCTGCGTGGAGATCACCGAAGGTCGTTCGCTCGACGTGCTGGAAATCGACGGCGCCAGCAACAATGGTGTGGAACAGGTGCGTGAATTGCGCGACACGGCTCCGTATGCCCCGGCGACCTGCCGGTACAAGGTCTACATCATTGACGAGGTCCACATGCTGACCACGGCTGCCTTTAATGCGTTGCTCAAGACGCTCGAGGAACCGCCGGCGCATGTGAAATTTGTCTTTGCCACCACTGAGCCGGAGAAAGTACTGCCGACCATCCTGTCGCGTTGCCAGCGGTTCGATCTGCGCCGCATTCCTGCGGCCAAAATTGTTTCGCACTTGGAACTCATCGCAAAACAGGAAGGAGTGAAAATTGAGCCTGCCGCGTTGCAGGCCATTGCCCGTGGCGCGGATGGAGGAATGCGCGATGCGGAAAGCACGTTGGATCAGTTGATTAGCTTCTGTGGCGATGCGGTCAAGGAAAAGGATGTGCTCTCAATCTTCGGCTTGAGTTCGCAATCCCAAGTTTTGTCATTATCCGGCGCCGTGTTGCAGGCGGACGCAGCGCGGGCGCTCGATGAGTTTCACGAGCTGACCACAGGCGGCAAGGAGCTAAGCCGGTTGGTCGGAGATTTGTTGAATCATTTTCGTAACCTGATGGTGTATCAGGTTTCCGGTGCAGACACTGGCATTCTTGAAATATCCGAGGCCGAAAAGAATGCCCTGGCTGAACAGGCCCAGTGGGCGGATCAGGCGGCGGTTGCTCGCGTATTGGAGGTGTTTTCCGATTGCGAGCTGCAATTGCGTCATGCCACATCCAAAAAAATTCTGGTTGAAGTGCATTTGATGAAGGCGATCGATGCGGCTCGAGCCATGAGCCTGAACGATGTGCTCGATCAGTTGCAGCATTTGCGTGACTCCGAAGGCGGGGATGCATTGCCGGTTCAATCCACGCCGAAAACAACAGCAAAGCCAACCCGGCAGATCGCCCAGCCTGAACCTGACGTGAAGCCGGTACCACAAGTTAAGGAAGAGCCGGAAGCGGTTGATCGTCCAGTCTCGGCGACTGATTTGCGGTCGTTATGGAGTGTGATGATGGGCTCATTGGGCCTATTTTCTAGGGCCTATTTTCAGGAAGCATTCTTTAAAGCCATGGATGGCAATGAGGCAACAATTGGCTTTCCGGAGGCGTTTGCCCCCCAAATGGAATTGGCCAACACCAAGGAGACCAACCAATCCCTGGTGGCCGCATTGAGCAAGGCAGGTCACTCCGTGCGAGTGGTGAGTTATGTGATCGCCGAACGTCCGGCAGATTGGGCTCCCTTGATGGCGGGGCCGACGGAGGACGTGGCTGAAGCTCCAGCCGCGGATAAGGATGGCGAGCCTTTGCCGCCCAAAGGGCCGATTGATAAAAAAGAGTTTGAAAACGATCCCCTCATTCAGAAGGCTTTGGAGGTTTTCAAAGGGCAGATCGTAGATGTGCGAAACTAGGAGATATTTATGGCGAGTATTAACAAGTTAATGAAACAGGCCATGCGTGCCCAGCAACAGGCCCAGGAAATGGAGGCCACCTTGGCCGAACGCACGGTGGAAGCCACCAGTGGCGGTGGAGCCGTGAAGGTGGTCGCCACCTGTAAGGGGGTGTTGAAATCGCTGAAGATCGATCCGGAGGCGGTGGATCCAGAGGATGTGGAGACGCTGGAGGATTTAGTGTTCACCGCGGTTAATTCAGCGATCAGCGACGGTCAACGAATTCAGGCTGAAGAGATGAGCAAGGTGACCTCCGGCTTCAACCTGCCGGGTATGGGCTAACCCATGGCTTCGCTGCCGGAGCCGGTATCGACCCTCGTGGGGGCCTTGGGCCAGTTGCCGGGCATCGGGCCGCGTTCGGCCGAACGATTGGCGCTTCATCTGGTGCAGAGCGAGGCCGGGCAGGTAAAACAATTAGCCGAAGCCCTGATCAACGCAACCGAGCGTATTCAACTTTGCCAAAAATGCGGGGCTCTTACCGAGGCACAACCCTGTGCCCTGTGTACGGACCCCAATCGGGATGTGACACAAATATGTGTGGTGGAGACGGCGGTGGACGTGATCAATGTCGATAAATCCAGAGCCTTTTGCGGGCATTTTCATGTGTTGGGCGGAAAGATATCCCCGTTGAATGGAGTGGACCCGGAAGATTTGCGTATTGCTGAATTGGAATGCCGGCTGGAGCCGGTGCAGGAAGTGATTCTGGCATTGGGAACGGATGTGGAAGGGGAAGCCACCAGCAATTATCTGGCTCAACGGTTGACTGCAAATGGAGTGAAAGTCACCCGCATCGCCCATGGGTTACCGGCAGGGAGCGGGCTGGAGTACGCAGATGAGCTAACCTTAAGCCACGCCTTGACGGGCCGACGCGAGATGGAGCCATGAAACGCGTGGTGGCATTTGATATCGGGAAAGTGCTGCTGGATTTTGATTATGGAATTCTGATCCGCCGTATGGCTCCGAGGACTCGCTGGGATGAACCGGCGTTGAACGCGTACCTTAACCAATCTCCGTTGCTGGCGGAATATGAATCCGGGCAGTTGAGTTCATCTCAGTTTTTTGAGTGCGTTCGTATCGAGACGGGCTTTGATGGAGTCGAGTCGGAATTCGCCGCATTGTTTGAGGATATCTTCACGCCCATCGCGCCGGTCATTGAATGGCATCGGCAAATGGCAATGAACGGTGTGGCGACGTACACGTTTTCCAACACCAACGAACTGGCCGTGCGGCACATGAGTCGCACTTATGATTTTTGGCCGCGCTTCACCGGCCATGTCTTGTCGCATAAAGTGAAGTCGCTGAAACCGGATGCTGGGATTTATGAGGCATTGGAAGTCGCCTCCGGGTGTTCCGGGGGCTCGATTCTTTATCTAGATGACCGGCCGGAAAACATTGAAGCGGGTCTGGCTCGTGGGTGGCGCGCCTGCTGCCATCGAAGCCTGGGCGAAACCCAAAAGTTTTTGGAGGCGCATGGAGCCCTTAATTCTTATTAAGATCACGATTCAGTTGCTTGAAGTTGCCCTCCTCACAACATTTCACATAACCCTCCGCAGCGCGCTTGAGGCGTTCCCAGTCGCGACGGATGCTGCTGGCTTCTTTGGCGCTGATCTTGGAATCAGAAGCGGCTTCGGCCACCGTGGATAGGAGGTCGGCAAATTGTTTCACCACTTTGCTGGTCGCCGGGGCCAGTTTTTGAGGTTCGCCGTTTCCGGTAATGGTGGGTTCACTGTTCTCCACAAAAAAACCATCGGTTTGTTCGCATAACCAACGAATGAGGCGCGGGTCTTCGGCGGCGTTAATGAGTGAGAGCGTGCGGTCCAATGGGTTGGCGATGCCGCTTGCCGATCCGGAATCCGGGGATTCAGCCCACTTATAAACTGTTGAGGGAGAAAGGTTCATGTGGTCAGCGATGTGCTTGACCGAGTTCTCTTTAAATACAGTTTTCAACAGGCGATGGGATTTCATTGAGCTGATTCTAGCTGAAACAGTTAGTGCTTGGGTACTGTAAACTGAGGGAATTTTTATAATGGAACGGATGCGTCAAATAAAAAAGGGCCGACCCGAGGGCCGGCCCTTGTAATGGAGTTGTCCGCGACGGTTTACATGTGGTCGTGGCTGTGGTCCGGAGCAGGCTTCTCATCTTCCGGCACGTCGGTGATCAGGCACTCGGTAGTGAGCAGGAGTGCGGCGATGGACGCCGCATTCTGCAGGGCCGAGCGGGTCACCTTGGCGGGATCCACCACACCGGCCTTGATCAGGTCGGTGTATTCTTCGGTGGCCACGTTGAAGCCGATGTTGCCCTTCTTGCCTTGAACATCCTTCACGATGACGGCGCCTTCCAAGCCGGCGTTGGCAGCGAGGCTGCGCAGCGGGGCTTCGACGGCGTTGCGAACGATATCCACACCGACCTGCTCGTCCGCGTCCAGCTTGAGCTTTTCGATTGCGGGAATAGTCCGAAGCAGTGCAGTGCCACCGCCGGGAACGATGCCTTCTTCCACCGCAGCGCGGGTGGCGTGGAGGGCGTCCTCGACGCGGGCTTTCTTTTCCTTCATCTCGGACTCGGTGGCGGCGCCCACATTGATGACGGCCACACCGCCGGCGAGCTTGGCGAGGCGCTCCTGGAGTTTCTCGCGGTCGTAATCGCTGGTGGTTTCCTCGATCTGACGGCGGATCTGGTCGATGCGGCCCTTGATTTCCTTGGCCTTGCCGCCGCCGTCGATGAGGATGGTGTTTTCCTTCTCCACCACGATGTTGGCTGCGGTACCGAGGTCGCTCAGTTCAATGCCTTCGAGTTTCAGGCCGAGGTCCTCAGTGATGAACTTGCCACCGGTGAGGATGGCGATGTCCTCCATCATGGCCTTCCGGCGGTCGCCGAAGCCCGGAGCCTTGACGGCGCACACTTTCAGGGTGCCGCGGATGCGGTTCACCACGAGGGTGGCCAGGGCTTCGCCCTCGATGTCTTCGGCCACGATGAGCAGCGGCTTGTTGCCGCCGGCTACGACCTTCTCGAGAATGGGCTGGATGTCCTTGAGGTTGCTGATCTTCTTCTCGTAAAGGAGCACGTAGGCGTCCTCGAACTTGCACTCCTGTGTGTCGGCGTCGGTCATGAAGTACGGGGAGAGGTATCCCTTGTCGAACTGCATGCCTTCGACAACCTCGAGGGTGGTCTCGATGGAGCGGGCTTCTTCCACGGTGATGGTGCCGTCCTTACCAACCTGATCCATGGCGTCGGCAATGATTTCACCGATGCTGGATTCCCAGTTGGCGGACACAGTGGCCACCTGCTGGATCTCGTCCTTGCTGGTCACCTTTTGGGAGATCTTGGCGAGCTGCGCCACGGCGGCGTCCACGGCCTTTTGAATGCCGCGCTGGATGTGGATGGGGCTGGCGCCGGCAGTTACGCTGCGCAGGCCTTCACGATAGATGGCTTCGGCGAGCACGGTGGCAGTGGTGGTGCCGTCACCGGCCACGTCACTGGTCTTGCTGGCGGTTTCGCGCACCATTTGGGCACCCATGTTTTCATACGGGCACTCGAGCTCGATTTCCTTGGCCACGGTCACACCATCCTTGGTGGCGGTGGGGGAGCCGAATTTCTTGTCGATGAGCACGTTGCGGCCTTTGGGGCCGAGGGTCACCTTCACGGCCTTGGCCAGTTTTTCCACACCCCGAAGGATGTTCTGGCGGGCCTTTTCGTCAAATACGAGTTGTTTGGCTGACATGATTTTTCTCTAGTTTCTTTGGGGTTAGCCGATCACCGCGAGGATGTCGTCCTGATTCAGGATCTTGTACTCGACGCCGTCGATTTTGATTTCGGTGCCGCCATACTTGTTGGTCAACACGATGTCGCCGACACTGACTTCGAAGGCAATTTTCTTGCCGCTGTCGTCAGTCTTGCCGGTGCCCAGTGCGATGACTTTGCTTTCCTGCGGTTTTTCTTTCGCGGAATCGGGAATGATGATTCCGCCCTTTTTTACTTCAGCTTCCTCGGCAGGTTCCACGAGCACGCGGTCGCCAAGGGGCTTGATTTTGGGTTTAGCCATTGTGTGTTTGTTGTTTTTGAGTTTGGGGTTTCTGTGACTGTGTTCCCGTGGCACCCGCCGCGGGAAACTGTTGATTAAACTATTTCTTTTCTTCGTCGACCACCTCGGCTTCCACGACCGGGCCGTCCTCTTCCTTATCGGCCTTGGCCTCGGGCGCGGTATCTGCATCTGTTTCGGTGCCTTCCTCATCGGTGGCGGCTTTGTAAGCCTCGCCGGCGGCGGCCTGCATGACCTCGTTCACCGCGTCTTTCGCGCTGTTGATGGCCTCGAGATCATCGCCTTGCAGTTTCTCCTTTAATTCTTCAACGGCCTTTTCCACGTTGCCCTTGGTGTCATCGGAAAGTTTCTCGCCGTTCTCTTTCAGGAATTTCTCCGCGGCATAGGCGGTGGTGTCGGCCTCGTTTCGGGCCTGCACTTGTTCCTGGCGTTGCTTGTCCGCCTCGGCATTTTCCTCGGCATCCTTTTTCATCTGCTCAATTTCATCCTCGGACAGGCCGCTGGAATCCTTGATGGTTATCTTCTGTTCCTTGCCGGTCTTTTTGTCCTTGGCGCTCACGTGGAGAATGCCGTTGGCGTCGATATCAAAGCTCACCTCAATCTGCGGCATGCCACGCGGGGCGGGCTCAATGCCGTCCAGTTTGAAGTTGCCAAGCTTTTTATTATCGTTGGCCATCGGGCGTTCGCCCTGAAAAACCTGCACATCCACGCCGGGCTGATTATCCGCGGCGGTCGAGAAAATTTGCGATTTCTTCGAGGGAATGGTGGTGTTGCGCTCGATGAGTTTGGTGAAAATGCCGCCCTCAGTCTCGATGCCGAGCGAGAGGGGCGTCACGTCCAGCAGTAGCACGCTGTCCAGGCCTTCGTCCTTGTTCAGCACGCCGCCCTGGATCGCCGCACCGATGGCCACAACCTCATCGGGGTTGACGCCCTGATTGGGTTGCTTGCCCAGCAGAGCCTTGGCGGTGTCCACCACGCGGGGCATGCGAGTCATGCCGCCGACCAGCACGAGTTCATCGATATCGCCGCTGTTCAGGCCGGCATCCTTCAGGCACTCCTTCACTGGACCGGTGGTGCGCTCAAAGAGATCGTCGGTCAGTTGTTCCAGCTTGGCACGGGTGAGTTCGATCTTGATGTGCTTCGGGCCGGATTGATCAGCGGTAATGAAAGGCAGACTGATTTCGTAGGTTTGCGAACTGGACAGGGCGATCTTTGCTTTCTCGGCCTCTTCCTTGATCCGTTGCATGGCATCGGGTTGGCCATGCAGGTCGATACCGGAATCGGATTTGAATTCGTCCACCACCCAGTCGATGATCGCATTGTCCCAGTCATCACCACCGAGGTGGGTGTCGCCGTTGGTGGCTTTCACCTGAAAGAATTGGTCGCCGATCTCAAGGATAGAGATATCGAACGTGCCACCGCCCAGGTCGTACACGGCGATTTGCTCATCATCCTTTTTGTCCAAACCATACGCGAGCGAGGCGGCGGTGGGTTCGTTGATGATACGCAGCACGTCCAGACCGGCAATGGAGCCGGCATCCTTGGTGGCTTGACGTTGAGAGTCGTTGAAGTAGGCCGGTACGGTAATGACCGCTTGAGAAATGGATTCGCCCAAGCGCATCTCGGCATCGGCCTTGAGCTTGGCTAGAACCATCGAGGCAATCTCCTGAGGGCTGTAGGCCTTGGGAGCCCCTTCGACTTCCACCTCAATGGCGGCGTCACCGTTTTTGCCTTCCACCACCTTGTAAGGCATCCGTTTGGATTCTTCGGCGACTTCCTTGTATTTGCGGCCGATAAAGCGCTTGGCGGAAAACACGGTGTTGGCCGGGTTGGTTACGGCCTGTCTTTTGGCGGCGTCTCCCACCAGTCGTTCGCCGTTTTTGGCAAAGGCCACCACCGAAGGGGTGGTGCGTTTACCCTCCGAATTCTCCAATACCGTCGACTCGCCACCCTCAATCACGGCCATACACGAGTTCGTGGTCCCCAAATCAATGCCTAAAATTTTTCCCATAAAAGTCCTTATCCTGTGCCAAGGCACAAATAATCGCGTCTATTAAGCAACCCAAATGCCAGAAAGATTATCACATTTTTTCATTGGTTTTTTATATTTTACAGCCGATACCAGTGTGACAATGAGACTTAATGGCGCACTTTGGCAGGCGCATGATTCGGGTAATGGCACACTGTGGGGAATGTTCCCTTGCGAGTGCAGCAAGGCGAATCTAGCCTGTTGGAACGACTGAATCCATGCGTGTACTTCTTACTTTTTGGGTGTTCCTCGGGGCGGTTTATATACGGGCTGGGGTTAAGCCGGATCATATTATGCAGGATCCGCAGGCGCGTGTGTTTCAAACTATAACCGAGGAGGAGATGCAAACACGATTTGGGGCGCAGATGGCGTTATACATGCAAGCGTTGCGTCCCGTGAATGCGGTAAATGGCAAAGGCACATTGCGGATTCGGCCGCCGAGAGGCGGGAAGCGGCGGACAGAGCCAGTGCAGTTTCGTACGTTCTCCATTGGAAATGCATTGGTTAATCAATACACCGTGGCCACCGGAACACTGACCGTACGGGCGCAAGTTGGAAAAGATACGGAGTATCAGTGGGTTGACTCCAAGCAGGTGTCAAAAAAACTCAGTGATACCGAAGCGATGACACCATTTGCCGGTGCGGATTTTTGGATCGCGGATCTGGGTCTGGAAATGTTGCGTTGGCCCAACCAGAAGGTTGTAGAGCGCAAGTTGCGGCGAGGCGAGCTGTGTAGTGTGCTGGTGAGCCGGCCGGCGAAAATCTTGCCGGGTGGCTATAGTAAAGTGGTGAGTTGGGTGGATGAAGATTCCATGGGGATCGTGCGTGCCGAGTTATTTGATGCGGATGGCAAACTCCTAAAAATCTTTGAACCGAAAGCGTTCAAAAAAATTGATGGCCAATGGCATCTCAAAGAGATGGAGATGCGCAACGAGCAGGCCGGCTCCCGCACGGCGATTGTCTTCGAACTAGAATCGGCTCCCAAGCCATAAGCAATGTGGCTCTGTATCATGGCAGTGTTGGGGCTCGTGGCGTTGTTGGCGGCGTGGATGTTCTATCAAAACAAGCGTATGCAAGCCAATGAGCATGACGAGACAGGGCCGCTGATCCTGAAGCTCGCGGCCAGCGGTTTGATGCTGGCGATTATTGTGGGTTGCTTAAGCATGGGGCCGATGGGGATGATTTTGGTCATCGCCCCGGCATTCATCTTGGGGCTGCTTTGGGTGGGGCCGGCGATCGATTTGCTGGGAGGAAAGGCCATCAATTCCTTGATGGGAGGTGGGGAAGAGGTGGAAGCCAAGCCGCTATATTCCGTGGCGGAAGCCAAATGGCGGTCGGGTAAACCGGAGTTAGCCATTCGATTGATCGACCAAGAGTTGGAACAGTTTCCGGATGACTTCGAGGGGCAGATGCTCAAGGCCACGATTCAGATGGAATCCCTGAAGGACTTTGCCACCGCGGAGGGCACGTTGTTATCCATTGCGGCCCAGCCGCACCATGAACCCGGACAGATCGCGCGGGCATTGAATCAACTGGCTGATTGGCAAAAGAAGGAAGGACAGGATAATGCCATGCGGCTGACGCTGGTCGGGTTGCGGGATCGTTTTCCAAATACAGGGATTGAGTTGGCTAGTGCCCAACGTTTGGCGCGTTTGGATTTCTCGGTGGATTCCAACGACCGCCGGGACGCCAGTGAGTTGGTCTCCGAATGCCTCAAGCAGTTAGAAAAACATCCGCTGGACAACCGCACGCGGGAACAATTGGCACGTCTTTATTTCAACCGCTACGGCAAGCCGGATTTGGCTTGGGAGGAACTCAACAAACTATTCGCCAACCCCTTTCAGCAGGCCCGCGATTTGGCGCGCTGGCTCAATCTGATGGCCGACTGGCATATTGAAAAAAAGAATCCGGAAGGCGCGCGCCAATGTCTACAGCAGATTATCGCGCGGTTCCCGGATTTGCCATTTGCTGAAGAGGCACAAGCGCGCCTCACTCGGATGCAGGACTTGGTCTAATTTTGTGGCTGCGGATTCGCTGCGGCAATCAAGGCCAAGGTAATTTGTTCGGCAATGGCCGAGGCGGTTTGTTGATCGGGATTGCGGTACTTGGTGCGCACCTGAATTTTGACAGCGGAAATGGCGTCGGGTGCCTGCGGATCGGGTGAGACTTTTACCCAGACATAACGGGTGTTGATGCGGGCGCTAACCACACTCTTGGTGGCTTCCTCACCGGTGATGGTGCCCATGGCCCCGAGTGCGGTACGGGTTGCCGCCATGACATCTGCCACCGGTTTATCGTACCGGCGTTCCACGGAATCGGTTCGCCATGGGATCGGGGTAAATTTGGATTTGTCGTCAGCGGTGGTAAAACAGCCCACGCCCAAAACTAAAGCCATGCCGGTCAGAAAAAGTAATTTCAGCGCCTTCATTGGACTGCAGATCAAAGCAGCGAACCCCCAATTCACAAGGGGGAACGATTCACAATCCAATTGCGTCTTGTCAGTAACTGAACGGGCTTTTATCGTGCTCGCTCCAATATGAGACATGCTTTCACCTTCATCCTCAACGCCGGTTTGTGGCTGATATTGACGCAACCCACGTTTGCCCAACGCGGTGATCGCAGAGGCCAGGAACAGCCCGATGTTTGGAAAAAATTTGATGTGCCGCCAGCACCGGCTTTGACCCCAGAGGAGGCTCTGAAGACATTCAAGTTGGCACCCGGTTTCCGTATCGAAATCGCTGCGGCCGATCCGCTGGTGCATGACCCCGTGTCTATGAAATTTGATGAAGATGGACGCATGTGGGTAGTGGAAATGCGCGCGTATATGCCCAATGTGGATGGGACAGGAGAAGATGCTAAAGTCGGTAGCGTAGCCGTGCTCGAGGATACCGATGGCGATGGTCGGATGGACAAGCGGACGGAGTTCCTCAGTGGCTTGAACACTCCACGGGCGGTCGCGTTGGTGAAAGGGGGCGTGTTAGTTTCTGAACCACCGATTCTCTGGTATTGTCAGGATACAAATGGGGATTTGAAGGCCGATAAAAAGACTGAGGCGTTTAATGGGTATGCCACACAAGGGCCGGTGGAACACACGGAAAACGGTCTGATGCCCGGTTTGGATAACTGGATGTACAACGCCAAATCTTCCAAGCGGCTTAAGTTTGTGGATGGCAAGGTCGTTGTGGAGAACACGGTGTTTCGCGGTCAATGGGGCATCACTCAGGATAACTATGGTCGCCTCTACTACAACAGCAATTCAGCTCCCTTGTTTGGCGATACCATATCTGGGATTTATTCCGTGCGTAATCCGCATCATCCCACTAAGAACGGGATTGGTCATCGCCTTTGGGGGGATAGCAGTGTATGGACCGGCCGACTGAACACGGGCATCAATCGCGGCTACCAAGACGGCATGTTGCGCGCGGGGCGGCTGGCACGCTGGACCGGAGCTAGTGGGCCGGTAATTTATCGGGGAGACCAGTATCCGGCCGAGCTGGTGGGCGATGCGTTCATCCCGGAGCCCTGTGGGAACATGATTCGCCTACAGAAAATCACTTGGAAAGATGGGCAACCATCCGGAGCCAATGCGTATCATCAGACGGAATGGTTGACCTCAACCGATGAGCGGTTTCGGCCGGTGAGTCTATATAATGGGCCGGATGGCTGTGTGTACATCGTTGACCTATATCGCGGAATTTTACAGCACAAACACTACGTCACCACATTTCTTCGCAAGCAAATCATTGAACGCAAACTCGATAAACATATTGGTCTCGGTCGAATTTACCGCGTTGTGCACACGGGCCGAAAACCCAAGCCGGCTCCCAAGCTTTCCGGGCAGGATTACGAGCAACTCACAGGACATTTGGAATCTGAAAACGGCTGGTTGCGTGATACGGCCCAACGATTGTTGGTGGAACGGGACGAAAAAGGATCCGTGCCTTTGTTGCGTGAAACAGCAACCCATAGTGAATCGCATTTAGCCAGGCAGCATGCGCTGTGGACGCTCGAAGGGGTTGGTGGACTGGATGCAGTCACGATCGCAAAAGCATTGGGCGATGATCACGCGCGAGTTCGAATTGCGGCATTGCGTGTCGCAGAGTCTTACACGGCTACACTAGGATCCAGTGAGGCTGATATCGAAGCCAAGGCTTCGTTGTTGCCCGCTTTAAATGAAGTGGTGCGCGACGAGGATCCGGATGTGCGCCGACAAGTTGCCTTAAGCTTGCCCGCTATCAAAGTGCCGGGTGCGGAACCGTTGTTGCGAGCCTTTGTGGTGGAGCACGCGACTGATAGTGTGGTCCGTGATGGATTGATCAGTGGATTGGCCGGGCGTGAATTGGAGTTCTTGCAGCGGGTTGCGGCTGCGAAAGCATGGCGGGATCGCAGTGAGTTGCGGGCGGTCGTCCAGTCCCTGGCGGGCTGTGTGGCCAGGCAGCGCAACGCCGTGCGTTTGGAACAGCTGCTCAAATTAATTCAAAGTTTGCCGGTGAAGGCTAAAGTGAATCTGTTGGATGGAATCTACAAAGCAGCTTTTCCTAAGGGGCGAGCACTCAAGCCGGTGGCATTTAAGTCGCAACCCGTAGCCATGGCAGCAATGGCCGACAGTCAAAACCAACAGGTGAAAGAACGCGTGGGGCGTCTGGCCAAGTTTATCGTCTGGGGCGAAGCCGCCCGACCGCCCAAGCCGCCACGCGCTTTGACGGCTGCAGAACAACAGGCTTATGATCTGGGTAAGATTCTATATACCGCAACCTGTGCGGCCTGCCATCAGGCCAATGGCTTGGGAGAGGAAGGTAAAGCGCCGCCTTTGATTGATTCACCCTTTATGGTGGGGCCGGCCGACCGGGCAATCGGTATCGTTGTTCACGGGGTGACGGGACCGATTACAGTGCACGGTCGTCAGTACAATATGACGATGCCGGCGCTGCAGGGATTTCAGCCTGATCAAATTGCAGCCATCCTTACCTTTGCACGGCGTGAATGGGAGCATCGCGCTGATCCGGTGTCGGTGGATCAGGTGCGCCAATATCAACAGCGGCATGCCAGTCGTGAGGGGGCCTGGACAGAGACGGAGCTGTTGCAGCTGAAATAACTTAAGGGAAAGTCTGCACCTCAGTGACCGTGCCATTGACGAAGAGGAAATGCACGGTTGATTGAAAGGTGTCATCGATCAGATTTCGAACTTTCATGTTCCGATAAGCGTAGGTTTTGCCTTCGATGATCTCGTCGGGGTTGCCGAAGTCTTCAACGATTTTGGTGTAGAATTGATTGAGGTAAACCAGGTCGATGCGTTTGTCGACTTGGCCCGCTGGGGTGGGGGTGTAGGTTTTGCCAATCAACCACGTGCGTGTGCGGGCAGGAGGGAGTCCGGGCACAGCCGAGGGGGCGTTGGTGTTTGTGCTTTGCGTAACGGGCGGCGGGTTGTTGGTGATGCTGGTGATTGGCTTAAGCGTTGGGGGTTCAACTTGCACGGGAGGGGGAATGATGGAGAGCAAATGCCCTTCGCGGTTCCAGATGGTGCGCCGAATGATCCTGTTATTTTCGTAAACCAATTCCTGCGAACGGATGCCGGTGTCATTCCAATAAAGTAAAACAGTGCCGGCGCCCCCTTGCATTTGGCCGGAAAGGCCTCCCTGGAAATCGTAACTGGTGGCCTGAGTGAGTAGTCCGTTTTGGTAGGTTTCCTTGAGGGCGACCCTGCCGTTTATATGCCACACGGTGCGTTGGCCGTGGCGGACACCCTCAGAAAAATCGATTTGTTCCCATTGCGAGTCGTCGTTGAAGAATGCGTAAGCTGTGCCATCAAAGGGGGCGTCCTGCCCCTGTTCGTAGGTGAGGTTGTCGCCGCGGCGTTCCAAGGATTCCATCAATGTTTTCTCATTAAGGAATTTCAGCCAAACGACGAGCGAAAGGGTGAGGACGCCGATCATTGCCGTCCAGACCCCGATTCGCATCCAGTTGCGCTGCGGAATCTCGGTGTGCTGACGCGACACCATAAACTGAGCGGTCGGGGCGGCTGGGCGACCTTCCAAGGCAGCGGTGGCGGCAGCCGCAGCTTCGGCACGCCGTTGTTCCCGCAAGGCAAAGGCGCGGTCGGTCAGGCCTTCGATTTGATCAAGGGTCACCCATTCACGGCTGCCGTCGGGCCAAGCAATATCCCAAGTATGCAGCTTCCCCTCGGCGAGCAGTTGACAGGCCTGATCGTAGGTATAGGGCCCTAAATGGCGCCCATCCCGGTTGATGAGAATATGCAGCATGGCGTGGCCTCCTTGACCTTGCGCGGGGAGGCTATGCAGAACGTATTGTAAATCAAAGGCTTAACGCAATTTATTTTGCCTATTTCGATAGGGCAATGATGTAACCCTGGAGGCGCGCCGCATCAGCGGGTTGGTTGTCGCGCTGATAAATCTGGTGCAGGTTGCTGCACATGCGCAGGAGTATGCGCCGGGAACTGGCGGGCATGAGAAACGCTTCGTGAAATTCGTAGCCGGCTTGTTTCAAATATTTCATGCAGTCGGATCGGGTGAGGAGCCGGCCTTTATTGAAAGCATCAATGTAATAATCCTGCCGGGGCGTTTGGAAGCGGCAAAGGAAATGGCCGGGTAAACCAATGCCATTGACCGGTAGGCCGAGTCTTCGGCTGACCAATTGGTAGATCATGCACAGCGAAATGGGATTGCCGGCACGTTGGTCAATGACTCGATTGAGGTAGCTGTTGTCCGCGGAATAGTAGTTGACTTCGTTGCCGGTGTATCGTTGGGTTTGAAATAAATATCGGTTAATGGAAGCCATGATGCCTTCCGGTTCAGAGCCGAAATCGATCTGTTGCATCAGGTCATGAGCGTAATCGTCCAGCACGGCGCGGTAGGCATCAGTGTTGATGTCCGGATCCACTGTGCGGGCAAGCAGCCAGCAGGCTGCTTCGAGTTCAAAATCTTCGCCGTGGTTTAGGCAAAATGCCGAAAATTCCGTGTCGGCCTCTTGGCGTTTGAAATGGGAGATGATATCGCGTGCGCGACGTCGCAAGAGCAAGTTTTCATCCAATACAAAATCGTTGAGCCAATCGCACACCGCTGGGCCTAAAGAAAGAACTTCGTCGCGTACGGCAATGAATACCTGTGAATCTTCATCAGCCAACAGGCTTAACAAGGCCGTTTTGCGATTTTCCGAAATGGCCAGTTTAGCTGGACTGGATTGAGCGGAACCCATGACTCAGTTGCAATTTGCCAACACTTTTCCGGGATTGCAACTG